>NZ_CP045652.1:3087804-3396584 GCF_009557615.1 Sphingobacteruim zhuxiongii
AAACTAGACATAAAAAAAGGAGCGATCAATGATCGCTCCTTTTTTTATGTCTTAATTATCTTTAATGCACTAATACTTCCGGAATTTCTTCGATGTCAACATCACCGTTTTCAGCTAAACTAATAAATTTGACAGGCACGACCTCATTAACAAGTAATGGATCATAGGCTGTACGAACTTTTACATAATTTCTCGAAAATGCGTGCATGTATCCATCCTTTTCATCTCCTTCAAATAGCACCAAATCAGTTTTACCTAATTGCGATTCATAAAATGCACGACGTTTCTTCTCGGAAAGTATATGCAACATTTTACTACGATCGCTACGTTGAGCTCCTGGAACTGCCCCTTCCATTTGTGCTGCAATAGTATTCTCCCGTTCTGAATACGTAAAAACATGCAAATAAGAAATATCCATGTCGTTCAGGTAATTGTAAGTGTCGATGAAATCTTCGCGAGTTTCACCTGGGAAACCTACAATGACGTCAACACCAATACAACAATCAGGCATCAAGGATTTTATCTTCGAGACTCTCTCGCTATAAAGCTCGCGTTTGTAACGACGGCGCATTTTAGCTAATACTGCATTATTACCAGATTGCAATGGCATATGGAAATGAGGAACAAAACGCTTTGATTGCGCGACAAATTCAATAATCTCATTTGTCAACAGATTAGGTTCGATCGATGAGATACGAATTCGGTCAATACCTTGAACTTCATCTAAAGCTTTCACCAGATCCACAAATTTATCTTGACGTTTTCCATCACGCACTCCAAAATCACCAATGTTAACCCCAGTCAGTACAATTTCTTTCACCCCTGAAGCAGCAATTTCCTCGGCTTGCTTAACAATATCTTCAATCTTACCAGAACGACTCGCCCCCCTCGCTAAAGGAATCGTACAGAACGTACAAGAGTAGTCACAGCCATCCTGAACCTTTAAAAAAGTCCTCGTTCTATCTCCGATGGAGAAAGCAGAAACAAACTGATTAGTTTCATCAATTGGCGCATTATGAACAACTGCTTTTTCATTCTTTGTCAGATCATTGATATGCTCTAGGATATTGAACTTTTCTGCCGCACCAAGTACCATATCAACACCTGGAATTTCGGAGATCTCCTTTGGCTTGAGTTGCGCATAACAGCCAACAATCGTGATATAGGCGTTCGGAGAGTATTTTAATGCTTCTTTTACAACCTTTCTACATTTTCGATCAGCATGATCGGTTACCGAACATGTATTAATAACATACACATCCGCTTGACTATTAAACGCTGTTGTCTCATAGCCGGCATCTTTGAAAACACGACCAATAGAAGACGTCTCTGAAAAATTCAGCTTACAGCCCAATGTGTAGAAAGCAACTTTTTTTCCCATGATATTTTGCAAAAATACACAAAAAGACGCAAAATGTGAGTTGTTGAAAAAATCTGATATTCTGATGATTTAAAAAAAGGTATCTTCGTACCTATTATAAAAAAGGAAACGAACCTATGAGACAGTATTTGGATTTATTAGAGCATGTTTATCAGCATGGTGTTGAAAAGACCGATAGGACTGGCACCGGCACGAAGAGTGTTTTCGGATATCAAATGCGTTTCAACTTGAAAGACGGCTTTCCACTCGTTACAACGAAAAAACTCCACCTTCGCTCGATCATTCATGAATTAATATGGTTTTTGAAAGGTGAAACCAACATCCAGTATTTGAAAGAAAATGGCGTCAGTATATGGGACGAATGGGCCGATGCCGACGGAAATTTGGGGCCAGTTTACGGATCACAATGGCGTTCTTGGCCAAAACCAGATGGCGGGCATATCGATCAAATCAGCCAGGTGATTAAACAATTGAAAGAAACCCCAGATTCACGTCGAATTATTGTGTCTGCATGGAACGTAGCGGAAGTGGAAAACATGGCTTTACCTCCATGTCATGCTTTCTTCCAGTTTTATGTAGCGCCTGCGCAACCGGAAAAAGGAATTTATAAGCCTCAACTTTCTTGTCAATTATATCAACGTAGTGCTGATATTTTCCTTGGTGTTCCATTCAATATTGCATCTTATGCCCTATTGACAATGATGGTCGCTCAAGTTTGCGATATGGAAGCCGCGGAATTTATCCATACTTTAGGAGACGCACACATCTATAGCAACCATTTCGAGCAAACCGAATTGCAACTTTCAAGAGATCCAAAACCTCTACCGAAATTGATAATAAATCCGGACGTGCAGAATATATTCGATTTCAAGTTTTCAGATTTCGAACTAGTAGATTACGAATTCCATCCACATATTAAAGCACCTGTTGCTGTATAATTAGTTTTAAGACACACATGAGTTACCCTACTTTGACATTGATCGTAGCTGCTTCGGAGAATAACGCAATCGGCAAGAACAACCAGATGTTGTGGCACTTGCCAAATGACTTTAAATATTTTAAAAGTCAAACCATGGATCATTCGATCGTTATGGGAAGAAAGACTTTTGAATCTATTGGCAAACCGTTACCAGGACGACGAAATATAGTTATTACACGTCAAGCGACTTTTGAAGCTGAAGACGTTGATGTCGCAAACAGTCTTCAGGACGTCTTTTCTTATTGTAGAGATGAACAAGAAGTGTTCATTATTGGTGGTGCACAAATATATCAACAAGCACTACCGTTAGCTTCAAAAGTGCTGTTAACGAGAGTACATGCGACAATCGAAGATGCGGACGCATATTTTCCGGTACTACCCAGCGACGATTGGGAGTTAATTTCTTCAGAGCCACATAGCAAAGATGAAAAACACCAATACGATTACACTTTCGAAGTTTATAATAGAATTAAAAAATAAAGGGAATGCTTCAATAGCTTCCCTTTTCTCATAAAAGATAAAAGTATGAACCGCAGTATCGATTTTCAAATCTCGTTTATCGAGCCACAGGCACATTACGTAGAGGTCGAAATGCAAATTCAAGGATTTGCGAATACCTATTTAGATGTGAAAATGCCTGTTTGGACTCCTGGATCCTATCTTATCCGTGAATTCGCTAAGAATATTGAACAAGTATCTGCGAAGACAGACAATGCGGAGGATTTGAATATCTACAAAGTATCAAAAAACACGTGGCGAATTGATAATCCAAGCAACAATTTAAAGATTAATTACCGCATCTATAGCTTCGAAAAATCTGTTCGCACAAACTTCATTGATGATTCGCATGCTTTCTTAAGCCCTGCTGGAACATTCTTGTATGTTGATGGATATTTAGAGCACGCTGTAAATGTACATATCGATCTGCCGAAATACTGGACGAAGATCTCTACAGGATTGGCGGAGATTGAAGGCCGTACCAATAGTTTTTATGCTGAAAACTATGATATCCTATTTGATTCTCCAATTGAAATTGGCAATCAAGATACGTGGACATTTGATGCCGCAGGTATTCCTCATGAGTTTGCAATGGTCGGTGTTGGAAGCTATGATAAAGATCAGCTTTCGCAAGACATAAAAAAAATTGTAGAAGAAGAGACGAAGTTATGGGGATCTAATCCAAATGACCGATATGTCTTCATTAGTCATAATTATCAGAGTGGGCATGGGGGCTTAGAACATTTAAATTCTACCGTTTTAGCATCAGGAAGAAACGCATACAGCAATTCAATCGGCTACACTAATTTCTTAAGCCTTGTGGCTCATGAATACTTCCACCTTTGGCATGTAAAAAGACTACGTCCAAAAGCTTTGGGGCCATTCAATTACGAGGAGGAGAATTACACAAGCTTATTATGGATATTCGAAGGCTTCACAGCGTATTATGATAATCTGATTACGCGCAGATGTAACTTCCGAGATGAAACCGACTATTTACAAGCATTAGTAAGTGAATTCAATATGGTATTGAACAAACCTGGGCACCTCGTTCAATCCGTTGGATTATCCAGCTTCGATACTTGGATTAAACATTACCGCCCGGACGAGAATTCACAAAATTCAAGTATCTCTTATTACAATAAAGGCGCTATGCTAGCTTGTATGTTAGACTTGAGTATAATTAGCCAAACCAATGGAGAAAAGCGCTTAGACCAAGTCCTACAGGCCGCATATAAGCAATTCTACCTAATTGAAGGTCGCGGAATTGAAGAAGCGGAATTTAAAAAGCTCGCGGAAGATATTACTGGTACTAATTTAAGCCCAGTCTTCGATGCTGTTTATAACTGTGAAGAAATTGATTACAATGCCTACTTCAATTTAGTGGGGTACCAATTTATCGATCAGAATGAAACGACACAAACGGCAAGTTTGGGAGTCAAAGTTACCCATCATGATGGTAGAACAACCATCAAAAACGTTGATAGAAATTCGACGGCTTGGGAATCCGGCCTAAACGTAGATGATGAGATAGTCGCGGTCAACGGGGTTCGAATTGATCCACAGGGGCGTGAATTAGATTTAATCATCAGTAATTCTCATGTTGGGACTGAATTGAATGTAATGATCGCTAGAGAAGGATTAATAAGAGAAATACAAGTAGTATTAAAAGCAAGCGATCGTGTATCTTATTATATTGAACGCAATCCTAATGCAACAGTAGAGCAACGAGCTCTAGGAGATATTTGGTTATCATTGAACTAGAGTCCGAGCAAAGAGAAATATAAAAGGAACTAAAATTCCTTAGAACTTATGATAATAAAAAAAGGCCCGCTAGTGCGAGCCTTTTTTTTTCTGAAAGTTATTATTGTTTTTTTTAGTAATCCAATAAAATGTTAGACCAGTGATTATTCAAGGGTCTATTCTTTTTGTCCGGATAATTTTGTTTCTGTTTCTTGTGTATGATTATTTATGATGAAATGACTTGATTAATAAAAACAAGAGTATAATTTTTTCTACGAGCTCTAAAGGCATCAACTGTTGGTTCTTAACGTCTGATATCAGTTTTATTTCCGGGGAGTCTAACCACCAAAAAAAGGTCGATCTTTTATTTGTAAGACGTGTTTTTAAGGGTACTCAATTGTTTCTGTAATCTGTCAATTCTTTTAAGTCGTCTATTTTCAAGTATTTTCTTATCCTGTGGATGCAATTGATAGGCTTCATTGTCCCTCAGGACATGGTATGCTGCAATCAAGATCTTATGTGCGATGGCTATTGTAGCCTTCTTCTGACCTCTTCGTGCAGCGATTTGATGATGCTTGACCGCAAGTAATGGATTTGCCTTGGATCTAGAGGCCACCCATGCTGCCTCCACGAGCGTCGTCTTGAGATACTTGTTTCCACGTGTTATTTTCGAGGAGTACTTCTTTCCTGCACTCTCATTGTTGCCTGGGCAAACCCCAGCCCATGAAGAAAGGTTCTGATGTGTTGCAAATTGAGCCATGTCCGTACCGATTTCTGAAACGATTCCCAGTGCCACCCTGGAAGATACTCCAGGGATAGATTCCAGTAGTTCCAGCTCCTTGTGCATGATCCTTGCGTACTGTTCCATCTGAGCCTCTGATTGTGCTATTTGTAGATTGATATGATCGATGGATTGCAGTATTAGGTTCAACATGAAGCGGTGATGATCCGTGATCTTGCCAGTAAGTGCCTTAAGTAGCTCTGCGTGTTTCTTGACCAGCGAACCCTTGGCCATGCTTGCCAATAGCAAAGGATCGAGTTGACCTTTGGCCATCGCCCGGACCATTTCCATGGCGCTTACCCCAAATACGTCGCTGACTACGCTCCTCAGTTTGATGTTGGCGGATTCAAGGATGTTCTGTAACCGGTTCTTTTCTGCGGTCCGCATAGCGATAAGCTTACGTCTATGTCGGAAAAGTTCCCTGAGCTCCCGGATATGTTGTGGTGGGATGAAGCTCCCCTTCAGTAAACCGGAAAGAAGCAGTTTAGTGATCCATTCGCTATCCTTCTTGTCGGTCTTCTGTCCCGGAACATTTTTGATATGCCGGGCATTGACCAGTAGGATGTGAAAATAGTCTTCCAGAACCGCGTAAACCGGTCGCCAGTAAACCCCAGTGCTCTCCATGGCAACCTGTGTAATGGAATGGGCCTGGAGCCATTCCACTAAATTGTACAAGTCATCCGTAAAAGTTAAGAAGGTTTTTGTCTCTGTATCAAAATCACTACCTTTAATGGTAGCAACTACTGTGTCTTTGTGGACATCCAGTCCACAACCACGGTCAAGAATAAAGGGTAATCCGCTGACAGCCATAGGTCTTATATTTATTGGTACTAAGATACCGTTTTGGCTAAATGCCTATTGGGACTATGAGCCCGTGACTTTCATGGCTGTTGGTGATACCCGATGTATCATGAACGTTTTATTAGAATGTGTACCTAACGGAAAAGCCGAAGGTGTCAAAAATTTTGAATCCAGAACTTTGTAAAAAGTCAAAGTGAGGTTTAATATCTAGTGAGAGTGCAATTGGAGCAGATGGGATTTTGTATTCCACCCCTGCTATACCATCAACACTTAATGCAAGTTCCGAATATTTATCATATCGGTTTCCTTTATCGTCCGTGTATGCTTTACCAGCGTAAGAGCCAACACTACCCCCAAAACCCCAAAACCATGAGAAATCATTGGCAATTGGCATGTGATATTCATATAATCCTACCAAACGGAATCTACTGTATTTAGAATTACTTTGAACACTCAAAATACCTTCTATGGCATTTTGCTGATTTAAGCTATAACGATACGTCACACCCGTAGCCGACCCGAAACGAGCACCAATAGCGTGTGTACTTGGCAATTGTGCTTGAGCCATATTAAGTCCCGCAAAAACGGTCAAAACTAGAATGATTGTTAATTGTAATGTTTTCTTCATAAATTTTTAAAATATCTGAACGCCCAAATGTAGCATTTATTTTTAAACGGAAAAAACCGGGTTTAGGTATACTGCTTTAAGTAAATCCTCAGGTTAATCTGATAAATCACTCATTTTAAGTCATTAAAATTAGTGGAATGCTTCTCAACCCGTCACGCGACGGGCTTTATAATAAAAGGGCAATATTCAATCAAAAACGCCTAGAATAAATTGAATTATTGAATCAAATTCCTCATGAAATTTGGCTCGATCTTAAAGGAATAGCTGCCTAAGTCGATAGATAGCATTATTAATTGAATGCAACAACTCTTCAAAAACCAGCAGTAAAATCAGAGAATGACAGAACACTGTAGTTTTATCACAAATATTAAACTAGATATCCATTTTTTTCCTAACTTATTAAACTTGCATTAAGGAAATAATTTAGACTTGAAATGAAGCTAACGAAGGTATAACGTTAGATATATTTAGGTTTGAGTTAATTATAAACACATCACCAACATCTTTAAAAAAGATGTTTAAACAAAAAAGATATTCAACTGATTTTAAACATCATGCGGATATACATAGCACAAATATTACTCTGCTAGCATAGTTTTTATTTAAAAAAAACAATATATTAGTCAGACCTAAGCTATGAAAATTATAAACTGTTATTTAAACGAAGGGAATAAAGTATGAATAAGTTCAAAAGATTATTTGATATTATCATAAACTATAAGACAGAATTTGCAAAAGACATCATGGTTGCTGGACGTTCTGGCGACAATTGGAAAACATATTCTACTGCAGACTTTGTTGATATCGTAAATAACCTGAGTAAAGGATTACTAGCTCGAGGAATTAAGAAAGGAGATCGTATCGCTATCATGTCGGGAAACCGTCCTGAATGGAATTTTGTCGATTTTGCTTGTAATCAACTTGGTGTTGCAACTGTACCTCTATATCCAACGCTCTCTAGTCAAGATTTAGTCTACATCATCAACGATGCGGAAGTTAAGATGCTATTTGTAAGTAACGAAGATCTTGCGGATAAGGCTGATATGGCGATGAAAGAGAATAATATCGACATTGAGACCTATACTTTTGACAAATTAGAGGGACGTAAATTATTTCTCGAAGTCGCAGAATTAGGGAAATCACAGGAAATTGATTTACAACCCTATAATGATGCTGTAGACGCCGATGACTTACTAACGTTGATCTACACTTCAGGAACAACCGGAAAACCTAAAGGCGTCTTCCTGTCGCATGAAAATTTACTGAGCAATGTTCAAGCCTGTAATCATTTGATCACCGATGACTACAAGAAGGCGTTAAGCTTCTTACCGCTTTGTCATATATTCGAACGTATGGTTGTATACATGTATTTCTCACGTGGTGTACAGATCTATTATGCTGAAAATCTCGATAATATCGTTGCCGATATCAATGATGTTAAACCTGATTTATTTACAACTGTTCCACGTGTACTAGAGAAGGTTTATGATAAAGTGGTTGCTAAAGGCAAAGACTTAACAGGTATTAAAAAATCACTATTCTTCTGGGCATTAGATCTTGGACTCAAATATCAAGAGCCGCTGAAGAACTCTGCTTGGTATAACTTTCAATTAGGAATAGCAAGAAAACTCATATTCTCTAAATGGCAAGAAGCCCTAGGAGGTAATATCAAAACGATCATATCAGGAGGTGCCGCCCTTCAAGAGCGTTTAGCACGTGTCTTTTGGGCAGCAGGAATTAAGGTTCTAGAGGGCTATGGACTCACTGAAACATCCCCAGTAATTGCTGTGAACTCTTGGAAAGACGAAGATGTGAAATTTGGAACGGTTGGGCGTGTCTTAAAGAATTTGGATGTGAAAATTGCGCAAGACGGCGAAATTATGGTCAAAGGGCCAAGTATTACCAAAGGCTACTATAAAAATGATGAGGCTACAAAAGAAGCATTCGATGAGGCTGGATATTTCCATACTGGAGATATCGGCGAATTGACACCTGATGGCTTCTTACGCATCACCGATCGTAAAAAGGAAATGTTCAAAACTGCTGGTGGTAAATATGTTGCCCCGCAAGTACTTGAAAATAAATTAATGGAATCCACTTTAATCGCACAAGTAATGGTCATCGGTGAGAATCAGCGTTTCCCTGCTGCATTGATAGTCCCTGCTTTCGAGGAATTGGAAAAATATTGTAAACATAAAGGCATCCCATTCAGCTCGAAGCAAGAAGCAATTAAGCAGGGGGAAGTTTTAACAAAATATGAGCAAATTATTTCACAGGCAATGGCTAACTTTGGACATTGGGAACAAGTGAAGAAATTCAAACTTCTCGATAAGGAATGGACCATTGACAACGGCGAGCTAACACCTAAGTTAAGCCTAAAACGCAAGGTTATCCTTCAGAAAAATGAAGAATTAATTAAAGATATTTATAAGGAATAATCGTACCCTATGATAAACACTATTTGGACCAAACTAAAGGAATTTTGGGAGCTATTAGTTAATGCTGTAAATGGGTTTATCGAAGACAATTGCATGAAGCTTAGTGCTTCATTAGCTTACTATACCGTATTTTCAATAGGTCCATTGTTACTGATATTAACGTGGACCTTAGGTTTTTTTTACGGTGAACACCTGGATGGAACAGTTGGAGCGCGTGATCAAGTCATGGACGAACTCAGCGATCTATTCGGACGAGAAATTGCCGCTACCCTTGAATCTACAGTCTCCAAGATATCGCTAGATAGTAAATCCAATATCGGAATTATTATAGGTACTGCGACCTTAATGTTCACATCAACGACAATCTTCGTCGATATCCAAAATTCAATCAACACAATCTGGAAAGTAAAACCAAAGCCTAAAAAAGGTTGGTTAAAACTTATTATCAACCGACTGATTTCTTTCTCTATGATTCTAGGGTTGGTATTCTTGTTAATGGCTTCTTTAATTGTAAGTAGTTTGATCGGAATCATGACAGACTATTTCAATAGATTTATTCAGAACTGGGATATCAGCTTGATCGATATGGTGAACACTACCATTACTTTCGTAGTCATTACAACACTTTTCGGTATTATTTATGCCTTCTTACCAGATGCAAAAGTTCGATTCAAAGACATTTTGGGAGGAGCAATCTTCACTTCTTTGCTGTTCATGTTAGGTAAATATGGTATTTCCGTTTATTTGAGTCAAAACATGACCGCATCATCTTACGGTGCTGCAGGATCAATTATAATCTTATTAGCATGGGTATATTACTCTTCTGCTATCCTATACTTTGGAGCCGAGTTTACTAAGGAATATGCTATCAAATATGGTAAAGGTATCCAACCGTCTTCATTCGCCGTATTAGTTAAACAAACTGAGTTAGAAATTGACCCTGAAACGGGCATTAGAGAAGTCGTAAAAAAACATAACGACCCTGTTCAATAGTTGTGGAAGAAAAAGATAGCATTAAATATATGCTGCTTGCGGGGCTATTCTTCGCCCTGATGAATGTATGTGTTAAGTATGTATCTCACATCCCAACACTCGAAGTTGTTTTCTTCCGATCGTTATTCAGTCTTATCGCCTCTTATGTTATTCTTAAAAGAGACAATATTCCAGTATTTGGAAATAATAAGCCATTACTAATTCTTCGAGGAATCGCAGGTTGCATTGGTTTAGTAGGATCTTTCTACACGCTGCAAAACATACCTTTAGCTTCCGCGGTGACGATAAACTATCTCTCTCCGTTTTTTACGGCAATACTTGGAATCTATATCGTAAAGCAACCCGTAAAGCCAATACGTTTTCTATATTTCGCAATTGCAATTATCGGCGTAATGATGCTGAAGGGATTTGACCCGCGAATTTCACCCTTAGATCTAATTATCGGATTAACCGCCGCATTGTTCTCTGGGCTAGCTTACAACATCATCTCCAAACTAAAAACGTCTGAGCACCCATTAGTTATCATCTTCTATTTCCCGCTTATTACCTTACCCTTTGTTACCGCTTACACCATATTGCAATGGCAAACTCCTATTGGATGGGATTGGGGAATACTATTATTGATTGGAATATTTACCCAAATCGCACAATATTATATGACCCTATCCTACCAAACTGCCAATCTTGCTAAAGTAGCTAGTCTAAATTATCTAGGTGTTGTCTACGCGCTAATATTTGGATATTTTTTATTTCAGGAAACATTCAGTCAATACGCAATACTTGGTTTTATTTTGATACTTGTTGCTGTTGTTCTAAACGTGAGAAAATAGAAATAAAAAAGGTTCGAAGCAGAACTTCGAACCTTTCAATATATTCAGCTAAAATTTAACTTTTAACGTCTATTTCACATTGTAATAGAAGACCTTGCGACCTACATTACCCTGAACATCATTCCCCTCTACAACGACTTTGTATTTCCCAGTACCGTCAGAATTATAGAACTCTAAGTCTATTTCTCCATTCTTACTAACTTGAATTTCTGGATTCCAGTAAACCGTTGTTCTATAGTCATTAATATTCTTGCTATCTGGAGTCGTGTATTTTGGTGTATAAAACACACGTTGTTTAACATATCCTAATGGGTGAAGATCAATTACATTTGATTTAGGAAGCATTGCCTCAATTTGCGCTGCAGTCATACGAGGTTGTTTCTTTTCCTTTTTCGTGATAATCGATACAACTCCATCATTCTGATAAATGTTACGAACAGTCCCTAAATCATCTCTTAAGAAGATTTCAATTCCTTCAATTTCCGAAACAGTAATTGAATTTAAGGAAGGTTCATCAATTGGCATACCGTTCAAAAAGAATTGAACCGGAACACGACTACCGGAGTTATAATTTCTTGTCACATAATACTTCAGGGTATTTACATCATAGGTAACCCCTGTTAAAAGCGTATTTAAACACATCGTAAGAACATTACAACCTTGAAGTCGAGAACCTTCAATACGATGGTCAGGCATTGAAAGTCCAGATAATGCAGAAAAATCTTTACTCGATTGTTTTTTCTCTTGAGTTGCTGTTACAACAACCTCATCAATCAAGATCGATGTACGAAATTCCTTCTTACTATTATCCAGATATGCCGACATGCTTTGATCTATATTCTGAATACCAGAACTAAAATAAGGGCTATTCTGATCTACCTCTGGATAGAATGTTTGATCCATATTGATGACAAGACTACGGAAGTTATCATTTCCACGCGCGTTGATTGTCGCTTTCAATGAATCTTGGAAAACAAGGTTTTCAAATTTAAACGCCCCATTCTTGTCAGTGTAAGTATCTTTCTTAATTGCTGCTCCTGGAATACTTAAAAATAGACCTCCATTAGGCTGCGGACGTCCAGTATTTAAGCGTAAAGTACCACTTAATGTAATACCTAATTCTGGCATAAAGCGCAAAGCTGGTAATTTACCTTGGACCAAATCCTTATAATCAAAGCGTCTGTACCCCTGAGTCATCATTAACGCATCAATAGCATCTTGTCTATTTGTATTCTTTTCGTTGAAGTAGTAATTAGGTTTCTCGACGTATCCTTTTAAATCAGACGTAAGCAACATACTACTCACGATAGTACGCTCATTATCCTCATTAAATGGAACCTTCGACTCATCGATTACGGAAACGGAGTAATTCCCAATCAAACTATCGATCGGACTATTAACATGAAGTTTCATCTTCACCAAGTCTTTCCGTGTATAACTGTCTTTATCTGTTTTCACCTGAATATCAATCAGTTTTTGAGGCTGTATAAAGACTAAACGTTCAGACATCGGTGCACCATCTGGCGACAATAAAGTCATCTGTACAATACCATTCGGCAGTTCCTTAATCGGAATTCGTACAGATACAGCAGCACTTTTCATTGATGCCTGCGCGGCATAAACTAAGTGTCCATTCAACTGTCCAAAAACATAGAATGGCTTATTTTGAATTTGCTGAAAATAACTGTCATTGGTCACAATTCCCAAGTTGATGAAATCACCTTCTTGTTTTACATAGACCAAATTTACCTTGTTATCCACGACAGCTGGTAAATCATATGTCTTTTGCTGACCATTTTCAAAATTAACATGCGCTTGATATTTCTCGCCGCTAACCGGAACAAAAGTAAAAGCACCCATACCAAGACCTAAATCTTCGAAAGTTGCAACCTCTTGCTTCTTACTGTCGATAATCTTACCTTTTACCTTTAAGCCTAAACCTGTTGAATTGACAGCCTTAAATGCAACTTTCTTGGAAATACCAGCTATTAAATCCCCTCCTTCAGGAAAAAATTGAACATCAGCTTCCCAAATTGCATTACGTAGAGGATATTGACCAACTAAAGTCTCTCCATCTTCCAATTTAATCACTAAGCGTCCATTCTGAAACTTCTCCTTTTCTTTCGTCGACAGGTTGACTGTCACGCGACCCAAAGCATCCGTTTCCGCTTTTCCTTTATCGAAAGGATCCCAACCGTCATTGGCTTCCCAACTCAACTTCTTGCGACTCAAAAGCTCGCCATTGCGATTCCTAAACTGAAGTACAGCCTTCGTCTTTGTCCCATCCGGTTCAAAGCTGATATCAGTGCCTAACTTCTTATTAATAGCATCGCCAATTGGAATAACCTTGTTGAAGAAGTAACCCATATCAAAATTCATCATCCACTTCGTATATGCTCGAACACGATAATTATCTTGGGACCAAAATTGCGGATCTAATACCAATTGTCCCTTTCCTGCTCCATCTTTCAATGGCACACGTAAAGTTTGCATTAAGGAGTCACGACTATTCAAGATCTCTACATAAGCAACCTTACTTGGATCATAATTGAATAGATTGGTATTCAGATAGGATTTGAACCACAGGGTATCCCCCACTGCATAGTATGGTTTATCGAAATGAAGGTGTATTTTTTCTACAGGATAAACTGTAAAGAACTTTTGCACATTCTCTACCGCGGTATTAATCGGAATTGCAGGTTTTTCTTGGGCCCTCGTGAAATTGGAAACAGCTAATAGGGTTATAATAAGGATAAGTATTCGATTTATTTTGCTCATTGATTCTTGAGTTTTTCAAAAAGCTAAATATATCTAATTTTTTAAAGAACATCCCCATATACACTGAAATTTAACAGTCTTTAGCCTATAGTAGGGGTGCCAATAAGCGACATAAAGAGTCTATTCCTCGCTTCCATGCTTTTCGCTTCTTCCAATCTTTAAGCGTCACTATTCTGCTATCCTGCTTATCTATTTCAAACTGTTCATCTAATTGCTCGCAAAAACGCTTATTCGAAATTGCTGCAGCGACTTCGTAGTTGATATAAAAACTACGGAAATCTAAGTTTACAGTACCCACATAGGCAATCTTCTTATCGATGACAGAAGTCTTCGCGTGAAGAAATCCCTTCTCATAAAGATAGACTTTTACGCCTCGTTCAAGCAACGGTTTTAAAAATGAGAAAGAAGCATGCTGCACAATCCAAGAATCCCCTGTAGCGGGAATCATTAATTCCACATTAACTCCTGCAGCAGCGGCAGTCTTCAGCGCAGTCGACAACTCTTCTGATGGTATGAAGTAGGGAGTCCAAAGCTTAATACTTTCATTAGCCTCGCCAATAGCTAGAAGCAGTGCCTCCATATTGAATGGCCCCATTGAACCTGGATCGCTGGAAACTAGGGCAACAGCGCTCAGCTGTTCTGCTACCACCGGCATATCCTTTAAATAACCGTCTTCCAAATTAAATGATTCGCCATCCGTCTGATTCCAGGAGTTCCAAAAACTAATTTGAAACATGGTACCAGCGTTCCCGACAACTTTCACTGATGTATCTCGCCAATACAAGCCGAAATTGTTCGGATTGCTATAACGATCAGAAATATTAATCCCGCCAATATAAGCTGTATAACCATCTATAACCGCAATTTTACGGTGATTCCGGTAATTGCTATTCGCTAAGGAAGTAAAAGTTACCGGCAGAAATGCTTGAAATTCAATTTTAGTCTCATTCTTTATCTTCCTCATATGCCGAACCAATTGAGGAGAGCCAAAACTATCGACTATAAGTCGCACCTTTACCCCCTCACTTGCTTTCTGTTCGAGGATATTCAAAACTTTCGTACCGATTTGATCTAAATCGAAAATATAGTATTCTAAGTGAATGGAATGGCTCGCGGACTCCAATGATTCCAAAAAATATTTAAACTTTTCTTCACCATTAACCAATAATGTAACCTCATTATTTAAGGTTGGTGATGAAAGGCGTTCGTTTTTGAGATAGGAATAGACGCGTGCAAAATCGCCTATTTTATTGTGAATATTTTGAATAGACCAAGTCATTAACGGTTCCAAGCGCTGAAATTCTTTTTTCAACCGCAAAGTTTGCTCTTGATTTAGGCGTTTGAGTTTTTTTACTTTTGAAAACTTCTGACCAAATAGATAATATAGAATCACACCGACTAATGGCAAAAAGACGATAACCATCACCCATGAGATAGTCTTCGTCGGATTACGGTTCTCTATAAGAATCGTGATTATTACACCGAGGTAAATAATAGATGAAGGCATCCATCCCCATTGCTCTAGAAATAAAATTACAGGCTGTATATATTCATTCATATGGATATTTCTCGTACTTAATTGGGAGTCCTCCAATTTAAACCAACACAGCTACCAAATGTTTGAGACCCAATAACAAGATAGAAAAGAAAAATCAATAGTAGAAATATAGCTCGTACCTGCTTCGGGAATGCTTCGAATAATAACGAAGCAGTAGAGTAAAAACTACGCGCAATTCATGGCGCCTTCCATATGTAGAAGAGGAGAAAGATAAGGGATATCCAAGTTAGCTCCGCGTAGAATAAACCACACGCCCATGAGGATAAAGAGAACCGGCAGTATGGAACTGAAGCCCTTTTTAAGAACCCGTTTAGGAAAATTCCCAACGAAGGAGAAAATTAACAATAGCGGCAATGTTCCTAATCCGAAGAGAACCATAAACATAAAGCTATTTTGGAGCGAACTCGCGTTGACTGCAGAAGCCAGCGCCATGTATACCATTCCACAGGGTAATACACCATTGAGAACGCCAGCAACAAAACTGCCGCCGGGACGATAGAGCCATTGCCCCATAAATCGAGCGAAAGGCTGTATTGCTTTCGACTGGAAACTAGCCAATTGCTTAGAATGCTTACCAAGCATGTAAAACAATCCTAAAGCCGTTAACACAATCCCCGTAACCAAGCTAAAGGCTTGTTGCCAACCTTGAACTGCTGCAGCATTCCCTATTAAACCTAGTAAGACACCTAGTAAGCCATAGGTCAAAATCCTACCAAATTGATATAGCAATTTATTGAATGTTGTCTTCCATGAAACAGCACTCCCGCCTTGAACGGCAATCAGTAAAGGTCCGCACATCACCGCACAGTGAATACTGCCTAAAAGGCCCATAAAAAATGCAAGGTAATGATAAGTCATGCCCTAATAGTAAACGTGCTGATCAATCAAATAGCTGTCGCCTGCACTAACCCAATCGATTTCGAGATTCCAATTTCCCTTTTTAAAGGTTGTTAAGGGTAATTTAAATAAATCTCCCTTAGTGGCAAATGGCAACGATATATCCAGTTTATTGTTATCTGGTCGCTTAAAATGTAATTGACCTTTATTATCTGCCGCAATAAATTGAATCAATAATGTATCTTGATTAATTCGAATCGTCGGCTTTGCGTGATTTCTATTCAAATTTTCTTTTTTACGATACGTCTCGTCATAATTAAGCCCGCGTTCGTAGTAATCGTCATCTTCCAGCGTATCGGTATTTTGAGAGACCATATAAACAGCCAAACCGACGATGAACAATATAAAGGCACCTAGGCCAAAAACTATTTTATATCCCCAATTCATTCCTTTTTATTTTGAAGGCGGAGCAATAAAGGTGGTCTTCATTGTTTCGATCACTTTACCCTCGGCCACGACATTCAATTTAATATTCGATTTGTATTCCTTTATACTTGATTTTTTAGCTATTAAGAATAAACTCAACTTAGCATTTCCCTCGCGTGGTAAATGAGAAATCGGATTTACAATTTGAATCTGTATATTCTTATCATCGCTTTCCAGCACATAATCAATATCCTTTGTAGTTTTATTGATGAGTTCTAAGGAATATAAATTTGTTACCGTTCCATCATCACGGAACTGATAGGTACTGCCTTTGGCTCGCAAAAGTCGTCCATCGACATCGGTACGACTAAAAATCATAGCACCAAAGATACCCATTAGCACGAGCAATATACAGGAATAGACAATTGCTCGCGTATTTCTTTTCTTTCCTTCAACAACAGTTTCTTTACCCTCAGCCTCAGCTTGTGTATAGAAACCGATTAAACGTTTAGGTTTATTTATCTTATCCATCACCGCGTCACAGGCGTCGATACATGCTGTACAAGAAACGCACTCTAACTGGGTTCCCTTTCGGATATCAATACCCGTTGGGCAAACATGGACACATAAGTTGCAATCGATACAATCGCCTCTAAATTCATCACTATTCTTACGAATCTTACCCCTAGGCTCGCCACGTGAAACATGATACGCCACGGTAACTGAGTTTTCATCTAATAATACGCCTTGCAATCGACCGTAAGGACAAATACGTGTACAAACGATTTCACGCACATAAGCGAATACAAAATAAAACACAAAGGTAAATGCCCATATGGAAGCGAAGCCTCCCAAATGTTGGTCTACAGGTTCTGTAATAATCTTTAGCAGCGCATCTACACCTATAATATAGGCTAAGAATAAATTCGAAATCAAAAAGGAAATCAGGATAAAGACAGCATGCTTCAAGATCTTTCGCCAGGCCTTTGCATCGGTATCTGGACCTTCGTTTAACTTCTTTTGTTTATTCCAGTCGCCTTCAATTAAATACTCGATCCTGCGAAAAATCAACTCCATAAATATGGTTTGCGGGCAAGTCCATCCACACCACACACGACCGTACACTGCTGTAAACAGAACGATACAAACCATGATGATAAGCATACCAAAGAGAAAGATGTGCATATCTTGCGGCAAGAAGATGTTTCCAAAGATGGAAAATTTACGTTCGATGATGTTAAACATCAGGAACGGATTGTCGTTTATTTTGACAAACGGTGCTACAAATAGAAAGAGCAGCAAAGAGTATCCAACAACCTGTCGATAATTGTAAAGCTTTCCGGCAGGCTTTTTCGCATAAACCCACTTTCTCTTCGATTTTTCTGGTTGATTGATATTTTCACTTCCCTTTGCTGCTACTTCCATGACTTGTAATATTTTATTTAATTTGTTGCTGTTGCTGCGCTATCTTGCGCTGCAGGTTCTGAAGAACCACCATCGGCTTGGTAACCTGCGACTTCTACACCTTCAGCTGCTTTTGGATTGGCAGGTTTGGTATCACGTAGCGTCACGATGTAGTTACTCACTTCAGCAATCTGAGCCGGTGTTAAGGTTTGCTCCCAAGGAACCATCCCTTTATCTGGCACTCCGTACTTCACCGTCTTGAAGATGTCTTTAATCTCTCCACCGTGAAGCCAAAATCTATCAGTCAAGTTCGGACCAATTGTACCCTCCCCTGCCTGACCATGACATGCTTGACAATTGGCAGTAAAAATAGCCTTGCCGTTTGCAGCCAATGTACCAGTTGCATCAATCTCAACCGTGTTTTCATCATAAGCATTTGCTGATTTAGATAAAAACTCTGCTTTCTCTATCTCCGCCTTCGCCATCTCTTTATCATATTCTTGATCTTGGTTAAGCCCAATTCCAAACACATGATAGATTAGTAAATAACCAACGGCAAAAACAACAGTTGAATAAAACAATGCATTAAACCATATTGGAATCGGATTATTTAACTCCGCAATTCCATCATATTCATGATCTTCAATTTTTAATGAATCTTCTTGTTCAATTGGCTTTAATCCAAGGAAATTATTCCATTTCTTTTGCCAAGCAACCTGCTTCGCAGATTTACGTTCTGCTTTCAAACGGGATTCCTCTTGAACAAGGTCCGGCATTGTAACCTTCAACATCGTACGTAATGCTCTATTAATCGTAACGGCTGAAAATAATACCGCGATCAACACAAGGAAAACCATGATATAGAAAATATCATTATATAAATTCCCCGTTCCCAATGTCTGTGGTACTGCTGCTGCAACTTCTGTAGCAACAGTATCTTGTAATATCATAGCAATCATAAGTCTTTTCTATTCGGGTAATTTATCTAATCCGTGATCTGACTCTTCCAACGGCAATCCTTTCATGTAGTCCACAAAATTCTTTTTCATCGTGAATAACATCACACTAACGAGGATAAAAAAACCAAGGAAGATGCATAGGGAGACGATTAAGTAAATCTCATCGCCATTTAAGTTTGTTATTTGCTTAAACATAATATGTCCTTTTTTTATGTTTGCTATTAATTATTCTTATCAATTTCCGCCGATTGCGTCTCCTCTTTCGGAGCCGACTTGATATCAGTTCCTAAACGTTGTAGGTAGGCAATCATCGCTATGATTTCCTTTGTCGGTTCTACTTCAACCTGATTTGCTGCTAAATCTTTAGCGATTACAAGCGCCTGCGCATCTGCATCTGCAACAGCATTGTTAATCTCAGCATCCGTATAAGGGACCCCTAGATTACGCATTACACGCATTTTACCAGTTAAATATTTAGTCTCTAAATCTTGATTGATTAACCAAGGATATTGAGGCATTATACTACCTGGAGAAGTAATAGTTGGATCTAACATATGGTCATAGTGCCATTTATTAGGATATTTTCCTCCAATACGATGTAAATCTGGACCTGTACGTTTTGATCCCCATAAGAATGGACGGTCATAAACGAACTCTCCAGCCTTACTATATTCACCATAACGTGCAGTCTCTGATCGGAACGGACGAATAGTTTGTGAGTGACAATTCACACATCCTTCTCGGATATATAAGTCACGACCTTGAAGTTCTAATGCGGTATATGGTTTTACCGAGCTAATTTTAGGAACGTTGCTACTTACCGTGAATGTTGGGATCATTTCAACGATACCACCAATTAATATGGCAAGTAAAGCCATCACTAAGAATAATAGTGGCTTACGCTCTAAACGACGGTGTTGAGAACGTTCTGTTACATGAACAGGCTCTAAAGCAGGTGCTTCTGCAGGTTCGTTCGCAACAAGTGTTCCTTGTTTTACTGTTTTAATTAAGTTGTAGGTCATTAAAATCACACCTACTAGGTACATCAAACCTCCGGCAGCACGCATCATGTGCATCGGTAGAATTTCCAATGTGGTCGCTAGGAAGTTAGGGTATTTCAATACACCTTCAGGAGTAAAGTCTTTCCACATTAATCCTTGTACAACCGCTGCCCAATACATCGGAATCGCATAGAATAAAATTCCTAATGTACCGATCCAGAAGTGGGTATTTGCTAATTTCTTAGAGTATAGGTTAGTTTTGTAAATTCTTGGGAACAACCAATAAAGTACCGCAAACGTCATAAATCCGTTCCATCCTAATGCACCAATGTGTACGTGCGCTGGAATCCAATCGGTAAAGTGTGCGATAGCATTTACTTGTTTTAAGGATAATAATGGACCTTCTAGGGTTGCCATACCATAACATGTCAAAGCAACGACCATGAATTTCAACATCGGCTCTGTACGAACTTTGTCCCATGCGCCGCGAAGCGTCAACAATCCATTGATCATACCACCCCAACTTGGAGCAATTAACATAATCGAGAAAACGACTCCCAATGATTGAACCCAACTTGGTAAAGATGTATACAATAAGTGGTGAGGTCCTGCCCAAATGTAGATGAAAATTAAGGACCAAAAGTGAAGGATACTTAATTTATAAGAATATACAGGGCGGTTAGCCATTTTAGGTAGGAAGTAGTACATCATCCCTAAGAATGGTGTTGTCAAAAAGAATGCAACAGCATTGTGTCCATACCACCATTGCACTAATGCATCTTGAACGCCGGAATACACATAATAGCTCTTCCAGAAACTTACTGGTACCTGAATGGAGTTGACGATGTGTAAAACAGCAACGGTTACGAAAGTGGCGATATAAAACCAAATAGCCACATACATGTGACGTTCTCTACGTTTGATGATAGTACCAAACATATTGATTCCGAACACTACCCAGATTACTGTTAGGAAAATATCGATAGGCAATTCCAACTCAGCATATTCGTGAGATGAAGTAATACCTAACGGAAGTGTAATCGCTGCGGCAACAATAACCAATTGCCAGCCCCAAAAATGAATTTTACTTAGGACATCGCTAAACATTCTTGCTTTCAGTACGCGTTGCATTGAATAATAAGCCCCCATAAAGATGGCGTTACCAACAAAGGCAAAAATTACTGCATTGGTGTGCAAGGGTCGGATACGACCAAAGGTTGTAAATTGGGTTCCGAAATTCAGTTCCGGCCATACTAGCTGCAAAGCTATTAATAGACCCACCGTCATTCCGATGATTCCCCATGTTACAGTTGCGATTCCAAAATCTCTGACAATCTTGTTGTCATAATTAAATTGCTCTACCTGCATTATTCTATTAAATTAAGTTAACCTGATTCAAAGGTACCCCTAACCACATGACATTCGAATGATAAACCGAAGCACTAAAATGTGATATGCATCACAATTGAAAGCTTGTACTCAGAAAATTTTAATAAAGTGCGATAATCGAATCGCCGGAATTGCAAGATGTCTATTTGTCAATTGGCTAGTAAAAGAAACTAGTTGTTATTTTTTATCTCATTAAACAATCTATTTTCTTATTAACATGAAATTTACAAAATATTCTAAAGCTTTTAAAGAGCCATTACTTTAATTAGCATATTTCTGTCAATACAGGGAGTTAAGACAACAGGGGTAAATAAGATTATCCCTATAAAATATGGCTAGTACAGACAAAAAAAAGGGACGTCATTTTCGACATCCCTTTCTTCAAATATTTTAGGTATTATTTTATCTCTACTAACTTGTTTCCAAAATAGTTTTCATAGAGATGATTTTATAAACGTACGCTGCGGTTTCTGCATTAAGCTTCAGGTCGTAATAATTGTCTTTTCCTTGTCTTCTTAACGAAGAACGAAGACTCCCCCCACCAACATTGTAAGCTGCTGCTGCTAATGTCCAATCGCCAAATTCATCATGTAGTGATTTTAAATATTTCGCGGCAGCATGAGTCGATTTAACAAGATCAAGACGCTCGTCTACATTGCCGTCAACACGCAATCCATAAAGTCTCGCGGTAGCCGGCATAAATTGCCAATAACCTCCAGCACCTTTATGTGATGTCGTAGATGGGCTCAAACTGCTTTCTACAACAGCAATATACTTGAAGTCTTCTGGTATACCGTAACTCTTCAGGATTTTAGCGATACGAGGGAGCAATTTGTCCGCTTTCTTGTGAATGTTATTCGAAGGCTTCTTTAAATAGGCAAACTTACTAAGGTATTTATCTAAGCGTTGTCTAAAAAAGCCCTTCTCATGTGGGATCTCTTCGTTTGCAAAGGAGATTTGACTATAGAAATCATCCTTGGAATTCTTTTTTGATAACTCCTCGGTCTCAATAACCTTGGAAATCATCGACTGATCTAGGGCCTTTCTAAAAGGATCAGTCATGGACTCTGGTTGTGGATTCGAGTATAGTTTCGACAGTAACATAACAGTCAAAAGCATACTACTACATAATACTCTTTTTTTTATCATTCATTCCCTTACTGCTACCCTATCCACGATACAAAATCGATCAAAAAATAGCTTGGTTTAAAAAACAGCCTCAAAGATACGGCAAAACAGCACTATGAACCAAATAGTTACAAAGGCAACCGATGTTAAGAAAAGTTAAAACACTTGGAAATCATTGTTTAAGCAACCGATAGCGTCGATTCAACCAATCAGCTAAAATGTAACAATTTGTCAAAAATTTGGAGCTTACTACTTTTTTTATATTACACGCATAATGTCTATTCTTTAGACTACAGAGGGCTCATTTGTCTTTATAATCTAACAATACACACCTAAATGAGATTATCTTACTTCGGTAAGAACTTTTTGACTATCTTTGTAGCTCAATTTTTTCATAATATGCCATTCAGTAGCAACAGGAACAGTCGAGAGGACAACTCCAAAAAACCAAGAAGCAGCTCAGATAGCTTCCGTGGGGATAAAAGATCATCTTTTAACTCTTCAAGAGATTCTAAATCTGGTAAACCAGACCAAGACCGCAAATTCAACAAATTCGATAAATCAGGTTCGCGCGATAATAAATTCGAGAAGTTTCCACGTGAAGGAAAATTCGACAATAGAAATCGTGATGACAAATTTGACCGCTCAAACAGAGACGGAAATTCTGAAAGACCAGCTCGAGATAACAAATTTGAACGCCCGAACAGAGACGGAAAATTTGATAGAACATCTAGAGATAATAAATTCGACAGGTCGTCAAGAGACAATAAATTTGACAGACCAGCAAGAGATAACAAATTCGACAGGTCATCAAGAGATAATAAATTCGACAGACCTGCTAGAGATAACAACTTCGATAGACCTGCTAGAGACAATAACTTTGACAGACCATCTAGAGATAATAACTTCGATAGACCGTCTAGAGACAATAAGTTCGACAGACCTGCTAGAGACAATAAGTTCGATAGATCGTCTCGAGATAATAAATTCGACAGACCATCTCGCGATAACAAATTTGGCAAACCGCAAGGGGACCGTAAATTTGGCAAACCAAGATTTGGCAGTAACGACGACAAAGGATTCGGAGACAAACGCCCTTCTCGTAGATTTGACGAAGCCGGACAAGACAGAGACTCACGCGATCGTAGAGATAATCGTTCAGATGGACGTACAAGAAAGCCAATTTCAGAAAAGAAATATAATGTAGATGCCAACGATGACGGATTAATACGTTTGAATCGTTACATCGCAAATTCAGGAATTTGTTCTCGTCGTAAAGCAGATGAACTAATTGAAGCTGGTGTTATCAGCGTTAATGGTGAAGTTGTGACTGAATTAGGATCAAAAGTAGATCCAGCTACTGATGAAATTAGATATAACGACGAGCGTTTAAAACGCGAGAAAATGGTTTATGTACTTTTAAATAAACCAAAAGATTATATCACGACTACAGACGATCCACAAGAGCGTAAAACCGTAATGCACTTAGTTTCGAAAGCAACAAAAGAACGTATTTACCCCGTTGGTCGCTTAGATAGAAATACTACAGGCTTATTATTATTAACTAATGATGGTAACCTGGCGGAGAAACTTTCTCATCCAAGAAATAATATTAGCAAAATCTACCAAGTTGAATTAAGCAAAAACTTAACACAGGGAGATTTCAATAAAATTCAGTTCGGTATTGAACTAGAAGATGGATTAATCAAACCAGACGACTTAAGCTACGTTGTAGGAGCTTCAAAACGTGAAGTTGGTATTCAGATACATTCTGGCAAAAACAGGATCGTACGCCGCATCTTTGAATCCCTAGGATATGAAGTTGTTAAGCTTGATCGTGTTGTATATGCGAACCTAACAAAAAAAGATCTACCACGTGGTCGTTGGAGATATCTAGAAGAAAAAGAGATTGTTCAATTGAAACATCTTATGAAATAAATGAAAGACGCCAAATGGCGTCTTTTTTATTCCATCGCTTTTCGGTATTTTTAACAAAAAAAAGAAACTATGACAGACCCTAAGTGTTTAAATTCGGTAGCTGAGTTCCATAAAACTTTCAAGCACCCGATTTTAGATTCACCAACCATTCCTTCAGAAGCTAGATGTAAACTACGTGTATCTTTAATTGCCGAGGAATTGAAGGAACTCCAAGAAGCAATTGACGCAAAAGATATCGTTGAAATAGCAGACGCTCTAGCGGATATACAATATGTTTTATCAGGTGCAATTCTCGAATTTGGACTTGCGGATAAATTCAATGATCTGTTTAATGAAGTGCAGCGGTCCAATATGAGTAAAGCTTGTAAAACAGAGCAAGAGGCTATCGCTACTCAAGAACATTACCTTACAAAAGGGGTAGAATCCTACTATAAAGAAATCGATGGAAAATATTTAGTATTTCGTCAAGGAGATGATAAAACATTAAAATCAATAGCATAC
The DNA here is from genome assembly GCF_009557615.1 of Sphingobacteruim zhuxiongii. Taxonomy (NCBI): domain Bacteria; kingdom Pseudomonadati; phylum Bacteroidota; class Sphingobacteriia; order Sphingobacteriales; family Sphingobacteriaceae; genus Sphingobacterium; species Sphingobacterium zhuxiongii. The sequence continues at coordinate 3,112,796 of NZ_CP045652.1, forward strand.
TCTCCTGCTGATTTAAAATCAATTATTGAACGATAACGAACTAACATTACGAAATACTCTTTCACAGGGTATTACATATAATTAAAAAAGGAGAGTGAAAATCACCCTCCTTTTTTAATTATATGTATTTCATCAAGAAATATCACTCACTAAACCAGCACGTAGTCTGATCCTTGTTTGACACCTCTCAATTCCAAACCTTTGTCAATACGTGTCTGTATCCCCGATTTAGGTAAGCCCCAATTGGGTGCTATCAATAGTTCCTTATCCGCAATACCAAATACGCGCTGAATAATGATATCAGGACGTAAAAGAGGAATGAATTTGCTTAAAAACTCAGTATATTCTTCTAAACTAAATAAGTGAAACGGTTCACGTTTGTATTTAACACCCATAATCGAACCTTCAACAATGTGCAAGTGATGTAACTTTACGAATTTTATCTGTGGGTGTTTATTAATCTCATCAGCATACCGTAACATCATCTCTTCTGTTTCCCAAGGGAATCCAAAGATGGTATGAACACATAGTTCTAGCGAAGTATTCGATAACATCTTCATCGTCGAAATAAACTCATCATGTGAACAACCGCGATTGATACGTTCTAATGTATCGTTATAAATCGACTCCATCCCCATTTCTAAATCCACATCAAATCGATCCGTATAACTCTCCAAAAGAGCAATCTTCTCAAAATCCAAACAATCTGGTCTAGTGCCAACGGATAAACCTAAAGTATGTTCTGGGCAAATACTCAATGCCTCATCATACATCATCTTTAATAGATGCGTAGGTGCATACGTATTTGTATTGGGTTGGAAATAGATAATAAACTTTTCAGCGCCATAGCTATTTCGAGCACGTTCAATACCATTTTCTATCTGTTCCTTAATTGAAGGAATCTTTCTCGCAGTATCGGGGGTAAATGAATCAACATTACAATAGGTGCAACCACCATAACCCTTCGAACCATCACGATTTGGACATGTAAAATTACCATCTACAATAACTTTGAAGACCTTCTGTCCATTATACTTCTCCCTCAAATAAGCACCATAGTGATTATAAGGCTTTATTCCATTGTCAAGTTGCGTCGCCATCAGTTACAAAGGTAAAATTTTAATTAGATATTAGGGATCAAGTACAAAAGTTGTGGAGGGGATAAAAAATAAATAGATATTTGTGCTTTGAACTTTTAGAGAGATGCACGATTCATTTAAAGCTTTAATACCCCTTATCATTCCTGAAGGAGTTTCCAATTATTTTGAGATGACCCACTATTCTCAAGGCGAGGGTCGCTTAGATATTTTCCTAGAAGAGATGATTATTATCCCAGAGGAATTTGAACACAATAAACTAGTTTCAAAAGGCTTTTATGAACCTGTAACCCTGCAAGATTTTCCTATTCGCGGACAGCAGGTCTATCTTCATGTCAAACGACGCAGATGGCTTAACCAGGATACTGATCAAGTGGTTTACAGGAATTGGGAATTAGTAGCTAAAGGAACGCGGATCACACAGGATTTCGCGGCTTTTTTAAAAGGTATCAGCGGACAGCCAAGCACATAGCATCCAGACCATCAGTTCATTTTATGGAATATCAGCCAGTAAATTAAGGAGATATTACCGCAATAAACTAAGCGGTTTCCAGGATTGGGAGCATCGCGAAAATGCAAGGGATGGATTGATCTTCCCCCAAAATATCAGCGGCCATCTTTCCATTGACGAGACCTGCCTATCCCATGGGGAGCTCTATACCGTTGTTACCAACAAAGAAGCACATGGTAAAAAGGGGACTATTGTCGCTATACTAAGCGGCACAAAATCAGAGAACATTATCCCCATTCTTCAAAAGATTCCACATCGATTACGCAATAAAGTTCAGGAGATAACACTTGATCTAGCTGGTAATATGGGACTGATAGCCAAAAGATGCTTTTCCAATGCTGTTCAGGTAATAGACCGTTTCCATGTCCAGCAATTAGCCACTGAAGCGCTTCAAGAAATAAGGATAAAGCACCGCTGGCAGGCAATAGAGGAGGAAAACCAAGCTATTGAAGCGGCTAGGAAAGTGAAAGAAACCTATCTGCCAAAACTATTACCCAATGGAGATACCGTAAAACAAATGCTGGCAAGAAGCCGGTACCTGCTTTATAAGAGTGAACATAAATGGACTTTAGAACAAAGAGAAAGGGCTGGTGTACTATTTGAACGATATCCGGATGTTGAAAAGGCCTATAGGCTAGCTCAGGAACTCTCTTGGATCTTCAACACAACAATTGATAAGATCTATGCCTTTACCAGACTAGCTAAATGGGCGGATAAAGTTGAACAAGCTGGCTTCAGGTCATTCAATACCGTCTCCAGAACCATAAATATCCATCACAAAAAAATATTGAACTACTTCGACAACAGAAGTACTAATGCATCCGCAGAGTCTTTCAATGCAAAGATAAAAGCTTTCAGAAGTCAGTTTAGGGGAGTAGGGGATATCAATTTCTTCCTGTTCAGATTGACCAAATTATTTCCTTAATCCACAGGTTTTGATGCTGATCCGATATTAGACATTAGATGTTAGATATTAGACCGAAGTCCGCTACATATTTACGAGATAAATACGATTTCAAATGAGAAATGAGATTTTAGATATGAGTATTTAGATATAAGATACCAGATTTTAGACCTATGAACCAACATCTCCACTAGGCAGATACCAGCAAACACGTCCTACATCTTATATCTAATGTCTAACATCTAATATCTATAACACAAAAAAGCCCGTCATCTTTCGATAACGAGCTTTTCGTATAAAAATAGGCGCCGACCTACTCTCCCACCTGTTACGGCAATACCATCGGCTCTGGCGGGCTTAACTTCTCTGTTCGGAATGGGAAGAGGTGGACACCGCCGATATAGGCACCTGAATATCTTTATGTTCTATACTTGATTGTTCAAGCACAGTAACAATGACATGTTATTGAAAGAAAAGATTCAAAAAGAGAGAGGACAACAGACTATCTGCATTGGAAAGCTTCGGGCTATTAGTATCACTTGGCTTTGGTCTTTCAACCTTTACACCTATGACCTATCAACGTCGTCATCTACAACGACCCTATAAGGAAGTCTCATCTCGTGGCTAGTTTCGCACTTAGATGCTTTCAGCGCTTATCTATCCCGGACGTAGCTACCCTGCCGTACACCTGGCGGCATAACAGGTTCACCAGCGGTCCGTCCAACCCGGTCCTCTCGTACTAAGGTCAGATCCACTCAAACTTCCAACGCCCACAACAGATAGGGACCGAACTGTCTCGCGACGTTCTGAACCCAGCTCGCGTGCCACTTTAATGGGCGAACAGCCCAACCCTTGGGACCTTCTCCAGCCCCAGGATGTGACGAGCCGACATCGAGGTGCCAAACCTCCCCGTCGATATGAGCTCTTGGGGGAGATCAGCCTGTTATCCCCAGAGTACCTTTTATCCTTTGAGCGATGGCCCTTCCATACAGAACCACCGGATCACTATGTCCGTCTTTCGACCCTGGTCGACTTGTTGGTCTCACAGTCAAGCAAGCTTATGCCATTGCACTCCTCGTACGGTTACCAAGCGTACTGAGCTTACCTTTGAAAGCCTCCGTTACCTTTTTGGAGGCGACCACCCCAGTCAAACTACCCACCAAACAATGTCTCCCGCAATGCGGGATTAGAAACCGAATACAGAAAGGGCGGTATTTCAAGGTTGTATCCACGATTCCTAGCGAAACCGCTTCACATACTCCCGCCTATCCTACACATCCTGTACCCAATTTCAATGTTAAGCTATAGTGAAGGTTCATGGGGTCTTTCCGTCCCGTTGCGGGTAATCGGCGTCTTCACCGATACCACAATTTCACCGAGCTCATGGCTGAGACAGCGCCCAGATCGTTACACCATTCGTGCAGGTCGGAACTTACCCGACAAGGAATTTCGCTACCTTAGGACCGTTATAGTTACGGCCGCCGTTTACTGGGGCTTCGATTCAATGCTTCTCCTTGCGGATGACATCCCCTCTTAACCTTCCAGCACCGGGCAGGTGTCAGGCCTTATACTTCATCTTTCGATTTCGCAAAGCCATATGTTTTTGCTAAACAGTCGCCTGGGCCTTTTCACTGCGGCTTCTCCATCGCTGGAGGAAGCGCCCCTTCTCCCGAAGTTACAGGGCCATTTTGCCGAGTTCCTTAGCCATGATTCACTCGAGCACCTTAGGATTCTCTCCTCGACCACCTGTGTCGGTTTGCGGTACGGGTATTAATAACCTGAAGCTTAGCGGGTTTTCTTGGAAGTCTGCTTACCTGCACTATCAGCGCCCCCGAGGGTTTGCTGTACTATCAGATTTCAGCTAGACCGGCGGATTTGCCTACCAGTCCAATACCTACGTCCTTCAACGAACTATTCCGTCAGTTCGCGGCAGTGTCACTACTCCGTCACCACATCGCAGTTATTAATAGTACGGGAATATTAACCCGTTGTCCATCGGCAATCTCCTTTCGGATAAGCCTTAGGCCCCGACTAACCCTGATCCGATTAGCGTTGATCAGGAAACCTGGGTCTTTCGGTGGGCGGGTTTCTCACCCGCCTTATCGTTACTTATGCCTACATTTGCTTTTCTATAAAGTCCACCACAAGTCACCTTGCGGATTCACCCCCTATAGAATGCTCCCCTACCAGTACAATAAATTGTAATCCATAGCTTCGGTAGTAATCTTGATGCCCGTTTATTATCCACGCCCGGTCGCTCGACTAGTGAGCTGTTACGCACTCTTTAAATGAATGGCTGCTTCCAAGCCAACATCCTAGCTGTCTGGGCAACCGGACCTCGTTAGTTCAACTTAGACTACATTTTGGGACCTTAGCTGATGGTCTGGGTTCTTTCCCTCTCGGCCTTGGACCTTAGCACCCAAAGCCTCACTGCCGGCCATATCTAACAGCATTCGGAGTTCGTCTGGATTTGGTAGGATTTGACTCCCCCGCACCCAATCGGTAGCTCTACCTCTGCTAGACTCAATGCCGACGCTGTTCCTAAAAACATTTCGGGGAGTACGAGCTATTTCCCAGTTTGATTGGCCTTTCACCCCTACCCTCAGGTCATCCGGAAACTTTTCAACGTTTATCGGTTCGGTCCTCCAGTACATGTTACTGCACCTTCAACCTGCCCAAGGGTAGATCACAAGGTTTCGCGTCTACCTCATCCGACTATGCGCCCTATTCAGACTCGCTTTCGCTTCGGCTCCTTGACTTAATCAATTAACCTTGCCGGACAAGAGTAACTCGTAGGCTCATTATGCAAAAGGCACGCCGTCACAGAACTTGTCTGCTCCGACCGCTTGTAAGCACACGGTTTCAGGTTCTTTTCACTCCTCTGTTCGAGGTTCTTTTCACCTTTCCCTCACGGTACTGGTTCACTATCGGTCTCTCAGGAGTATTTAGCCTTACCAGATGGTGCTGGCAGATTCCCACAGGATTTCTCCGGTCCCGCGGTACTCAGGATACCACTATGTCTGTATTCTTTACCTGTACGGGGCTATCACCCATATCGCGCAGTTTCCCACCTGCTTCCAGTTCATAGCACAGTACAATATCGTGGTCCTACAACCCCCATATTGCCGTAACAATATAGGTTTGGGCTCTTTCCCGTTCGCTCGCCACTACTTGGGAAATCATTATTATTTTCTCCTCCTACGCTTACTTAGATGTTTCAGTTCGGCGCGTTCGCGTATTATACAATATACCTTCAGTATATTAGGTTGCCCCATTCGGAAATCTACGGATCAATTCGCATTTGCCAATCCCCGTAGCTTATCGCAGCTTATCACGTCCTTCATCGCCTCTGAGAGCCTAGGCATCCCCCGTGTGCCCTTATTTACTTTCTTCACACTATCACCCCTTTTGCTAAGTGATAGGTTGCTTTTGCTTGTTCTACAAGTAGAACAAACTTCTGTTGTCTTCTCTTGTGTCTCTTTTCTTTCAATATGTCAAAGAACTCTTTGTCTTCATTAGTGATTCAGATCTTAGTAGTTAGATATTAGATATTGTATGTCTTAATAGACCCTCTATCTAATCCCTCTTTGCTAAACACCCTCATCTTTGATGACTCGTGGAGAATAACGGATTCGAACCGTTGACCCCCTGCGTGCAAGGCAGGTGCTCTAGCCAGCTGAGCTAATTCCCCGTCCGTGTGTTGATGGTAGTCCCGAGCAGATTTGAACTGCTGACCCCTACATTATCAGTGTAGTGCTCTAACCAACTGAGCTACGGGACTAGCTTATCTTTCTCATCTTCTCTAGGACCTCATCCCAACCTTACGGTGGGTGGGTACTTTCTTCTAATGTGTTTCTCTTTTTTCTTTTAAACGATCAATTGTGGCGCAGACGAGCCGGAATCAGGCTCTAGAAAGGAGGTATTCCAGCCGCACCTTCCGGTACGGCTACCTTGTTACGACTTAGCCCCAATTACCGGTTTTACCCTAACACGCTCCTTACGGTTACATGCTTTAGGTACCCCCAGCTTTCATGGCTTGACGGGCGGTGTGTACAAGGCCCGGGAACGTATTCACCGCGTCATTGCTGATACGCGATTACTAGCGAATCCAACTTCACGGGGTCGAGTTGCAGACCCCGATCCGAACTGTGAATGGCTTTTCGAGATTGGCATCATATTGCTATGTAGCTGCCCGCTGTACCATCCATTGTAGCACGTGTGTAGCCCCGGACGTAAGGGCCATGATGACTTGACGTCGTCCCCGCCTTCCTCTCTGCTTGCGCAGGCAGTCTGTTTAGAGTCCCCACCTTAAATGCTGGCAACTAAACATAGGGGTTGCGCTCGTTGCGGGACTTAACCCAACACCTCACGGCACGAGCTGACGACAGCCATGCAGCACCTAGTTTCCTGTCCCGAAGGACGGATGCGTCTCTGCATCCTTCAGTAACTTTCAAGCCCGGGTAAGGTTCCTCGCGTATCATCGAATTAAACCACATGCTCCTCCGCTTGTGCGGGCCCCCGTCAATTCCTTTGAGTTTCACTCTTGCGAGCGTACTCCCCAGGTGGATAACTTAACGCTTTCGCTTGGACGCTTACTGTATATCGCAAACATCGAGTTATCATCGTTTAGGGCGTGGACTACCAGGGTATCTAATCCTGTTTGATCCCCACGCTTTCGTGCATCAGCGTCAATAACGGCTTAGACAGCTGCCTTCGCAATCGGTGTTCTGAGACATATCTATGCATTTCACCGCTACTTGTCTCATTCCGCCGTCTTCATCCGCATTCAAGCACTTCAGTATCAAAGGCACTGCGACAGTTAAGCTGCCGTCTTTCACCACTGACTTAAAGTGCCGCCTACGCACCCTTTAAACCCAATAAATCCGGATAACGCTTGGATCCTCCGTATTACCGCGGCTGCTGGCACGGAGTTAGCCGATCCTTATTCTTCGAGTACATTCAGCTATCTACACGTAGATAGGTTTATTCCTCGATAAAAGCAGTTTACAACCCATAGGGCAGTCATCCTGCACGCGGCATGGCTGGTTCAGACTTGCGTCCATTGACCAATATTCCTTACTGCTGCCTCCCGTAGGAGTCTGGTCCGTGTCTCAGTACCAGTGTGGGGGATTCTCCTCTCAGAGCCCCTAGACATCGTTGCCTTGGTGAGCCGTTACCTCACCAACTAGCTAATGTCACGCGAGCCCATCCATATCCTATAAATATTTAACTACTAAATGATGCCATTCTGTAGTCTTATGCGGTGTTAATCCGAATTTCTTCGGGCTATCCCCCTGATATGGGTAGGTTGCTCACGCGTTACGCACCCGTGCGCCACTCTCACCAAATGATAGCAAGCTACCATCTGGATCCCGTTCAACTTGCATGTATTAGGCCTGCCGCTAGCGTTCATCCTGAGCCAGGATCAAACTCTCCATTGTAAAATGAAGTGTAAGATCAAGACTATTTATAAAAAATAGAATTGTCTTTGTATTAATATCTGTTTCCCTGGTTCCGATCTGGTTGAATTGATTTAAAAAAATCTTCTTGTTTCAACTTTCGACTTTCGTCTACTCGCTGCGCTACTTGATCATTATTTCTTAAAGAACTTATCGCTTCCGCATCTCGCTTCTGCTTTTTCTATGTTGTCTGGTGAACGAATTCACTCTTCAAACTTTCATTTTTTGTCGGTGTCAAGCCTTGCGCTTTCCGCCGTTCCCCGTAGTTGGGACTGCAAAGGTAGAAGGTTTTTTTTAATCTGCAAAATTTATTTTAAAATATTTTTTGAGCTTTTTTTTAAGTCACATTTTCTAAAGAATAATACCCTAAAATTTGTCTACCTACCTTCCCGATGTCATGGTTGTTTTAACCGTCCCTCCCTTGCGGAGTGGTGCAAAGATAGGGACTTTAATCCCATACTTCCAAGACCTAACAACGAATATTTTTTAGGCTTTTGCGTAACTCGCTATAGATGTGATGGATAAATTTGAATAAAAGGCCTAAAGGAAAGGGATAATCGGACAGAAACAGCCGTTTTGGATACCTAAAGGCGGATTAGTAGCGCTGTTGTCGCTAAGACTTGTATCCAGCTTTTGCTAACAGAAATTAGTTAAAATAGCCGCAAGATTGTTTTCAGGGTCTTAAAAATAAGGGTTGCATGATCGTTAAGGAGGCTAAAAAACTTAAAGAATATTGCATCGCCGATAAAAAATCGTCCCATTCACTTCTATAAAACATCCCCTACCCGCTTAAGGATTACAAAAATTAGTCACTAAAAGCGGAGGTTCAGTAAAAATCAGTCACAGCTCAAGCCTTGAAACTAATCAATATTGGGTTAAGCTAGGGGTAAGCTAGGCCTAAGGTAGGCTTGAGCTCAATAGGAAACTAGCGAATAAGTAAGGTTGGGGCCAAGGGGAATGCAGTTTTGTTTTCAGCTAACTCATATAATAGAATAAGAATCTCTATTAACTAGTTAAAAGAGTAAGCTAGCTAACACTTCGGAAATGAATTACTCAAAATCAAATTGCAATCACTTGGTATTACAAAGATCCTGCTAATTACAATATACTCGAGGTTGCAACTCAAACTATAAACGGATCTCCTTTGTAAACTCTAGCATCTAAGATATAATGCAAGAGCTTAAACGAAGTGTACGCAAGGAAACTAAGTTGAGTAGGATGCTAGGAAACATCCGAATGATTTCCATAACATATAAGTAGGCTTGTTTTAAATGGAATTCTTAATAAAAAAAATAGGGAGGCTGGCGCCTCCCTACTTAATCTATTCTATTTACCCATTTATTTCCATCCCCCGCCTAAGGCTTTATAGAGAACCACTTGATTAAGCATTTTCTCTTTAAGGATGTCGACTTCAGCAACCTGAGCGACAACCAATCCTTTTTGGGCGCTGATGATGTCCAGGTAGGTGACCCGGCCTGCTATAAAAAGTTCTTCCGCCGCTAAGATTGATGATTCCAAAGCTAAAACTTGCTCCTGCACGTAGTCTTCGCGATTTTGAATAGCTCCATGTGTCTTTAAAGCTAAGGAGACTTCATTAACTGCATTAAGCACCACTTTTTCATATTCTAAGAAACTGATACCGTAGTCTGCTTTCATCGTCTCGTATTGCGACTTCAGTTCTCGTTGTCTAAAGATAGGCATCGTTACCCCAGCAAATAATCCATAGGTAACGGACTTTTCAATATTAAACAGTTTATCTAAACTAAAACCTTGCAGTCCGAGATAAGGACTAATTGCCACGGTAGGTAAGAAGGATAATCTTGAAGATTCCAATTGATGGAAATCAGCTTTTAGATCCATACCAGCTTTTCGAATATCAATTCTGTTATTAAAGAGATCTTCGAAACTTCCCACTGAAAGATCGGCAAATAGTAAATTCTCGCGCAATGGATTATTGAGTCGAACGATTGGCTGATAAACTCGACCAAGAAGTGAATTTATTTGATGCTCATAAGCCAAGATCTCTTGGATTGCATTTTCACGCCCTGCTTTGGATTCAGCCAAAATAGATTTAAACTGTTGAACTGCGAGTTCATCGGCACGACCAGCTTCCTTCTGCGCTTGTACAATCTCCAAGGCACGCTCATGTAAAGTGATATTTTCCTCGTATACGCTGATTTTCTGATCTAGGCTAATCAATTCAAAATAGGCTGATGCTATACTGCTGATTAGTTCGGTTTCCATTAAGCGCTTCATTTCGCTTTCAGACATCAACTGCATAAAGGAAGCCTCTCTCCTATTTCTAAGTTTGCCCCAAAGATCAATCTCCCAAGAAGAACGTACGCCGACAAAATAGTCAGGAATAAAAGGTTCAGGTAACTTTTCATCATCCGTTAAATTATCGGAAAAATTAGAATCATAATTACCAATTCCCGATTCCGTATAGTGCCCATACTTACGAAGGCCAGCTTCTACAGCTGCGTCAACTGAAGGATAAAGGGATGCTTTACGAAATCTAAAATTAGCTTGCGCTTTTTCAATACGCAGTACGGCTTGCTTTAAGTCTTTATTATTCAGTAGCGCCGTATCAATAAGCGCAATTAAATTTGCATCGGTAAATACTTCGCGCCAAGGCAAATCAGCAAGACTGCTAGAATCTTTCAACGCTTGTTGCGCCTCAGTAGCAAGTTTGCTTTCAATTTCCGGATTGCTCGTTTGTTTCGGCACGGTACAAGAACTTATGAAAAGTAATGCGACCACGACTACCGTTGCTTCTTTTAAGCCTTTTTTGTTTTGCTTATCGCCTTTCTTTTTCCTTCTAGAAAATAACACAATCAAACCAGGAATAACAATAACCCCGACAATCGTACCGATTACCATCCCACCGACCGCAGCCGTTCCAATTGTTCGGTTACCAATTGCGCCGGCTCCAGAAGCTAGCATCAATGGAATCAATCCTGCTGCAAAAGCAAACGAGGTCATTAAAATAGGGCGCAAACGTGCTACAGCACCCTCAATCGAAGCTTCCAAGACATCCATTCCTTGTTTACGTTTTAAATTCGCATACTCAACAATCAAAATGGCATTCTTACCCAATAAACCGATAAGCATAACAAGTGATACCTGTGCATAAATATTATTTTCGAGTCCGAATATTTTCAAAAAGAAAAAGGCACCGAATATACCTGCCGGTAAACATAAGATTACTGGGAGCGGAAGTAAGAAACTTTCGTACTGCGCACATAATAGTAGATATACGAAGACTAAACAAAGTAAAAAGATATACGCAGCTTGATTACCAGAGATCTTTTGTTCACGAGTCATACCTGACCATTCGATAACATAACCTTGTGGAAGTTCAGCGGCGATACGCTCTACAGCTTCAATCGCTTGTCCGGAACTAAAGCCAGGAGCTGCTTGTCCAGTTACCATCGCTGATGTAAACATATTGTATCGGGTGATCTGCTCAGGCCCATAGATTCGCTTCATGGTCATAAAAGATGAATATGGCACCATTTCACCGTCAGCAGTCTTAACGTACAAATTAAGGATATCTTCAGGACGCTTTCTTGAGAAAGCATCAGATTGCACCATGACCTTATACATTTGCCCATAACGAATAAAGTTAGTAGCATATTGACTTCCTAGCAAGGTTTGAAGCGTGCTCATGGAGTTTTCAACGGATATACCCTTTTTAGCGGCTAAGTCATAGTCAATTTCTAACATATACTGCGGAAAGTTCACGTCGAATGTAGAACTCACACTCTCGATCACCTCGTCATCAGTTAATTTTGCCATAAAATCTTTGACCACTTTATCTGTTGCTGAAAGATCTTCATTACCCGTTCTATCCAATACGCGCAATTCAAAACCAGACGAGTTACCAAACCCTGGCACGGTTGGTGGCGGGAAGAACTCTACATCCGCATCTGCAATATGTGCTGTTTTTTCACGAAGTACGCGCATGACGTCATCGACAGTTTGATCGCGTTCTTTCCATTCTTTTAAATTGATCATCCCCATACCGTAGGACGCTCCAGAAACCTCCGTCACGATACTATAACCTGCCAAGATTGAAACAGTTTCAACAACGTCCATTTCACGTGCTAAACCATCTACTTCTTTTAATACGGCTTCAGTTCGATCGACCGTTGCACCTGGAGGGGTAGTTACCGCGACATAAATCATCCCTTGATCCTCCGTTGGAATAAATCCAGAAGGAAGGATCACTGCTGAACCCCAAGTCAAGACGAACATAATCGCTAAGGCAGCAAGTGTAACTATCCGACGCCCTGCAATTTTACTTAACGTTCCTTTGTATCCACCGCTAATGCGATCGTATACACGGTTGAATCCTCTAAAGAACTTATCCAACCAGTTATTTGAAGGTTTTTTATCATGTGGCGATTTTAGAATAATCGCACATAGCGCTGGCGTCAAGGTTAAAGCGTTAATTCCCGAAATAACAATTGCTGCTGCAAGCGTTAGCGAAAATTGCCTATAGAAAATACCGACAGGTCCATCCAAAAAGGCTACCGGAATAAATACGGCAGACATCACTAATGTAATCGCAATTACTGCAGATCCTACTTCATCCATTGCTGCAAGCGTTGCGTCCATTGGCGAAAGATGTTCTTCTTCCATCTTTGCGTAGACGGCCTCGACGACGACAATACCGTTATCGACGACAATCCCGATGGCTAATACCAATGCAAATAATGTCAGTAAATTGATGGAGAATCCCATCATCTGCATAAAGAATAGCGATCCAATTAAACATACCGGAACGGCAAGAATTGGAATCACAGTCGCTCTAAAATCTTGAAGGAAGATAAATACAACAAGAAATACAAGTATAAAAGCTTCAATTAATGTAATTAAGACGCTGGATATCGATGCATTCAAGAAACGAGATACATCATAACCCATTGTGTAGGTCATGCCTGGAGGGAAAGTCGCACCTTTAAGTTCCTCCATTCTGTTTTTCACATTTTGGATTACCTCTTGTGCATTGGAGCCTGGCAATTGTTTCAACATGATCGAGGCTGAAGGTCGACCATCTGTTTCCGACACCATTTCATAATCCAATGATCCGAACTCAACGTCCGCAATATCCTTTACACGAATAATCGATCCGTCCACATTTGCACGAATTGGAATATTTTCATACTCGGATACTTCAGTGAACTTTCCTGGGTATCGTAGTACATATTGCTGCATATTGACCGTTTTATCGGAACTAATCCCGGTCTGCCCTGGAGCCGCTTCAATATTTTGTCTACGCAATGCGGTTACAAGTTCTTCAGTAGAGATGGCATATGCAGACATTCGATCAGGACGAACCCAAATACGCATTGCATAATCTTTCATCCCCATAATTTGGGCAAATCCTACCCCCTCGATACGTTTTAACTCCTTTAAGATATTAATATCGGTAAAGTTGTATATAAAGCGTTCGTCAGCTGTTTCGTCATCGGTATAGAGATTTAAGTACATTAACATACTATTCACCTCTTTTTCTGTCGTTACACCGGCCTTAATAACTTCCTCGGGCAATTCGTCGAGCACAGTAGTTACCCTATTCTGCACGTTTACGGCAGCGATATCGGGGTCAGTTCCTACTTTAAAGAATACTTGAATAAGTGTTGTCCCGTTATTCGTTGACACGGTGTTCATATAGGTCATCCCCGCTACACCATTGATGGCTTTTTCTAGTGGAATTGCAACAGCATTTGTACTTACCTCGGCGTTAGCCCCTGTATAATTTGCTGTAACCACCACGGACGGGGGAACAATATCAGGAAATTGGGTAATTGGCAAGGTGAAAAGAGCCAACAATCCCAAGAGGGTAATGAATATGGATATAACCAGTGATAATACGGGTCGTTTTATAAATTTTTCAAACATGAAATAGCCTTCCTCTCTTAGTTATTTACCATTTTTGGTTTAACGATCATTCCATCACGCAATGAGTTTACCCCTTCGAATACAATCTTCGAATCCTTCGGTAAACCATCCTCGACTACATAGTAATGTCCGACACGTTGTCCATTTTGGAAAGGCGTCATTTTTACGGTATCCCCTTTAAGAGTATATACATAGGCCTTATCTTGAATCTCTACGACAGACTTTTGATGCACCATCAATAGATTTCCAGTTTGCGTTGGTACGCCGATTCTGCCCGTTGCACCGTGTTTTAAGATTCCATTCGGATTAGGGAACTTCGCACGAAGCGATATAGACCCTGTGCTCGCTTCAAATTCTGATTCAACAATTTCGGCTTGTCCTCGGTGTGGATAAAGCTGTCCGTCGGCTAAAATCAATTGCACTTCTTTATTAAAATGTGCTCCTTGCGATTCTGGCGCAGTCACAATCGATAGATACTCAGGTTCGGAGATATCGAAATAAACATTGACGTTTTGTAAATCTGAGATGGATGTAATTAATGATCCTTCTTCCAAAAGAGATCCTTCTCTTAATAGAATACGGTCAATTTTTCCTTCAAATGGCGCACGGATTTGCGTATTTGCCAACTTTGTGCGGTTCTGATTTAACACAGCCTCTGCCTCTTTTACCTTCGAATGCGCTGCACGTAGTTGAACTCGTAGCAAATCATACTCTGTTCCGCTGACAATATTTTTATCAACCAACTTTTTGGTTCTTTCCATTTCTAATTCCACTTTCTTCACTTCCGCTTCAGCACTGTTAAGAGCAGCTTGCGCTTGCGCAAAGTCAGCTTTGTATTCATCATCGTTCAACGAGAATAGAACTTGGCCTTTGCGTACATGGGCACCCTCGTCTACATAGATTTTGTTTAAGAATCCAGTAAGTCTAGATCGCAATTCGACATTTTTTTGAGATTGAATGTCGGCGATATATTCTTTATAAATTATGGTATCCATGTGGATTAAGTTGGTAACAGGTACTACCTTAGGTTGTGCGGTAGATACTTTTTCATTACTGTTCGCTGTACAAGAAGCAGCAAGCAATGCCCAGCCCAGAATAGGGAGCAGCATACGATTATTTTTCATAGCAATTTTAAAATGTGGGTATATAAATAAAATAGAATACAAACAAGATTTAGGCGTAGACCGAAAGGCACACCTTATTAAAAAAACTCTAATTTGAGTTTATACGGGAATTAGAATGGGCGGTATCTATACAAAAAGCTATAATAGCCAGGGAGGCATAGCGTTTTAGATAGATAAGATGGATGTTCTTGTTCTTTGACGGGATTTAGTATTCTGGACAATAGCCATGTAAAAATCATGACTAAGGGCAGTAAGCCAATCAATAAGGCGAATATTCGATATTCGTCAAAGATAATTTCAGGAAGAGATTCGGGTAATTCAGAATGGTTGATATTTAAAACTTCACCTAATACAACTTCAACGAAGGTTTCATTGGACTCTTTCGGAGTGAGACCAAAGTAGTCACTTTGCTTGACCTCATAACATAAGATATTGAGGTAACCAAATAAAGCCAAGAAGTGAAGTATTCTGAACATATTTCGCAAAGGTAACGAACCTAGGAGGAGCAGTTGTACTTGGATTGTAAAAAAGCTGTGATAGAAAGGGTTTTAAGCCTTCTTTTCTGTCATCTCTGTGTCCTTATCGGTTAATTCGTCGTCAAATAAGATTCGAACGGACGGCGTATAGGTATCCTCATGTTGTCCATTTTTAGCAGCCCAAAAGAATGCTCCTAAGAAGAACAGTGCGATAATAACGCTACAACCGATCAACATGAATATAATGTCCATAGGTACAAATTTAAATTAATTTTCTTCGCTTTGCATAAGCACGGGTCATCAAACTTGTGAAGGATATAATTGTCACGGTGCTAATAGGCATCAAAATAGCTGCAAATAATGGTGACATCGTTCCTTGAACGGCAAAACTTAATCCGATACTATTGTAAGCAAGGGATATCATAAAGCTCATTTTAATAACTTTTACTGCATCCTTACTGAACTGAAAGAATTTCGGCAGTTTATCAAATGAAGCCCCATCCAAAATTGCATCGCAACCTGGTGAGAAATTATTGATATCATCAGAAACAGCAATTCCCAAATCTGCTTTTCTGAGCGCCCCAGCGTCATTCAGACCATCCCCAAGCATACAAATTTTTTGTTTTTCCTTTTGCCAACCGTCAATCTTATTTAATTTATCGGATGGCGTCTGGTTAAACAATAGGCATGCCTGTGGCGGGAATATTAAACTTAATGCATCCGCGCGTCGTTCATTATCGCCCGAGAGTAGATGTAGTTGGTAATGGTCAGTATTAAGCTTATTAATTACATCTGACAAACCATTTCTCCAAGATTGTTCAAGCGTAAACAAGCCCTTTACTTTACCATTAACACTAATGTAAACGATAGAGCCTTCAAACTCTTTCTTTTCTGTACCTACAAAAGAAGCGGAACCGACTTTCATTTCCCAGTCCTGATAAGTCGCTGACTGCCCCTTTCCTATTATTTCTTGATAGTTTGAAATTGGAAGAATAGTCATTTCGCCCAACCACTTATTGATTTCTCTACTTAATGGGTGATTAGAATTTCGACAGATGGAATAGAGCAGGCTTTTTTCTTGTGTAGACAGCTCCCCTTCGAAATACATACTAGACGCATTCGGAGAAGAAATTGTACCAGTTTTATCGAATACGATGGTGTCAATCGCTGCCATTTGTTCAATCGCCGCTGTATTTTTTATATACAGTTTATTCTTATCAAAAATACTGAGGGCTGCCGATAACGTGAATGGAGAACTTAGTGCTAATGCGCAAGGACAAGCAATAATCAATACGGCAGTAAATGCAGCCCAAGCTTTTTCAGCATTTCCTGTGATACCCCAAAACAAAGCTGCAACGATTGCAATTAGTAGAAGGGCAATCGTAAAGTATTTACTGATGAATCCAATAAAAGTTTCAAATTTCTTTTCTACTTGTTTGAAACTTTCATTGTTCCATAACTTGGTCAAATAACTTTGTGAAACAGCTTTAACGACTTCTAATTCGATTGCCTCTCCAATTTGTCGGCCACCTGCATAGACCACTTCGCCTAACACTTTCTCTACGGGATTACTTTCGCCCGTTACAAAACTAAAATCTACAGCCGCCTTCCCTTTTAATAAAATAGCGTCAGCAGGGATGATTTCATTATTACGCACCATTATTCGATCGCCGACTTTCAAATCTGCAATCTGTGTGGGTTTAGTTGAGTCATTCTCTAACACGGTTACCGCAACAGGGAAATACGAACGGTAGTCACGTTCGAACGAAATATGATGATAAGTTCTTTGTTGAACCCACTTTCCAATTAAAATAAAGAACACCAAGCTGCATAACGTATCCATAAATCCGGGGCCTGTTTGCGTTATAATTTCAAATGCTGAGCGGAAGAACAGTACGAAAATCCCTAACGCAAGTGGAACATCAAGGTTCAAGCGTTTTTGTTTAAGGCTATACCATGCTGATGTAAAATAATCAGCAGCAGAATACAGCAGTACTGGTAAACCAAACGCAAGGTTCATGTACCCGAAAAAACTAGTGTATTGTTGTTCAAATTGTGCCATTCCGAAATATTCCGGAAAAGAAATCATCATTGAGTTCCCGAAACAGAATCCTGCAACAGTTATCTTGGCAACTAACTTATTTTGATTGATTTTCTTACTTTCCTTAATGACATCTTGGAGCGTAATTTTAGGATCGTAACCTATCTGATGAAGCAATTCTACCAATCCACGAAGTGAGATTTCATTTTTCAGGAAGGAAATACTTGCTTGTTTTTTCATGAAATCTACTTGAGAAGACTTCACTCCAGAATTCAGCTTATATAAATTCTCTAGTAGCCAAATACAAGAAGAACAATGTATGGCAGGAACATAGAAGGTAATAATCGCCATATTATCGTCTTGATAATCGACCAATTTCGCGATAATATTAGGTTCGTCGAGGTAAGCGAGGTCTTCTTTTTGAGCGCGCTGTGATTTTCCAGGATGGGTATTATAACGATAATAGCTAGCTAGGTTATTTTCATTTAAGATTTGAAAAACTGTTTGACAACCCAGACAACAGAAGCTATGCTGATCTAATATATAGGAAGTATCTTCAATCTTGTCACCACAATGGTAACAATTGGTATCCAGCTTAATTTCATTTCCTAATTCCATGATTTCACGACTAAATTGCTTGGCTGAAAAGGTTTTCCCTTTCTTGAGTTTCATGTAATCTCAAGTCAAAAGCCATACATACATTTCTAAGGAAAGATTTTCCTATTGTTGTAATCTCTACTTTATTATTGGTTATGGTTACTAAGCCATCTTCAACCATAGGTTGTAATCGCTTAATGATACGTTCATTTTCGTTTACCGAATCTTTAAATATCACCTTTCCTTTACACATCATATCCAAGATATATTGACGAATATGCGTATCCAGCTCTGTTAGCAAGTGTCCTTTGACGACCGGTAATTTACCTTCTGCAATTAATGCATTATACTCCTCCACTGTTTTCACATTCTGAGCAAATGCTGTCCAAGCGTCGCTTATCGATGAAACTCCCAATCCAATGAGTAAAGGAGTATATCGATCTGCATATCCCATAAAGTTACGATGTAATCCACCACTTTTTGCAGCTAAATATAAGGCATCGTCAACTTTAGCAAAATGATCCATACCGACATCTTTGTAACCTGCTTGTTGTATCATTTCTTTCCCCAGTCTATACAAATTTAGCTTATCTTCTCCTACAGGTAAATCATGCTCGGTAAATCTCCGTTGTCCGGGCTTTATCCACGGCACATGGGCGTAACTATAGAAGGATATTCGATCTGGATTTAGTCGAAGTGAATGTTCTATAGTCATTTTCACCGACTCCGCTGTTTGTAGCGGTAAACCATATATCAAGTCGAAATTAATTGAATCATATCCTATTTCACGAGCATCTTTCATCACTCTATCGACATCTTCAACAGTTTGATGGCGATTAATAATAAATTGGACGCGTTCATCAAAATCCTGAATTCCAAGACTAAGGCGCTTAAATCCTAAATCGTATAATGTTTTTAAATGTTCGAAAGTGGTATTTGCTGGATGGGCCTCAAATGAGAATGAAGCTTCCGCCGCTCTTTTGTTACCAGCGAGTAGTCCATTGATTAAACGTCTCAAGTTCTCAGCCTTGAAAAAGGTCGGAGTTCCACCACCCAAATGGATTTCACTAATAAGAAGCTGTTCACTTCCTAGAATACGTTTGTACATATTCCATTCTTTGAGTAAAGATTCGATATAGGGTGTTTCTACACTATGATTTTTTGTGATACGTGTATTGCAACCACAATAGGTACAAAGGCTCTCACAATAGGGAAGATGAATATAGATACTTATACCGTTATGCTTTGAGTTTTTAAAATTCTGAGCGACATTGAATTTCCAATCATGTTCGGTGAAGACTTCATTTTCCCAGAAGGGTACTGTTGGATAACTTGTGTATCGAGGTGCAGCAACATTGTATTTGCTGATCAATTGATTTAACGCTGGATTTTCCATCTTAACTTTGTTTAGTCCTGTTTGCACAGTCCATTCTACATTGACACGCATCTCCTGCGCATCCGCCTACCATCCATTGTGTTAGATTTTGAATAGTTTGCTTAGCAATACTTTCCATTGAAGAGTCG
The DNA here is from genome assembly GCF_009557615.1 of Sphingobacteruim zhuxiongii. Taxonomy (NCBI): domain Bacteria; kingdom Pseudomonadati; phylum Bacteroidota; class Sphingobacteriia; order Sphingobacteriales; family Sphingobacteriaceae; genus Sphingobacterium; species Sphingobacterium zhuxiongii. The sequence continues at coordinate 3,132,436 of NZ_CP045652.1, forward strand.
AATGGGACATTCGCAACGTGCATTTTTAGCTCCCCTGCATATTCAAGATCAATATGATCGGTAGCTTTCGAGCGCGTTATAATACTTTTAACTCCCATTTTATACAATTCAAATAGCATTACGCGATCGAGTATATCACGTTCTGAAATTAATACAGCATCTTTTCCTGATGCGAAGTGAATTGTACTTAAATTGAGTTCATTTGAAATCAAAGTCAAATCATGCACTTTGGCATTGGCCTTCGCCAAGACTTCCTTTTCTTGATCTAATATATTGTATGCAATCACTCTCATTCCTAATTGTAGCTATTTAGCTCAAAGGTAGGCTTATTAGCAGCATGAACTAGTGAATGGCATCATGTAAAGAAGTGATATATATCACGAAACTAGGTATGGTGAGAATTGATGATATGATGGTACTAATTGTAGTAAAACAACTGAGCAAGCTGCCGATTTTGAGAAAAATAGCTTATAAATTAATTCACTAGCTATCAAACAAGTACAATGATTAACTGATTTATTATTTGAAGAAAAAGTAGTGCTAAATCTTGAACATTTTTTTAGTTTGATCTCAAATGTTTGCTGACAGCTACTCCCCTCGTTCTACTTAGAATTGTAACAAATCAGACCATATTAAGGTCTTATAAAATTGAAGAAATCATCGACGTATTTAGTTACCTATTAGAGAGATCTCCAGCGTCATAAAAGTTTAATTTGGTGAAGTTGTTTGCGGTATCATTTTAGAAAAAGAGCAGCCTGTGATTGATATACTGGTAATAAATAGAGTTTTCACAAAGGCTAGTAAACAAAGAAGCCCTAAATATTTAGGGCTTTTACTTTAGTATTTTATTTCTCAGTTACTGTTTGATATTTTTCAGCTTGGCTATCGAGTAGATTTTGATAGCGTTCCCTTCTTTTGTCAGAAGACGTTCGTCTTTAAAATCTGCTAACATTCTACTAATTGTCTCGTTTGCCGTTCCTGCCAAAGCTGCCAAATCATCTCTTGAAATCTTGATTGTCACCTCATCCATGTCGGCTTCAGATTTTTCAGCTACGTTAACTAATGCATTCGCAACGCGCTTTCTAACAGAATCATAAGCAAAACCTAGCATTTGTTCTTCTTTATCGCGAATATTCTGCGAAAGCAATTTAATAAGCTTGGTTGCAATTGCAGGTTTTTTATACATCAATTCAAAGAATGCATCTTTATGAATTAATGCGATTTCCGCGTCCTCTAGCGTTGCTGTATTATCGCCGTATTTGATATTCAACAATACAGATTCCAGTCCAAAAAACTGATCTTCAATAAAGATATTCGTTGATAATTCTCGACCATCTTTGTAGTTTAAAAAGCTTCTGACCTTTCCTTTTTTAATATAGTAAACATAAACAGGTGTATCGCCAGCTTCATAAATTGTTTGCTTTTTCTTTATTGACTTGACACGTCCATTACTTGCTAAATCTTGCAAAAGGTATGCTTGTTCCGCTTCATCTAATCTCAAGCTTTCCACACTTGGGGTAGCTTTAGCCTGCAGTTGTTGACGCTTTTTAAAGCGGCTTTCAATCGCATTCAACAATTCCATATCGTCAAAAGGCTTGGTTAAGTAGTCATCCGCGCCCATTTCCATTGCCTTTCTAAGATCAGCCTTTTCTGTTTTAGCCGTTAGAAAGATAAAAGGAATATGTTGTGTTTCTTCATGCTTTCCAAGCATATAAAGCACACCGTATCCATCTAATTCGGGCATCATGATATCACAAAGAATTAAATCAGGATGGTGTTTCATCGCCATCTCTACTCCGGTTTTTCCTTCTTCAGCGACAATGACCGTATATTCGCCTGTTAATTCTAAAATCTCTGCTGTACTCTCTCGGATATCACTATTATCCTCGATAATTAAGATTTTTCTTTTTTCCATTATAGTTGGGTAAAACTCATTTTAAAAATAGCACCTTGGTTAACTTCCGACCAATATTCCATTTCTCCTCCCATTAAGCCTACGTATCGCTTGACAATATTAAGTCCTAAACCAGTACCAGGAATATTCCCCGTATTATTAGCTCTAAAGAATGGTTCAAATAAATTCACTTGCTCTTCCGCCGGAATACCTATACCATTATCTTTGACGGTGACAATTAAATTATCATCATCAATTTCGGTACTGAATTCTATAAATGTATCCTCTCCAGAATACTTAATGGCATTGGAAACAAGATTGATTATACTATTCTTTAAGAGATTGGGATCCACATAAAAATTGGACGATTCGCCAGTATGTTGATAAACAATATGTTGATTTTTCTTACAAATCAACTGCATCTCTTCTGCAATCTCCTCGCCTAATTGAACAATGTTAGCCTCAGTTTTATTGACCACAACAACTCCAGCTTCTAATTTTTCTAACGATAGAAAATCATTTAGAATCGTATTGAGAAGCTGAACAGAGCCTTTGATTCGGGCAGTGTGTTTTTCAATTGGCGCATATTCTGATTTTTCAACATATCGATCGATAAGCGAAGCTGATAATTGCACGGAACTTAACGGTGTTCTAAATTCATGAGAAGCCATCGAAACAAAACGCGACTTCAATTGATTGAGTTCCTTTTCTTTTTCCAAAGAAACGCTTACGTCTGCCTTAGCGCGTTCCAATTCCGAAACGAGTTTAATCAGATCTTTTGTTCTTTCGCGAACTTTAATTTCTAACTCCAAAGCATGTCTTTTGAGCTCATCTTCAGCCTGCTTTTCCTTTGTTAAATCATGTACAACTCCAGTAAAAATCTTACCATTTTTATAAAAGACCTCACTTACAGATAGTCGGAAAGGAAATGTTGATCCATCTTTTTTCAAGCCACGTACTTCGCGCCCAATTCCGATAATCTTCTTATGTCCTGTCTGTTCGTAGGTTTCTATATAGCGATCATGACTGGAGCGATCAGGCTCTGGCATGAGCATCGAAATATTATTCCCAATAACTTCCTCGGCAGTATATCCAAATAACACTAAGGCAGCCGGATTTATACTCTCGACAATACCATGTGGGTCGATGGTTATAATGCCATCAATAGCATTTTCAATAATCGCTTCGAGTAATCTTGATGAGTCCAATTTTGAGGTACTATTTTACTAATTTCTTATATTTCACACGTTTTGGAGCAATATCTCCTAATCGTTTTTTACGATTCTCTTCGTATTCGGTATAATTCCCTTCAAAGAAGTATACTTGCGAATCGCCTTCGAAAGCAAGAATATGCGTACATATTCTGTTTAAAAACCAGCGATCGTGGGAGATTACAACAGCACATCCTCCGAAATTATCTAGACCTTCTTCTAACGCTCTCAATGTATTTACGTCAATATCATTGGTTGGCTCATCGAGCAATAGAACGTTGGAACCTTTTTTCAATGTAATTGCCAAGTGCACTCGATTTCTTTCTCCTCCAGAAAGTACAGCAATTTTCTTTTGCTGATCCCCTCCATTAAAGTTAAACTTCGAGACATAAGCTCTAGAATTGACTTGCTTATTTCCTAACAAGATGTTCTCATTTCCACCAGTTACATTTTCCCATACCGTTTTATTTGGATCTAGGTCGTCGTGCATTTGATCTACATAGCCCAAAACGACTGTTTCACCAACTCGGAATGTTCCCGTATCAGGTTGTTCTTGTCCCGTAATTAAACGAAATAAAGTTGTTTTACCGACACCATTGGGACCGATAATCCCTACGATACCTGCTGGAGGTAAAGAGAAACTTAAGTTTTCAAATAAAATACGGTCACCATAGGCTTTAGAAACATTATCTGCTTCGATTACGACATTACCTAACCTTGGTCCCGGAGGGATAAAGAGCTCTAACTTTTCTTCTCGTTCTTTCGTTTCTTCAGACGCTAGTTTCTCATAGTTATGTAAACGAGCTTTCGATTTGGCATGACGGGCTTTGGGAGCCATTTTCACCCATTCTAATTCTCGTTCTAAAGTCTTTTGACGTTTTGTTTCTTGTTTCTCTTCTTGTGCTAAACGTTTAGCTTTTTGATCTAACCAAGAAGAATAGTTGCCTTTCCAAGGAATACCTTCGCCTCGATCAAGCTCAAGAATCCATCCAGCAACATTATCTAAGAAATAACGGTCGTGCGTTACTGCAATTACGGTTCCTTTATATTGTTGCAAATGCTGTTCTAACCAATCAATGGACTCGGCGTCCAAGTGGTTAGTCGGCTCATCCAATAATAAAACATCCGGCTCTTGAAGTAATAGTCGACACAATGCCACTCTTCTTTTCTCTCCACCTGACAAATTGGCAATAAGCGCATCCGGTTCCGGACAACGCAATGCGTCCATGGCACGCTCCAATTTAGTATCTAATTCCCACGCATTTGTAGCGTCGATAATATCTTGTAATTCACCTTGTCTAGCCAATAACTTATCCATTTCATCGGCGTTCTCGTAAACCTCAGGCAAACCAAATTTTTCGTTGATTTCTTCATATTCTTGAAGAATTGCGGTTGTTTCTGCGACCCCTTCTTCAACGACCTGCTTTACAGTTTTTGAGGCGTCTAATTCGGGTTCTTGCGCAAGATATCCTACAGAATATCCTGGTGAGAAAACGACCTCACCTTGATAGGATTTATCAATACCAGCAATAATTTTCAGCAGGGAAGATTTACCAGAGCCGTTTAAACCAATGACTCCTATTTTCGCTCCATAGAAGAAGGATAAGTAGATATTTTTTAAGACTTGTTTAGATGGTGGGTGTATTTTATTGACCCCTGCCATCGAAAAGATGATTTTTTCGTCAGACATAATAGGAAATAAACTATTTACACAAAGATAATGGAAATACTGACAAATTGGTAGTTTTACGGCTATGGTCTAATTGTTGATAAATAATATCTATAACAAACGACTGTACCGTGTATTTTTATTACATTTATAATGTTTGTCTAACGAACGGTACATTCACTAATTGAGAAAGGTAATTTAAATGGAAGCAAAATTTTCACCCCGTGTAAAAGATGTCATTTCCTACAGTCGTGAGGAAGCGTTGCGCTTACGTCATGATTATATTGGGACGGAACACCTTTTACTCGGATTAATACGTGAGGGCGATGGGGTTGCGATCAAGATATTGAAGAATATCGGTATAGACATGGCGGCAGTTCGTCAGTCTGTGGAGGATGCTGTGAAGGGTTCTTCCGTTTCGCGTTCTCCAGTGAACAACAATATGCCCTTAACTAAGCAAGCCGAAAAGGTTTTAAAAATAACTTACTTAGAAGCTAAGATTTTCAAGAGTGATATCATCGGTACAGAGCATTTATTGCTTGCTATTTTACGCGATGAAGAGAATATTGCTTCACAAATCTTACAACAATATAAGGTTAGTTATAATACCTTCAAGTCTGAAGTTGAACAGAATGCTACAGGGATTACGGATGAGGCATCAAGCACTCCACCGAGTGGTGATGATGACTATGCAGATGAGGATTCTCAATTCTCATCGCCGAAAAAGGTTTCTGATATTAAGTCAAAAACCCCTGTTTTAGACAATTTTGGTCGCGATTTAACTAAAGCTGCGGAAGAAGGAAAACTAGACCCTATTGTTGGCCGTGAGAAAGAGATTGAGCGTGTATCACAAATTCTGTCGCGTAGAAAGAAAAACAACCCGATTCTAATTGGTGAACCCGGAGTTGGTAAGTCAGCGATTGCGGAAGGTTTAGCATTACGTATCATTCAACGTAAGGTTTCACGTGTATTGTTTAACAAGCGCGTTGTTACGTTAGATTTAGCATCTCTAGTTGCTGGCACTAAATACCGTGGTCAGTTTGAAGAGCGCATGAAGGCAGTAATGAACGAATTGGAGAAATCACCAGATGTTATTCTATTTATCGATGAGATTCATACGATTGTAGGTGCCGGTGGAGCTTCAGGTTCATTAGACGCATCTAATATGTTTAAACCAGCATTAGCTCGTGGAGAGATTCAGTGTATCGGTGCAACAACCTTAGATGAGTATCGTCAATATATTGAGAAAGATGGCGCCTTGGATCGTCGATTCCAAAAAGTAACGGTTGAACCTACAACATATGATGATACGATAGAAATCTTAAATCGTATCAAAGATAAGTATGAGGAACACCACAATGTTACTTATACTAATGAAGCTATCGAAGCCTGTGTAGCATTAACGACCCGTTATATTACAGATCGTTTTCTACCAGATAAAGCTATTGATGCGTTAGATGAGTCGGGATCTCGCGTTCACTTAAACAATATTCACGTTCCTCAAAGTATCATTGACATCGAGGAAAAGATTGAAGAGGTTAAGGTCGAGAAGAATAAAGTTGTTCGTAGTCAGAAATATGAAGAGGCTGCCAAACTTCGTGATACAGAGAAAAAACTGATTGAAGAGTTAGAGAAAGAAAAAGCGGTTTGGGAAGCGGAAACAAAAACTACACGCTATACGGTAACGGAAGATAACGTTGCAGAAGTGGTATCCATGATGACAGGTATCCCTGTTCAACGTGTTAGCCAATCTGACAGTCAAAAGCTATTGAATATGGGCGAATCCATGAAAGGCCGTATCATCGGTCAGGATGATGCCGTTCAAAAGCTCGTGAAAGCTATTCAACGTACACGTGCGGGATTAAAAGATCCTAAGAAACCGATTGGTTCTTTTATCTTCTTAGGTCCTACTGGTGTTGGTAAAACGGAACTAGCAAAAGAGCTTGCACGCTTTATGTTTGATTCCGAGGATGCATTGATTCAAATAGACATGAGCGAATACATGGAGAAATTCGCTGTATCTAGATTAGTCGGTGCGCCTCCAGGATATGTTGGATATGAAGAGGGTGGTCAATTAACTGAAAAAGTTCGCCGCAAACCATACGCTGTTGTATTATTGGATGAGATTGAAAAAGCTCACCCCGATGTATTCAACTTACTATTGCAAGTATTGGATGAAGGTCAACTGACAGACAGTCTTGGTCGCAAGGTTGACTTTAGAAATACAATTATTATCATGACTTCGAATATTGGCGCACGCCAGTTGAAAGAGTTTGGACAAGGGGTTGGATTTAATACAGCCGCAAAAGTAGATCAAGCTGATTCTCACTCTAGAGGAGTTATAGAAACTGCATTGAAACGTGCATTTGCTCCTGAGTTCTTAAACCGTGTTGATGATGTAATTGTCTTCAATTCATTAAACAAAGAGCACATCTTCAAGATTATTGACATTGAACTTAAATCATTGTTCACAAGAATTGAAGGTTTAGGACATACGATCTCACTTAGCGAAAAAGCGAAGAATTATATTGCTGAGAAAGGATATGATGCAAACTTTGGTGCTCGTCCATTAAAACGTGCTATTCAAAAGTATCTGGAAGACCCGATTGCTGAAGAGATTTTGAAAGGTGAGCTGAAGACAGGAGAAGCAATTCTCGTTGATTTTGATGAAGAAAAAAGTGAAATCACCGTTTCTCCAGCTAGCAAGAACGAGAACGATGATTCAAATTTAGCATCCGATGTTAAAGACAATAAAAAGAAAGATTAATATCATTTTTTTATAGAAAAAGGGGCTGTCTAAAAAGGTCTCTTAAAGAAAGAACCCCGTCATTAAAAAATGGCGGGGTTTTTCTGTTTTTTTGTCCTTAAGATTTTGTATCTTAAGGTGCACCCAAAAAAACAATATGGCAAACATACAATTCAAAGCGCTTCCATCCAATAGTCCGAGTCTATTTCCTGAGAATATTTTAGATCGTATTCCAATGAACCATCCGGTTCGGTTGGTGAGTCAGGTTGTTGATCAGTTGGATCTAGATCATATTATCCGTCAGTATAAAGGCGGAGGCACCACTAGTTTTCACCCTAGAATGCTCATTAAGGTGCTGTTCTACGCCTATTTAAGCAATATCTATTCTTGCCGAAAAATTGAGCGCGCCTTACAAGAGAATATCCATTTCATGTGGCTTTCGGGCAATAGCACACCTGATTATCGTACGATCAATTATTTCAGAGGAAAGCGTCTTAAAGGACAGATACAAGAGCTGTTTGCAAGTATCGTTCGTATGCTGCATGATATGGAGTATGTTAGCCTGAAAGTTCAATATGTTGATGGTACCAAGATCGAGTCGGTCGCTGGTCGTTATACGTTCGTTTGGAAGAAATCGGTCGAGAAGAATAAGGTAAAGTTAGAAGCAAACATTGCTTCGGTTCTTTCGGAAATCGAGGCTCAGATCGCCCAAGACCAATCTTCATTAGGGCATCAAGAAGTTAGCAAGGCCATTGATAGCAGTCGGTTGAAGGAAAAGATCGAAGCGATCAATGCCAAGTTCAAAGGAGCCAATAAATCTACTGATAAGCAGCTTAAGAAACTTGAAGAGGACTATTTGCCTCGACTAGAGAAATATGAAGAGCAACTGGAAGTACTGGGAGATCGCAATAGTTATAGCAAGACCGATACCGATGCTGTGTTTATGCGGATGAAAGAGGACCACATGAAGAATGGCCAGCTTAAGCCAGCCTATAATACCCAAATCAGCACCGAAGATCAGTTCATCACCCATTACAGCATCCATCAAACAACTGCCGACACCACAACCCTGCCGGAACATTTGGAAGGCTTTGAGTCCCATTACGGAAAACAAAGCGAACAGCTTGTAGCAGACGCCGGTTATGGTAGTGAACAGAACTATGAATTGATGGAAAAACAGGGCATAACTGCCTTTGTCAAGTACAATTACTTTCATGTGGAACAGAAGCGCAAGCATAAACAGGATCCTTTCTCGGTACAGAATCTGTATTACAACCAGCAAGATGACTATTATGTATGTCCGGCCGGACAGAAGCTCAGCTATATCGGTCATGCAACCAGAGTTAGTACCAATGGATATACTGCCCGGGTAAGCTGTTATCAGGCTCAGCGATGCGAAGGCTGCCCAATGCGCAGTGGGTGCCATAAAGCAAAAGGCAATCGTATTATTGAAGTGAACCACAGGCTTGATCAGCTCAAGGCTAAAGCCCGAAAAAGACTGCTATCAGAAGAGGGAATGTACCATCGAAGCAAGCGACCCATAGAAGTGGAAGCTGTTTTCGGTCAGATGAAAAGCAACAACAAGTTTACCCGGTTCACGATGAAAGGACTGGAGAAAGTCGCTGTAGAGTTCGGTTTGATGGCCATTGCTCATAACCTCAGAAAATGGGCAAAAAAGTGGGCAAACGATGTCTTGTTTCGAAATGGTTATAGCGATAAAACACTATATACGATAAAAATTGGAGTCAGGAGCGTTAAAACCACAAAATATAAACTTACTGCTTAAAACTCAAAAATGAAAACAGTAATGGAATCGCAAAAGCTATAAAACAGAAGAAGGTGCCTTTTTAGACACCTTCTTTTTAGTGGCAACATTTTTGCTAAATGCAGTTAAACTATTTAGGATATAGATTGTCTTAAACTTGAAAGGAACAGATTTTTAACAACATAATTTACCAAACATGAAAAAATTATTATTAGCATTTGCTATTGGAACCGCCTCTCTTGTAGGTTTCACTGGATGTACAAAAGAATATATCACCAACTATTTGCCAGGCATAAGTTATGTTGCTGAAGTAAACCCACAAAACTGGTCAAGAACCGGTAACGAGTTCGCTACAACCATTAACATGCCAGAGCTTGATGAGAAGTATTTTCAAGATGGGCATGTAGATATTTCAATTTCTTTCGATAGCAAACCAGAAGTTTATGAAAACATACCTTCTGAAATTGGAAACTATAAATACTCGGCTAACTATGGAGTTGGAAAAGTTAATATCTATGCGGTTTATATTGGATCTGGAGCGCCCGTTGCACCAGAAGGTAGCCTAGTAAAAATTGTACTTACCGACGCTGATAATGGCGATCAATAAGATATAAAAGCAATAAGAAAATAAAAAAAGGAGCTATATGCTCCTTTTTTTATTTTAACATTTCTTCTGCGTGTTTTATCGCGGTTGCTTCTGGATTTGCCCCACTTAACATTTGAGCGATTTCCATAATGCGTTCTTCTTTCTTTAAAAGGACAATGTTGGATTTTGTTTTCTCCCCCCCGTCTTCTTTGTATACTTTAAAATGAGCATTTCCTTGAGACGCAATCTGCGGTAGATGCGTGATGCTAATAACTTGCATATGTTCTGAAAGTTGATGCATAATCTCCCCTACTCTCAAGGCTACTTCTCCAGAAATACCTGTATCAATCTCATCAAAAATAATCGTTGGTAGCGAAGATGATTTTGCAACTAAGGATTTAATGGCCAACATAACACGAGATAGCTCTCCACCTGACGCTACTTTATGAATAGCTTGTAACGTTTGCCCTTTATTTGCGGAGAATAGAAAAGCAACCTCGTCCTGTCCCGACGATTTAAATTCAGCCTTCTTTTTCAACTCTATCTGAAGTTGTGCATTTGGCATACCTACCTTAGCAAGAACAGCCTGTACCTCTTGCTCAATATGCTGCTTTACACTTATTCGGTTTTCTGTTATTTTATTAGCTTGAATTGCTAAGGAAGCATGAAGTTTATCTATTTCAGCTTTTAAGACTTCAATTCGTTCTTCCTGCGAATCAGAATCTTGAAGTTTGTGTGATAGATCTTCTAGAAGATTCAATAAGCCTTCATTGGAATCAACACGATGTTTCTTTTGAAGTGAATACAGTAGTGATAAACGATCGCTCACAATGGTTAAGCGTTCTTCATCCATCGAAACGCCATCCGCAACTTGCTCAAGTTCTGCTGCGATATCTTTCAATTCAATTAAAGTGCTATGCAAGCGAACTTGTATACTCTCTGCTGAAGGTAAATATTTCGTTCCTGTCTGAACAAAAGAAAGAACAGATTTTAGTCCGTCTAAAACATTTTGTTCGTCGGATTGCATTAAGCTTGCAGCGCCATGAAAATACTTTTTAATCTCTTCTGCATTCTCTAATTGATTTTGCTCGGACTCTAAAGCGGCCTGTTCATCCGGTTGAGGATTCGCTTGTTCCAGTTCATTATATATAAACTGATTAAAGTCGTATTCTGCGCGAGACTTTGAAATCTCCTCTTCCAAAGCCTTTAAGGAAGCTATCGCTTTTTTATAAGCTTGATAATTTTCTTTGTATTCATTTAATAAGCTTTGCTGCTGAGCTACCGTATCCAATACCAGTAGCTGAAAGGATTCCGTATTAATTTGCAAAGACGCATGCTGCGAATGAATATCAATTAGTCGTTCTCCTAGCAACTTTAACGTCTGCAAAGTAACTGGAGTATCGTTTACAAAAGCTCTTGATTTACCGTCCGCATGGAGTTCACGTCGAATGATCGTAACGTCCTCGTAATCTAAGTCTAGACTATTAAATAATTCCTTTAAATCGTATGAAGTTACTTCAAAATGCCCTTCGATAACACATTTTGAAGACTCATCGAAGAAATGCTTGGACTCTGCACGGTTTCCCAATATAAGTCCCAATGCCCCCATAATAATTGACTTACCGGCACCAGTTTCCCCCGTAATAATATTTAATTTCTTATCGAATTCTATGTCTAAGGCATCAATTAATGCGTAGTTTTTGATGAGTAGTTTACTTAACATGCTCTATTGAAGTTCAGATACCAAATATAGTTATTTCTACATCCTCCTCGAAATATTGGTTTTCTATTCTGAATTCTGCCAATTATATAATAAGTTTGTAGTGCATGCCTGACTTTAGTAAACAATTAAGCAAGTATATTCCGGATTCTGCGGCTCCAATCATCTCACAGTGGATTAATGATACGGGCTGTCGATTTAAAGTGACTAAATCTCGCGCGTCTAAACTTGGAGACTATCGATCGCCACATCGCAATGAACCTCATCAAATCACCGTAAATCATGATTTAAACCCTTATTCTTTTCTGATTACTACAGTACACGAGTTTGCGCATTTAAAGACGTGGCAACAGTTTAAGAATAAAGTAAAACCACATGGTGGAGAATGGAAGCAGAATTTCAAAGCATTGATGGATCCATTCTTACGCTTAAATATTTTTCCAGCAGATGTAACGCTTGCATTAGTCAAATACATGAATAATCCAGCAGCTTCATCGTGTACGGACCTAACGTTATTTCGAGTTTTGCGATTACATGACAGCAAGCAATCTGAAATCTTCACAATAGAATCTATCGAGATCGATGGTTATTTTTCCATTAAATCAGGTAGAGTGTTCCAGAAACAGGAGAAGCTTCGAAAACGTTACAAATGCTTAGAAGTCTCGACACAGAGGATCTATCTATTTCACCCTATTGCGGAAGTGTTTCCTATCGAGCACGCATAACAGGTTTAAGAACCTTTCAATATTTTAGAAACCAAGAACAACATCAATTCATATGAAGACAAAATTATTTATTGGGACTGCATTTTTACTGAGCTTCGCTTCCTGTAAATCTGGTGACACAGGTTCAAAATACGATCCGAGCACCCTCGATTCAGGAGCAATTAATGCAATCACCGAAGCTGGCTATAAAACCTATGTCGAAAAGTTAGCATCCGACGAATTTATGGGACGCATGCCTTTTACAAAGGGAGATACGCTTACTGTACATTATTTAGAAGAACAATTTAAAGCACTAGGTTTAAGCCCAGGAAATGGGGACTCATATTTTCAAGAAGTTCCAATGGTTGAGATTAAATCCGAGCCTGTTAATCCCAAACTAACTTTTACAGGTAAGAACTCAAACCTTTCGCTAAACTACCTTGATGATTATGTCGTAGGTACTCCGCGCATGAGCAAAGCAATAGATATTAATAATACCGAATTAGTATTCGCAGGCTTCGGAATAGTTGCACCCGAATACAATTGGAATGATTACGCTGGTCTAGATGTAAAAGGTAAGACTGTGGTCGTGATGGTTTCTGATCCTGGTCGTTACGATAAAACTTTATTTAAAGCCGATACGATGACTTATTACGGTCGCTGGACTTATAAGTTTGAGGAAGCCTCAAGACAGGGTGCCGCTGGCGTATTAATTATTCATGAAACTGCTGCTGCTTCTTATCGGTGGAATGTCGTTCGTGGAAGCTGGTCTGGACCTCAATTATCACTCGTTCCAAAAAATAATGGAGCTGATTTAGTAAACTTTCAGGGCTGGTTGACAACCGAATCAGCAAATAAATTATTCCAACTTGGTGGATTAGATCCGAAAGTAATAGAATCAGCAAAAAAACCAGGCTTCAAAGCGATACCAATGAATGTCAAAACGACCATTGCGTTAAAAACTAAATTTAGAGAGTCCAAATCAAACAATGTTATTGCAACATTGAAAGGTAGTAAACGTCCGGATGAAACGGTAATTTACTCTGCACATTGGGATCATCTAGGAATCGGTGAGAAAAGCAATGGAGACTCGATTTTCAACGGCGCAATTGATAATGCGACAGGAGTAGCAGCTTTATTTGAAATAGCAAAGGCTTTCAAGGCAGCCAAAATTCAACCGGAGCGCAGCATCGTATTTTTAGCTGTTACGGCAGAAGAACAAGGTTTACTCGGTTCACAATACTACGCTGAACACCCGATTTATCCGCTATCAAAAACTGTAGCAAATTTAAACATGGATTCATTCAACCCTGTAGGAGCAATGAAAGGATTTCGTGTTGTAGGAACCGGACAAACCGAATTAGAAGACTATGCTATAAATTCAGGCGCTAAATTCAATAGAGAACTTCAGCCAGAGGGAAGTCCAACATCTGGCGGTTTCTACAGATCGGATCATTTTAATTTTGTTAAGGTTGGTGTTCCGGGCTTGTATATGGGAAGCGGAGGCGATTACTTAGATCAAGATACAACAGCATTAAATATTCGCAAAAAGGCATTAGCGGGACGTTATCATGCGGTTACGGACGAACTAGACGAACACTGGAATTTCGATGGGCCAATCGCAGATACGCGTCTATATTTTGATATTGGTTATACGTTGAGTATGGAGAAAACTTTTCCAAACTTTAAATCAAAATCCGAGTTTAAAGAATTAGGCGACAAACGTCTTTCAAAATAGTATATTTGCAAATCATTAATCATGACACTATGCTTACAGGAATGAAACATTTACACTCAACACTTGCTGTGGTGCTTTTAATAGCACTGATCATTGCGATCGTTATTACCCTTGTAAACTACGCTGGAAACAAAGCTTACAATCGTAAAATTGCATTAATCGGTCTTATTTCTGCCCATTTACAATTGGTTATCGGTGCAGTATTGTATTTTACTTCTCCGCTTGGCCTTTCAAGTTTCTCTGGTGAGAACATGAAAAACAGTCTTTCTAGACTTTACTTTCTAGAACACCCGCTAATGATGATTATCGCCATTGTATTAATTACAATGGGCTATTCAAAAGCGAAAAAGATTGCTGACGCAAAGAAAGCAAATCAAACAGTTTTGATTTTTTACATCCTTGGATTAATCTTTATCCTTTCTAGAATTCCTTGGTCTACATGGTCTATCTTGAACTAGATATTAAATCTTAGATGTTTAGATATTAAAAGCCGGCTAATAACCGGCTTTTTTGTTTGTTCATTGTATTTTGGAAATTAATATTCCCCCTATTACACAGATATGAATACTCCTTTTCATTTGGAATGTGCATTCCAGATAAGAATCCCCTCCTATTCTCACCAACCTCACTACAGAGCTTTAAACCCGATATGATTTAAAATAGGAATATTGAATAGATATGTTATCGACACATGTTGAAGGATTTCCTTATAGCATACAGAATTCCAGAAGGGTTATTAAAAATAAAGCACTTCCCCTGTTTATATTTAGAAGATAATAAAGTCTAATAAACAAAAAAACGCTTAGGTATTATACCTAAGCGTTTTCCAAATATTTTATAAGTTCTTAAGAACTATTTTTTGCTAAAACCTAAAATCGCAAAAACTACTTTAAAGGCTAAGAATGCTGCAACAAGAACTGCAATGTTTGCAATCCAAGAGAAAACTGAACCTAGTTGATTTAGCGAAGTAATTACATCTGGTACAAAACGAATAAATACGCCAATTAAACCGATTACGATAGCGATTGTTAAAGAAACATAATATTCTGTACGGTTTGCATTATTATCCGTATGTTTTGCTGGTCTTTCTACAGTTGTATTTTCCATAATGTTAAAATCCTTGTTAAAGCTGCACAAATGTACAAAGTTCTATGTGCTAATTAAAATAATTATTACAATTATTTATCGAGATAGCGCCTGTTCAAGGTCTGCGATCAAATCTTCTGCATCTTCCACCCCAACAGATAAACGAAGAAGATTGTCAACTACGCCGACTTTCTCTCGTATTTCCTTCGGTATTGACCCATGTGTCATCGTCGCTGGATGATTGATTAGAGATTCTACTCCGCCCAAAGATTCCGCTAATGTAAATACATTAAATTGGGACGCGATTCTAAACGTTTCATTCAGGTCGGCTCCTTTTAACACAATAGATACCATTCCGCCAAAATCACGCATTTGCTTTTTGGCAATTTCATGTCCGGGATGATCTGTGAAGCCTGGCCAATAAATCTTTTCTACTTTTGGATGGTCCTTGAGGTATTCGGCTACTTTGCGACCGTTCTCACAGTGTGCTTTCATACGCAAATGCAGAGTCTTGATACCGCGTAAGACAAGGAACGCGTCTTGTGGACCTGGCGTACCACCGCAAGCGTTATAATAAAACCATAGACGCTTATATAAATCTTCATCATTCATCAACAAAGCACCCATCACAACATCTGAGTGTCCGCCAAGATACTTCGTCACAGAGTGCATGACGACATCAGCACCAAGATCTAGAGGGTTTTGTAAGTATGGTGAAGCAAATGTATTATCGACAACATATAGAACTTGCTTTTCTTTAGCCACTTGAGCTATCGCTTCTATATCTGCTAATTTTAATGTTGGATTGGTTGGAGTTTCTACCCAAATTAATTTTGTTTGATCCGATATTGCATTACGGACGGCATCCACATCAGAGGTATCGACGAAGGTGAATTTTATCCCCATCGGTTCGTATACTTTAGTGAAGATTCTGTAAGAACCACCATAAAGATCATCTCCAGTAACAACCTCATCGCCAGGTTTCAATAAACGTAAAACACAGTCAGTAGCTGCCATTCCGCTCGAAAACGCAAGGCCGAACTGCCCGTTTTCTAAAGCTGCCATACAGTCCTCTAAAGCTTTACGTGTTGGATTAGTACCTCTTGAATATTCGAAGCCCTTGTGATCTCCAGGTGCTTTTTGTTGATAAGTAGAAGTTTGGTATATAGGGGTCATCACGGCACCAGTCGTAGGGTCAGATTGTTGCCCCGCGTGGATTGCCTTGGTTGCGAATTTATAAGACATAGTGTATAAATTTAAAAGTTACTAAGTTATCAAAAATCTAACGGTGATCGATATTTATAGGTATAATTGAGTAATGCAGGTAGTTTACTTCCATTTATAATCTTCTGAAACCTCTCTTTTGGATCAAATCCAGCAGGATATTCGAGTAAATACTTTTGCGCAGAACGCATAATGACTTCCTTTTTCGAAGGGTGTTCCGGACAAACAACATTGTAGATTCCTCCAGAAATATGTTGGTCAATTGCAGCTTCGATCAATCCCAAAACATCGTCCAGGTGAATAAAGTTTGCCGGCTGATCACCAGTGGTTACCACTTTATTTTGAAAGTATTTGGCGAAGATTCTTTGTTTACCAAATAAACCTCCTAGACGAAAAACGGTTGTTGAAGGGAGGCTTTGCATACGCTTTTCTGCCAATCTCAACCTGGAAATCATTTGTTCTTCGTCGGCATAGCTTTCATCAAATATTGCGTCAATATCAGGATAAACGCCAACAGAACTTAGATAGAAATGTCGATCATAGGAAATCGTACTTAGTAATTTGAATACCTGATAGAAACGGAACCCCAAATCTTCTATACTATTTTTTGATGTTGCAGGGATTGAATTTAACACGAGATCAAATCGAATTTCAAACGGTAAATCGAGTTCAGCTTCATCATCAAAGTTGTGGGTATAAGCAAAAATACCATCGCCTTTTAAGCGATGGTATTTTTCTTGCTGAGTTGTTGTTGCCCAGACTTGCCACCCCTTACTTTGGTATAGCTTAGCAAGCTCTTCAGCAAACCAGCCACATCCTAATATCAGTAGGTGTTTCATCATATATTAATATGCTTTTGCAAACAATACTCTTTGTTTTGAAGGCTTTCCTGTAAAAATACAGACTCCTTCTTCTTCTTTTGCATCCAAAGGGATACAACGGATGGTTGCTTTAGTTTCTTCTTTAACTCGTTTTTCTGTTTCAACAGTTCCATCCCAATGACAACTCAAGAAACCACCTTTTTCTTCCAACAATGTTTTAAATTCATCATAAGAGTTCACTTCAGTGATGTGCTCGTCACGGAATTTTAAAGCCTTTTGATAGATATTGTCTTGAATTTCATCTAATAACGTGTGAATTTTACCAGCCAAGCCAGCTTGTTCTACGGTTTCCTTAGTTTGCGTATCGCGTCTAGCTAATTCAACAGTTCCATTTTGCATATCACGAGCACCAATTGCTACACGCAATGGAACACCTTTCAATTCCCATTCTGCAAATTTAAACCCTGGACGTTGGGTATCGCGATCATCATATTTTAAAGAGACACCTAAGTTCTTTAATTCAGATGATAAGCCATCCACATAAGCATCTAAATTAGCTTTCTCCTCTTCAGTTTTGTAAATCGGAACGATCACAACCTGTATTGGAGCTAATTTAGGAGGTAAGATTAATCCTTGGTCATCAGAATGCGCCATAACTAAGGCTCCCATTAAGCGCGTGGAAACGCCCCATGAAGACGCCCAAACGTGTTCCAATTTACCTTCTTTAGATGTAAATTTAACATCAAATGCTTTAGCAAAATTCTGCCCCAAAAAGTGAGAAGTCCCTGCTTGTAAAGCCTTTCCATCTTGCATTAATGCCTCGATACAATATGTATCTAAAGCTCCTGCGAAGCGCTCATTCTCTGTTTTTCTACCGCGAACTACTGGGACTGCGAGGATTTTTTCTGCAAATTCGGCATATACATCCAACATTTGTTCCGTCTCAGCAATCGCTTCTTCTGCTGTTGCGTGAGCCGTATGTCCTTCCTGCCATAGGAACTCTGCTGTTCTCAAGAAAAGACGAGTACGCATTTCCCAACGTACGACATTCGCCCATTGATTTACTAAAATTGGAAGGTCACGATATGACTCAATCCAACCACGATAAGTATTCCAAATGATAGTCTCAGACGTTGGACGAACAATTAACTCTTCTTCAAGTTTTGCGTCTTCATCCACGATAATGTTGCCATTACCATCATTTTTCAAACGATAATGCGTTACAACTGCACATTCTTTTGCAAAACCATCAACATGTGAAGCTTCTTTCGAGAAGAATGATTTCGGAATAAAAAGAGGGAAGTAAGCATTAGAATGGCCGGTTTCTTTAAAACGCTTGTCTAGAATGGCTTGCATTCGCTCCCAGATGCCATAACCGTATGGTTTTATCACCATGCATCCTCTAACTGCAGAATACTCTGCTAAATCCGCCTTAATAACTAGATCATTGTACCATTGCGAATAATCTTCGCTACGGCTAGTAATTCCTTTACCCATTCTATAATAACTATTATTTACTAAACAAAAATACTGCTTTAATGCCCTTGAGGAGGGTTTCTATACCTTTACGAAAAATTATTTGTAAATTTGATTGGCAGATTAAACCCTGGGCACTTTGCCGGGTCTAAGATAATAATTAAAGACGTAAAATCGAATTTTAACTGTTTTAGCAACATGAAAAACAAGAAGATATTTTTAGGAGGAGCGGCACTAGGATTACTAGCGTTGATTAGCTCTTGTTCTACAAGTAGCCGTACCGTTTATCGGGATGATGTCTACAACAATCGTGATGCAGGACAAGTATACCAAAGCCCAGACTATTATTACACTGATGGGACAGCTGAAGGCACTACAACAGATGCTGAATATTATGCAGATGACTATAGTGATGACGCTTATGCAGAAGGTGGTTATGAACCATTAAATGATTTGGAATATGCAAACCGTATCAATAGATTCTATTATAACTCTCCGGGTATGATGTATTACGACCCATGGTTCGATCCATGGTATGGCTACAACGGTTTTGGCCTTGGCTGGAACTCAGGCTTCGGATGGTCTGTAGGATTTGGTTGGGGTAGTCCTTACTGGAGCATGGGATGGGGTAGCCCATATTATGGTTACGGTTATGGATACGGTTGGCCTTATTACGGAAACCATTGGGGATATAATAGCTACTACAGCCATTGGGGCAACCCATACTATGGATACGGTTATGGCGGAGGCTATTACAACAACTACAATGATAGAAACCGTCGTGTAGCATCGAATCGTAACGACGTAGCGGCTCGTCAACGTGCAAACTCTTCTCGCAGCTATGTATCGAGAGATGCAAGCGGTAGATTTGTAACAGGTCGTGCAGCGAGCAACCGAAACAGTGCGAATAGAACGTCAAGCGATCGTAACTCTGGCCGAGTAGATAGAGGTTCTACAGTTGACAGAACATCATCGTCAGGAAGAACATCATCATCTCGTTCTCAGGGCACGATTAACAGAAATGGAACTGATCGCAACAATGGTTCGGTAACAAGAAATCCAGCAACAAGATCACAAGGAACTGTTGAGAGAAATCCAGCGACAAGATCGCAAGGTACAATCAATAGGACTCCGAGCAGTAGAAACCAAGGTTCTACGCGTCAAACACCATCACGTTCAAGTGGTAGTAGCGTTGATAGAAGTTCTAGTCGTCCATCATCTAGTAGTGGTGGTTTCAGCAGAGGATCTTCAGGCGGTAGCAGCATGGGAACTAGCGGCGGCGGAGGTCGTGCGAGTGGAGGTTCATCAAGATCATCCGGCGGATCAAGACGTTAATTAATATAATATAGTTGATATAGCCAATATAGAACCTTTTATATTGGCTATATCTTTTAAATAGACCTGTCAATTCATATAATGAAGAAATCTCTACTTACTTTAAGCTTATTAGCTCTTAGCGCGGGCATGTTTAACGTATTTGCTCAAAGCACTCTAAATTATGTTTATGATGTATCCAAAGATGTAACTACTGGTAGTGCGCGATTCAAGGGTATGGGTGGTGTAAACACGGCATTAGGGGGTGATATTAGCTCAATTAGTGGTAACCCCGCTGGTTTAGGTTTTTATGGACAATCGGACATTTCAGTCTCCGTCAATTACCTGAACAACAATAACAAAACGAATTACTTTGGTAATAGCACCAATCAGAACAGTGGAAAATTTGGATTAGAAAATGTAGGAATCGTACTTCACGTTCCATCCGCAAATGGAGGTTACGGTTGGCAAAACTTAAATGTTGGGGTAAGTTACGATCGTACTAATAATTTAAACGATCGTTTGGTGTATTCAGGTGTAAATGATCAAAATACCTTGGTGCAATACCTATCCGACCAAATGTATGAATTTGCAGACTTCGCTTCGGATTTCAGCCGTTCGAATTTAGTGGAGCGCTTTAGTGATCCTTCACTAGGTTACTTCCCTACTGTTTTGGAAAAAGACCCAAAATCTCAACAAGTAGATGTTTTGAGTAGCGGGTATAAAGCAAAAACAACGCTTTCTTTTGGAGGAAATTATAATAACAGATTTTATTTAGGTGGTAGCTTAGGTTTAGTTAGTTACAAGTACGACCGTAACTACAGTGTTTATGAAACAGGATGGACTAAGACCCCAGATGAAATCAGACCAGACTCTGGACCTAATTCCGGCTTTCTAAATCCAACACATCAAAAGAATAAATATACGGACATCAACTACGATCTAACGGATTATGAAGACAACAGTCTTCGTGGAACAGGTGTCAATATTGCGATTGGTATGATTTTTAAACCTACATGGGATTGGAATATTGGTTTACATATCGTCTCCCCTACTTGGACAACAGTTAAGGAAGAACGAAATCTAGAAACAGTAGCTGATTACTATCAAGATGAAAATTCGAGTACTAAACTCCACCCTACTTACAACTCTAATGTCTCTTCAACTTCATATGATTATGGCGTGATATCTCCTCTGAAAGCTTCTGTTGGTTTGACAAAATTCTTTTCACGTGGACTAATTTCCGCAGATTTTGAAATTGTCGATTATAGTAGCATTCAATACCAAGAAACTTCTACTGAAGTTACTGATTTCAGTTTCGAGTCAGATATGAACTACGATATTAAAGATTACTATAAGAGTGCGTTTAACTTTCGACTAGGCGGTGAGATAATCTTTACCGATCGTTTAAGCGGAAGAGCAGGTTACCGTTATTTTAGCAGCCCATTTAAGGGTGTAAATGCTGCTGATCATATGACAAGCATAGGTCTTGGCTATATCATTAATCAAGCTCTTTATGTTGATATTGCAGCCATACAGTTTAAAAAATTGACTTACGATAGTAGTCCATATGGCTTATCAAATCTGTGGCTAAGTTCCCCTCCGACAGCTGAAGTGAAGAATTCGAGAACGAATGTTGTTTTAACTTTAGGAGCGAAGTTTTAAAATACCAGCGATAATTATATAAACGAAAAGAAGGTGTCTAAAAAGGCACCTTCTTCTGTTTTATAGCTTTTGCGATTCCATTACTGTTTTCATTTTTGAGTTTTAAGCAGTAAGTCTATATTTTGTGGTTTTAACGCTCCTGACTCCAATTTTTATCGTATATAGTGTTTTATCGCTATAACCATTTCGAAACAAGACATCGTTTGCCCACTTTTTTGCCCATTTTCTGAGGTTATGAGCAATGGCCATCAAACCGAACTCTACAGCGACTTTCTCCAGTCCTTTCATCGTGAACCGGGTAAACTTGTTGTTGCTTTTCATCTGACCGAAAACAGCTTCCACTTCTATGGGTCGCTTGCTTCGATGGTACATTCCCTCTTCTGATAGCAGTCTTTTTCGGGCTTTAGCCTTGAGCTGATCAAGCCTGTGGTTCACTTCAATAATACGATTGCCTTTTGCTTTATGGCACCCACTGCGCATTGGCAGCCTTCGCATCGCTGAGCCTGATAACAGCTTACCCGGGCAGTATATCCATTGGTACTAACTCTGGTTGCATGACCGATATAGCTGAGCTTCTGTCCGGCCGGACATACATAATAGTCATCTTGCTGGTTGTAATACAGATTCTGTACCGAGAAAGGATCCTGTTTATGCTTGCGCTTCTGTTCCACATGAAAGTAATTGTACTTGACAAAGGCAGTTATGCCCTGTTTTTCCATCAATTCATAGTTCTGTTCACTACCATAACCGGCGTCTGCTACAAGCTGTTCGCTTTGTTTTCCGTAATGGGACTCAAAGCCTTCCAAATGTTCCGGCAGGGTTGTGGTGTCGGCAGTTGTTTGATGGATGCTGTAATGGGTGATGAACTGATCTTCGGTGCTGATTTGGGTATTATAGGCTGGCTTAAGCTGGCCATTCTTCATGTGGTCCTCTTTCATCCGCATAAACACAGCATCGGTATCGGTCTTGCTATAACTATTGCGATCTCCCAGTACTTCCAGTTGCTCTTCATATTTCTCTAGTCGAGGCAAATAGTCCTCTTCAAGTTTCTTAAGCTGCTTATCAGTAGATTTATTGGCTCCTTTGAACTTGGCATTGATCGCTTCGATCTTTTCCTTCAACCGACTGCTATCAATGGCCTTGCTAACTTCTTGATGCCCTAATGAAGATTGGTCTTGGGCGATCTGAGCCTCGATTTCCGAAAGAACCGAAGCAATGTTTGCTTCTAACTTTACCTTATTCTTCTCGACCGATTTCTTCCAAACGAACGTATAACGACCAGCGACCGACTCGATCTTGGTACCATCAACATATTGAACTTTCAGGCTAACATACTCCATATCATGCAGCATACGAACGATACTTGCAAACAGCTCTTGTATCTGTCCTTTAAGACGCTTTCCTCTGAAATAATTGATCGTACGATAATCAGGTGTGCTATTGCCCGAAAGCCACATGAAATGGATGTTCTCTTGTAAGGCGCGCTCAATTTTTCGGCAAGAATAGATATTGCTTAAATAGGCGTAGAACAGCACCTTAATGAGCATTCTAGGGTGAAAACTAGTGGTGCCTCCGCCTTTATACTGACGGATAATATGATCTAGATCCAACTGATCAACAACCTGACTCACCAACCGAACCGGATGGTTCATTGGAATACGATCTAAAATATTCTCAGGAAATAGACTCGGACTATTGGATGGAAGCGCTTTGAATTGTATGTTTGCCATATTGTTTTTTTGGGTGCACCTTAAGATACAAAATCTTAAGGACAAAAAAACAGAAAAACCCCGCCATTTTTTAATGACGGGGTTCTTTCTTTAAGAGACCTTTTTAGACAGCCCCTTTTTCTTTACAGAAATGACGATAAATCATTTGCGTATCAATGCTAATACAATAGTATTCAAAATAGATAATATTCAATATATTTAACTATTGGTTATTTTTATTTCAGCATTAAATTATTCTCAAATGAAAAAGTTTATTTTAACCTCTCTTGGAGCAATGGTCTTGTTCGGAGTGACTTGGTATCTGTACAACAAAAAACACCCTACGGAAGCCGTTTATTGGAAACTCTTATATAGTATTTTTATAACATTTATTTTAGGCGTCTTCATCGTATTTTTGGGAAGTATGTTGAAGAGAAAAAACAGCAAGAACATTTAAAAAGAAAAGCGGCAAAGAATAAACTATTGCCGCTTTTCATTTTAAGCATTACGTTCGGACAACTTGCGAACGAACAGATTATAATTTTCATGCTTCTCAACGTATACTGCTTCTCCAGCGTCGATAAAGCCATCCAAAGCGACAGCATCATACCATACCTGATCTATTTCAATCTTTCCACTAGGACGGAGTACAGTCTTCGCAATTCCTTCTTTGTTAATCAAATTAGACTTTTGTACTGAAGATGTATATCCAACGTCCGCGCGTTGTTCATCCTCTAAGACGAGCTTCTTAAAGCTTGAAGATTGTAATATATTTTTTCCAAAAATAACGGCGAGTATAATTGACCCGACCATCGCAGCAATGACAATAATAAATGAATTCATCAGAAGTCCGGGTTGTGCAAGTTTAAAATCTAAATAATTGTTAGCCACCATGGAAAACGCAAGGCCGCAAAGTACTAATATAATTCCTGAAATTCCGGCGACACCAAAACCAGGTATCACAAATATTTCTAAGACCAGCAGAATGACACCTAGTACAAAGATGGCAATTTCCCAATGATCTGCTAATCCTTGTAGGTATAATGGAGCAAAGAAAAGTGTTGCGCATATTAACGCGACCACTAAAGCAAAGCCAATTCCAGGAGATTGCAACTCAAAATAAATCCCACCGATAATACCCATAATCAATAATCCACTGACCAAGGGGTTGATCAGTAAGGCAATGATTGCATCTACCCAAGTTGTTTGATGAATCTTAACCTCCGGCTTTGTAATTTGTAAATCGGAAAAAACATCTACTTGACTCTTTACATCCTTCTTTGCCAAACCAATCTTCACTGCCTCTTGTGTAGTTAAGGTCAATAGTTTACCATCCTCTTTCAAGTTTGGAATCGAAATACTAGGATCTACAAAGGCCTCGGCAACTTTTGGATCACGTCCTTTTGCCTCTGCAGTAGCACGCATTAAGCCCCTCATATAAGATTGGTATTTTTCCGGTAGAACTTCACCATTTTGATTTACGACTGAAGCGGCCCCAAAGCTAGAACCCTCTTGCATATAAATATAATCAGTCGCTAGTGAGATTAGAGCACCTGCAGACGCCGCATTATTGTTCACGTAGGTAATAGTCTTCATTGGAGCTGCATTTAGCAATGCAGTCCGCATAGAGTCCGCAAAATTCAATGCCCCACCGTAGGTATTTAGTTCCAATAAAAAAAAGGTTGACTTATTTGCTTTCGCTTCTTTCAATGCATTTTTCAATGTTCGCCATGAATTCGGACCGATATCATCCTTAATTTTCACAGTGTAGACAGATTGGCCATAGCTATTCGCTATAGTCATTAAACAAATGACGATAATACCTAAAATGTATTTTGTAAATTTGTTCATATAAATAATTTTATCACCGATCAGCATAGATCATCGGATGACTAAATATACAATAAATAAAGTTTTTGAACGAAGCTTTCCAGCCAATATCTGGAAAATCGAGATTGACCCAGTCCAATCCTTGATTGCTGTGGAGACTCGTGATGTTAACTCTACAATTGCCTCTTTCTCTGTTTTTGATTTCGATGGAAAGATTATTAAGGCTCCTTGTACAGCCGAAGCGAAAGAATGGACACTTGATGCCATCCAAGACGGATACTTAATCCTGAAACGAATCGGCGAACATAACCCAACACAAGAAGGTATACAAATTATTGAAATAGCAACTGAGCGCATAGTATATTCCAGCTACGAATATATATTGCTGGACGTCTACGAGGGTATCATCCATGCGAGACATCGTTCAATTTCTGGAGGTGAAACTATTGTCATTGATATTAGAACAGGGCAACAGAGCAGAGCTATCGACAAGAATTTCCAATTTGCAAACAATAAAATCCTTTATCCTATTACGTACCCTACGAAGCCAGATTTCCTCAGTCATGAGCAAATCGAAGGCCCATTATGGCTCAGCAAATGCTGCCAGCATTACGTTTGGTGTTATCATGTTCGAAATGAAGATAATTTAAATCTCATTTTAACGTTAAGTGATTTAAACCACAAACTAGACCGACAAGTCATAATAGAAGATATGGATAAATTGATTCCGCAACCCTATTTTCAGATTGACAGACAACTATTCTTTATGTCATTCAATAAGCGGAATATTATTTCATATTTAGTATAATTGCATTAAATGAAAAAACAAGCATACAAATTGCAGTCTTTTAAAAAGACTCTTATTATATATTCAACGTGTTTTGTATTGATGGGAGTGGCAACCGCGCAGGCACAAACAACAAATAGCCAGAAAACAGAAACGATCAACGGAAAGGTATTTATTATTCACACTGTTGCTGCCAAGGATACTTATTACCAATTGAGTCGCCAATACGGTGTACCGGTTAAAGCGATCATGACAGCCAACAATCAGAAAAATTTACGCCCGGGAGATTCTGTACGCATCCCATCAACTGCGACGACTGCCGAACCGACAGCTGCGAAAAAAGACAGCACTAAAGAAATAAATAATGCTGTTGTTCCAAATAATCCAACGCCACAATCAGGACAAGTCCTTACGCAGTACAAAGTTGGTTCCAATGAAACACTTTATTCTATCGCGCAACGATTTGCGACTAATGTCGAAAGCATAAAAGCGATGAACAACCTGAATTCAGATATTGTTCGTGAAGGACAGACATTGAAGATCCCAGACGGCAAGATCGCCGTACAAACGGAACCTATCCCACGCGAACCAATTGAATTACCGATTCCTGACGTCAATCGCGAACAGGAGATTGAATTCGAAACAAACCGATATGGAATTCGTGAGAAAAAAGAAAAAGGGATAGGAATATGGATGGACAATCTCGAATCCAAAGGCAAGAGCAATCTTGCATTACATCGTACCGCTCCCGTAGGAACTATACTAAAGATTACAAATCCTTTGACGAAAAATATTACCTTTGCGAAAGTTGTAGGAAAATTCTCCGATACGGCAGACAGCCGAGATGCTATTGTTATTCTTTCAAAGTCAGCAGCATCACATATCGGTGCATTTGACAAACGTTTCTTAATTGAAATTACCTACGGCGCTCCAATAGAAAATTAAGAGTAAGCATGGATAAACCTTACGTAATAGGTATAGCAGGAAGCAGTGGTTCGGGTAAAACCTTTTTCTTAAAAAGCTTTTTAGATCATTTCTCAACGAGTGAAATCACTTTGATCTCTCAAGATGATTATTATATACCCGCAAATACAAAAACGCAAGAAGAGAATAGGCTCTACAATTTTGATCTCCCAACTTCAATTGACAGAAATGCATTTTATGCAGACATCAAAGACCTCTTTGATGGAAAAACTGTCTATAAAGAAGAATATACCTTTAACAATCCAGCTTTAAAGCCAAAGATGTTAGAGATAAAGCCCGCCAATATTTTAGTTGTCGAGGGTTTATTTATATTTCACTACGAAGAAATCAATCAGCTATTAGATTATCGCGTCTTTCTTGATGCTGAAGAGTCTATAGCGCTTGAACGTAGATTACGTAGAGATTTAGTTGAACGTGGATATGATCACGACGATGTCATGTATAAATGGATAAACCACGTTGTTCCCTCCTACAATGAATACCTGTTACCGTTTAGAGAGACTTGTGATTTAGTGATTCATAACAACACTGACGAACCGGCGGTTATTCAGAGTTTTACGAATGACATTGCATCAGAATTACGTCAAAGAATTTACTAGTTATTTTTAATTAATCTAAATTATCTATATTTGTATTATGTTTGAAAGCATGATACGCTTAACGGTAATCGATTCTACTCCCTTTGATCAAAGCAAAGGCCATAATCCATTTCAGGATCATGGGGAAGTTGTATTCAAAAAATGCTGTAAGAAGTACAAACGAGGCAAACGCTGTAAAAATTGTCCCGACCGATAGTATTCCTATTCTTCAATAAAGTTCAAATCCTTATCAAAGCTCTCTTTTAACCGGCTTAAAGCGAATATTGCGATTCCTGAGAGCAGTATAATCATGATTATTGCTGCCGAAATTATTCCAAACCAATCCACGAAAACGCCATAGAGTATAGTTGATGGAATTAACGCTCCTCGAACAAAGTTGGGTGCAGTAGTCGCAACAGTTGCACGAATATTCGTTCCGAACTGTTCAGCAGCAATCGTAATAAATGTTGCCCAATAGCCAACTCCAATGCCCATGAAAAAAGCTAACCACAGAAATTCAGTCTCTGTTATCCCTTGTCTCAACAAATAAATACAAGAAAACAGGAGAATAATTAACTGATAAACCAAAACTACCTTTTTTCTAGATTTGAATACCTGCGCTATCAAACCCGCCATAAAATCGCCAAGGGAAATCCCTAGATAGGTAAACATCACTCCTTTTCCAGCACTCAATACCGTCTCAGCATGTAAGGCCTGTCCAATCTCTGGAGCCTGAGTCACTAATACTCCGACGACAAACCAAATTGGGAGTCCGATACATAGACAGTATAAATATCGAGTGAATCGCTCTCTATTATTGAAAAGGATCGAAATCTGCCCTTTCGCGATCTTCTTATCATTCATTTCGTTGAACATCCCCGACTCAAAGACACCAACACGCATCAGTAAAAGCAATAATCCCATCCCTCCACCAACGAAATAAGCTGTACGCCAACTATACCACTCCGAAATATAATAAGCTAGTATAGCGCCTAAAACACCTACTCCTGCCACAATCATTGTTCCGTATCCGCGCTTTCTTCTATGCATCGCTTCCGAGACTAAAGTGATACCAGCTCCCAATTCGCCAGCAAGCCCAATACCTGCAACAAATCGAATGATCCCGTAACTTGTGACGTCCTGTACGAATCCATTTGCAATATTGGCGATCGAATACATCAGAATCGATCCGAAAAGAACCTTTATTCGACCGTATTTATCCCCCAGAACACCCCAAATAACACCACCGATCAGTAAACCACCCATTTGCATATTGAGGACAAATTCTCCCTTGCTCCGCATCTCTTCTGGCGGTACTCCAATATCCGTAAAGGATTGAATCCTGACAATTGAAAAGATGATTAAATCAAAAATATCCACAAAGTATCCGAGGGCTGCCACGAATACCAATATCCATACATTCTTGTGCATAGGGGCTTGGTTAGTCATAGTACTAAAGTAAGCATGATGATGGCTAATTAAAAGATTTTATTACAATTAAAAAGGAAATATTCTTGTAAATAAGCCTTATTTTTGCGCCATGAGATTATCTCCGAAAACCATGAAATGGGCACTAAGACTTTATCCGCCCTTCTTCTTCCAACGGATTTGGGTGAAAACAATCTTGGATAACTATCTAGGTGCCGACCTCAAGATAAACAAGAGTATTTTCAACATCAATTCGAACGGGACTATATTCGGAGGTACCATCTTTTCTGCAATCGATCCATTCTACCCTATTCTTTTAGATCAATATTTCAAGCATCGAGGTATATTACGTACCGTTGCATGGCTGAAAACGGCACATATTGAGTATAGAAAACCTGGACGTACGAATCTTCAATTTAGCATTCGATTAGATGAAGCTGTTCTTCAGGAAGCGCTCGAATCCATTCGGACGCACGGAAAGGTCGTTAAAACTTTTGCGACGCATGTTTATGACAAGGATGGGACCCTGTGTGCCGTAGCGCATAATGAAATCTATATCCGTAATTTAGACTTTGATTTCGACAATTATTACAAACAAAAAGCTTCTGACGAGGCTATTTCTACACAACAATAATCATATCACATGAAAAATTTAGCTTTTATTGCATTAGGTATTAGTATGATAAGTGTTTCTTGTCAAAATAATCAGGAGACACAGAATCAAAAGCTAGGTGCTGAAGCCATCAGAATACACGATGAAATCATGCCTCAAATTTCAACGTTTGATAAAACGACTGTTAAAATTGACTCAATACTTGCTCATTTGGCAGATATAAAAACATTGAAAGCAGATTTAGATACTACGGCTGCCCGCGTTGAATTGACAAGTTTAAAAGATAGCATCGAAGCCGCAACGGATAATATGATGACTTGGATGAAAGATTACGATGCGACTAGCACAGATGAAACTTATCAACAAAAAGAACTAGATAAGATAACCATTATGCAAAAACAATTCGAATCTGTAAATGGTCAAATCAACAAATCGCTAACGCCTTTTAACTAATAAAGCGCAATGAATAAATTATTCGGCTTTACCTTAATTTCAATACTCTTAAGTGGTTTATTTAGCTGTTCATCAAACGAACGTAAACTACCAATTTATGGAGAACGAACGCCTGTAGAAAAAGAAGTAGATGGTAAAAAGATCGTTGATACCCTGTATCAAACAATACCTAATTTTAGCTTTCTAAACCAAGATAGTGCGCAATTGACGCAAGATTTCTTCAAAGGGAAGATTTATGTTGCTAATTTCTTCTTTACGCACTGTCCAAGTATTTGCCCAACGATGCAACGCAATTTGCTAAAGGCCTATAAAAAATACAAAGGAAATGAGAAAATCGCGTTCTTATCACACAGTATCGACTTTAAATACGATCAACCCTATATTCTGAAGGATTACGCAAATAAGTTAGGCGTAGATAATGACCAGTGGCAATTTGTCAATGGCACAAAAGCAGACATCTACGGGATGGCTGACAAATACTTAGTTTATGCCAAAGAAGATGCAAGTGTACCAGGAGGCTACGATCATCAAGGTTATTTGGTGATAATCGATCCTGAAAAGCGTATACGCGGTGCTTATGACGGAACCGATGAGACACAAGTCAACAAACTGTTGGAAGATTTAGACGTTATTCTAAACGAATACAAGTAATGCTCCAACGATCCACTTATTTGATTTTAGGTTTAATCCTCGGATTATACTTCCTTTTTTCCTGTCAATCGGGATTAAGTGTAGAGACCATGCAATATGCGACTAACGGTCAAAAAGTATATACCGCGAATTGCCAAAATTGTCACGGTGCAAATGGTGAGGGTTTGGGAAAACTTTACCCCCCGCTTAACGACACCATGTTTCTAAACCTCAACCGCGATAAGCTCGCATGCATTGTGAAAGATGGTATGTCAGGAGAAATCACAATCAATGGTGAAAAATATAATCAAGCGATGCCTGGTGTACCACAAATGAATAGTACCGACATCGCCTATGTGCTGACTTACGTCACGACCTATTTCGGAAATAGTAAAACACACTTTACTCGAGAAGAAATTGAAAAATATTTAAAGGATTGTGACTAGTAAGGTATCTCAACGCAAAAAAGGTCTTCGAAATTTCGAAGACCTTTTTTTTTATGATCAACGCTAGAAATAGCAATCTCCAGGAATAAATCCGTCCAAATCAAAATCTATAAAAAAGAAAAATATTTTATTATCGAATTTATATAGTGCCTATAAATAGTTTTACACTTAGCAAAAATCACCAAAAACAGAAAAAGTACGCTTGTACTACACAAGGATGAAACATCTAGAAAAATGGGCTGAGTGGGTCAAAAACGTGGTTTCTTTAAAAAGATAAAGGTTTTCAAACGGGGAGAATGAAAACCTTTAATAACCAATTATAAACCTAAATTATGATACTACAAAGGTAAGTGTAAAAGATACACCTGTCAAGTCTTTTTGTAAAAATTAACAATTTATTAACATTAGAATTAAGTACTGCTCAATCGCTTTAGCATATTATAACGAACATTTGACAAATCTACGGGGATAAAATGCCTACATTTGGCACCGAATGAACATTCAATTAACAGACAAACGAGAGCAAATTTTCCTTAGCACGCTCAGCCTAATCCATCATTATGGTTTTCACGGGACTCCCATGAGTATGATTGCTAAGGAGGCCAAAGTGGCCGTGGGCTCTATATATCATTACTTTCCCTCCAAAGAAGATTTAATCATCGAGCTATACTGGTATTGTAAAGAGAAATTGAATAGCGAGGTATTTTGCGGAATTACTGCAGACCAAGCTTTCGAAGAACGCTTCATTATGGTGTGGAAGCGTTGGATTCGATTTTACCAACAGCATATCGAAATCTTTGGATTTTTAGAACAGTTTTATGGCTCCCCATTTTATGAGGAAGTTCGAAGTAATGTGATCTGCCAGAAAGCAGAACGCAATAAGCTCATTAATTTTATTGATGAGGGTATTCGAGAGAAACATTTAAAGAATTTGAATGTTCGAATAATATTGTCGATCTATCTCGGAGGGGCAATCTCCCTTTTCCGTAACAGCCTCATAACTAAAGAGGAAATACAGGAAGAGGAAATGAATCAATTAGTAGAAATTATTTGGAACGGCGTTAAATTATAAGTAGAAACATGAGATTAAATTTTAAGGACATCTTAGTATTCTTTTCGGTAGCATGTGCTACAGTTGGGATTAGCCAAGCGCAGCAAGCTAATTCATTGAATAGCAATGCGACATTAGATGAGCTGATTAACTATGCATTAGGCAACCAGATTGAGCTTAAACAAGCACAAATTGACAAAGAAATTGGAGAAAGAGAAATTGCTTCCGCACTTTCCGGCTGGTTTCCACAGATTAACGCTTCAGGTAGTTACACCCATAATATTCAACTACCGACAACCAATATTAATGGACAAAACATCACGATGGGGCAAAAGAATACCGCATCGATGGTATTACAAGCTGATCAAGCAATCATAAACCCAGGTTTATTTCAGGCTTCAAGAGCGTCCAAATTTATTCGCGAGCAAAACAACCTAAATATTGAGAGTACTCGTATTAATACGGTCGTTGATGTGAGCAAAGCTTATTATGATATTCTTACTAGTGAAGAACAAATCAATATCATCAATGAGAATATTGCACGCCTACAAAGACAGTATACAGAAGCGAACGCTCGTTATGAAACAGGACTTGTGGATAAGACGGATTACAAACGTGCGCAAATTTCTTTGAACAATGCTAATGCAGAATTGAAGTCCGCAAACGAATTTCGTCGCTATAAATACGATTATCTAAAAACATTATTGGGATTAAATCCATCAGCGCCGATTAGCTTATCCTTCGAAAACCAAAATATGGAATCGAATATCCTACTCGATACGACCGAGTTAATGCAGTATGCGAATCGTGTAGAGATTAAACAACTACAAACAGTTAAGAATCTCCAAAAATTAAATACAGAGTACCAAAAATGGAATTACCTTCCTCGTCTAGGTGCATTTGCAAACTATGGATTAAACTATCGCAACAACCAATTTGGGGATTTATTCAAAGATAACTTCCCCAACTCTAGCGTAGGATTGAGTCTTTCAATTCCAATATTCCAGGGAACAAAACGTGTTCAGGAAATCCGAAAATCTGAATTACAAGAGTCGAGATTAGATTTAGAAATGGAGAACTTGGAGAACCAGATAGGGGCTCAATATTCAGCTGCAATGGCAGGCTACCGCGCTAATATGAATGAGTGGAGAAACGCAAAAGAGAACATGAATTTATCCGAAGAAGTGTACAATACCATCAAACTTCAATATGATGCCGGAGTAAAGACATATTTAGAACTTATGACGGCAGAAACAGATCTTAAAACGAGCCAACTAAATTACTTGAATGCATTATATGCTGTGTTATCAAGTAAACTAGATATTCAAAAAGCACTAGGAACAGTAAATATTAGCAACTAATCAACCAACTATTAATAATTGATATAATGAAGAGAAATCACATATTCACAGCACTATTACTAACTTCTGGCTTATTTGTACAAGCATGTGGAAACAAAGAAGCGGAGAAAAAGGATGCAGGACCTGGAATGCAGGCCCCAGCAACACCTGTAACAACAGCAGTTGTATCTCAAGAAGTCGTAACAGGCATTCGCTCCTACCCTTCCAATGTCGTTCCGTTACAAGAAACAGAAATTCGTGCGGAAGTGTCTGGTTATATTACCAATATCTATGTTGCTGATGGTGCTTATGTCAGCAAAGGTCAGCGTCTTTACGAAATTGATCGTGTAAGATACACCGCTGCTGTAGATCAAGCTCGCGCGAATGTGGAGATTGCTAAAGCAAATCTTGCCCGTGTGGAAAAAGACTTGCAACGTTATGAAAAACTAGCAGATCAGGATGCGATCGCAAAACAAACGCTAGATTACGCATATACGGACGTTAATAATCAAAAAGCACAAGTTCAAGCGGCACAGGCTGCGTTAACAACTGCTAAGACAAACCTTCAACGCTCCGTAATTGTGGCTCCATTTTCTGGAAATATTGGTATTTCTCAAGTGCGTTCTGGTGCATTAGTCAGTGCAGGTACTACCCTATTGAATACGGTAAGTTCGACCAATCCAATTGCAGTAGAGTTCCAAATTAATGAGAAAGAGATCCCTGAATTCACAGGTCTTCAGGCTGGAAAAACATCAACTACTATTAATTTAACATTGCCTGACGGAAGTACTTATGGTTCATTAGGTCGTATTTCGACCATTGACCGTGCAGTTGACCCACAAACTGGAACATTAAAGGTGCGTGCATCCTTTGACAACCCTGCGAACACGTTGCGCGCTGGATTAAACTTGACCTTGAACGTTGCGAGCACAAAAGCTCATGAAGAAATGGTTATCCCTTACCGTGCAATTTTCGAACAGTTAGGAACATTTTCAGTTTATACGGTTAATGACAGCAGTACAGTAGACTTGAAGCAAATCTCTTTAGGTCAAAAGCTTGGTGACAAAGTGGTTGTAGCAAGTGGTCTTCAATTGGGAGAACGCATTGTTGTCGACGGTGTTGCCGCATTAAAACAAGGAGCAAAAATTGTCGAGAACGATAATGCCACTGCTCAACCTAAGAAATAATATTTGCTAGTTTCCAACATATACATACATAATGATTTCAGAAGTATTTATAAAACGACCGGTAACCGCGATGGTTATCTCCATATTGATCACTATCATTGGAGCTATTTCCATCACGACCTTGCCTATCAGTCAATACCCCAATATTGCGCCGCCAACGGTTTCCGTGATGGCAAACTATACGGGTGCTGACGCGCAAACGGTAGAAAAGACAGTTACAACCCCGATTGAGAGCCAAATTAATGGTACTCCAGGGATGATTTATATGAGTTCAAATAGTACTTCAGACGGTGGTTCTCGTATTACGGTCACCTTTGAAGTAGGAACAGATATTGACATTGCAACGCTCGACGTTCAGAACCGCGTGAGTATCGCTGAACCAGTATTACCGGAAGCAGTACGACGCTTAGGGGTAACTACACGTAAAGTCAACACCGACATTTTGATGATGGTTTCTTTGACATCACCGGATGGATCACGTGACGCAAACTTCCTTTCAAACTATGTCAATCTTTACTTAAAAGACGCTTTATTGCGTGTCAAAGGTGTCGGAGACGTACAAGCCTTTGGTCAACCATTCGCTATGCGCGTATGGTTAGACGCTAATAAATTGACTAATTTAGGATTAACACCGTCAGATGTCAGTACAGCAATTGCTGAGCAGAACTCACGTATGGCTGGGGGTAGTGTTGGTGCACGTCCGCAAGAAAATGCACAAGTATTCGAATACCCTATTATCTTAGATTCAGATTTAGAAGAGGTCGAAGATTTTGAAAATATTGTCGTAAAAACAAATACAGACGGTTCGATTGTACTCTTAAAAGATGTCTCTCGTATTGAACTGGGACAATTTAACTATGGTATTACAACGAAAGTGAATGGAGAAACAACATCTGGTATGATGATTTCCCAAACACCAGGAGGTAATGCAGTTGAAACGGCCGACGGTATCTATAAATCATTAGAGGAATTGAAAAAGTCATTCCCTAAAGGTGTAGATTATGTCGTAGCGTACGAGACCGTGTCCGTTGTAAACGCGTCTATCAGTTCCGTTATCCACACGTTGATTGAAGCCCTAATCCTCGTTACGCTCGTTGTATTCTTCTTCTTACAAAGCTGGAGAGCAACGTTAATTCCTTTATTAGCGATTCCTGTTTCCATTATCGGAACGTTTATCTTCTTTACGCTCTTTGGTTTCTCTGTCAACAACTTGACGATGCTTGCCTTCGTACTTGCAATCGGAATCGTTGTGGATGATGCCATTGTCGTCGTGGAGGCCGTACAGCATTATATCGACCATTACAAAATGGATGCAAAGGAAGCAACACGACATGCGATGAAAGATATCACGGCTCCAGTAATTGCCATCGCGCTAATTCTTGCGGCAGTATTTGTACCAGTAGGATTTATTCCAGGAATGGTGGGTCAATTGTACCAACAATTTGCCATAACCATTGCTGTATCTGTTATGCTATCTGCCTTTATCGCACTATCATTAACACCGGCATTATGTTCGATTATGTTGAAACCGACAGCGATCCACAAGGATTCTAAAGGTCTTAATAAGTTTTTCTACAAATTCAATATCTGGTTTGATAAAGTAACGTATCGCTATTCTAAGGGTGTTAAGAAAGTAATAAAAGCCGCTCCTTTGGCAATGATTCTCCTAGTCTGTCTATTTGTCGGCACAGGATTAATGTTTAACAATAAAAAAACGGGCTTTATCCCGGCCGAAGACGCAGGTATATTCTTTATGGGAGTGAACCTTCCAGAAGGCGCGTCAAGTGCGCGTACAGAAGCTGTATTGAAGGAATTATCAGAAGACTTGAGAAAGACCTTCCCTGAGATTCAATATGTGACTGCCATCAATGGTATGAACTTGTTAAATAGGTCTGCAAAACCAAACGGTGCCAGTTTATTCGTTTCCCTCCATCCATGGGAGAAACGTGAAAAAACAGTAAGTGATATCACAGGTGCAATCATGGGCAAATATCGCGGATATACGAAAGCATCGGTAATCGCTGCGACGCCTCCTCCGATTCCAGGATTAGGTTCATCCGGCGGTTTCACCATGGAAATACAGGATAGACAGACTGTCGATATTAAACAATTCGAAGGGATGATTGGCAAGTTCTTAGTAGCTGCAAATCAACGTCCTGAAATTGGCATGGCTTATACCCTATTTAACAGTAATTCGCCGAATTACAAGTTGAATGTAGATCGTGAGATGGCGAAAAGAATGGGTGTTCCTTTAAATACGATTTATAGCACTATTTCTGCCTATATGGGTAGTAGCTATGTAAATGACTTCACGAAATACGGACGTAATTTCCGCGTTGTGACGCAAGCTGATACAAGCTATAGAATGCATATAGAAGATTTAAACAAACTATATGTTAAGAATGTGAAAGGGCAACCTGTACCGCTTACCAACTTAGTTCGTTATGATCTAATTACAAACCCATCGATTGTTAACCACTTTAATATTTTCCGCTCTATTCAACTTTCTGGAGAAGCAGCGCCGGGATATTCATCAGGTGACGCAATCAAAGCCTTGGAAGAAGTGGCTGCGCAAACTTTAACGGACGGCTATTCTTACGAGTTCTCGGGTATTTCTCTTCAAGAGAAACAATCCGGCAGCAAGACCATTCAGATCTTCGCACTCTGTATCCTATTCGTATTCCTACTTTTAGCGTCGCTATACGAGAGTTGGTCAGTACCATTCTCGATTCTGTTATCGGTTCCATTAGGTGTATTTGGAGCGATTCTCGCATTGACCTTATTGCCTAAATTGGATAATAACATCTTCGCGCAGATTGGTTTAGTTACTATTATTGGTTTAGCGGCGAAGAATGCGATCTTAATTGTAGAATTTGCGAAGGAACGTGTAGACATAGGGATGAACTTAGTCGACGCAACATTAGACGCGGTGAAGCTTCGTTTACGCCCTATTATCATGACCTCGCTGGCCTTTATTCTAGGTATTATTCCATTAATGCTATCGACTGGCGCGGGTGCAGTTTCACGTCAAACAATTGGGTGGACTGTATTCGGAGGGATGACTGCAGCAACATTCTTAGCTATATTCTTTGTTCCAGTATTGTTCGTTGTAATTACCCGACTAGCATACGGTAAAAAGAAACTTGCCGAGCTTGAAGCAAATTTCGACGAAGAAAAGAAAAAGAACCTGAGTGCTCACTAGTACTTGTCATCTAGAAAAGTAGATAGACGGCACAAGTGTCGCATACATAAACAAGAGAGGCTGTCCAAACATATTTGGACAGCCTCTCTTGTTTATATTTAAAGAATTCCTTTGAACCTAACGACTTGACTATGCTGTTGCAAACAACCAGAGCTAGTTCCTAAATTGCAGAGTTGCTATTTTAACCAAATTCCTACGGACAAATTGAGACTTTGATGATTCATTTTCTCCCGAAATGCGACGTAATTCAATTGTTGATAGGCGTAGCTTGCAGAGATGGTAAAGTTAGTCCGCTTTTCGTTATCATAAAGATAGAACAAGCCTAATTTTCCCATAGCTCCTTTATCGTAAATTCCGCCGAGTCTAACTGCGTAGCCCGCATTAGCTAGCGCACCAACACGTGAAACATCTCCAATATAAGCGAAAGGCAATCGTGCATCGATAAAAATTGGAAATAGATTGCGATCGTATTTAAGATTTCCGTCTTGACCTTCCTTCGGTTCAGAAAATTTATAATCCCCTCGGAGCACTTCATTTCCTAGTCCAATTCCTAGAAAAGCACGTTCATTGTAATTTCTCCCGAAAATAAAATGTAGCGAATAGCCATTAAAGTTACCATCAAAACCTGGATTTTTCACGCCAATATTTGCTCCTCCTTGCAATAGGGTATAGTATTCACGTTGTGCAAAACTAGGCTTCGCCATCAATAATAAGAGCGCCAAAATAGAAAAAACTGGCTTTAGTTTCATCCGGATTAGTTTAATATTTTATAAATTAATTCACTCATCAAATCCCCATGATTTGTCATAGGTCCTACATTCATTCCTTTGGATTTCAAATCGTATTCTTTAATTAAGTGAATAATATCGAATGTCTTTCTTCGGTTGAAATTCCGCGCAGCGTATTCATATTCTTTAACGAAGAAAGGATGAACACCTAAGGCTTTTGCCGCCGCTGCAGAGGTCTTATCTGGTAAATAATGATATTTAAGAATCTTCGTAAAATAAGTACCTAAAGAACCAATAACGACAGGAATAGGATTTGATTTGGGGTTTGCAGCGAAATAATTTACTATTTGAAAGGCTTTAAGCGAATTACGTTTTGACAATGCGGTATTCAATTCGAACACATTAAAGTCTTTACTAATACCGATGTTACGCTCAATATCTGCAGCACTAATTTCTTGTTCTGCGGATACATTTAGCATCAATTTTTCCAATTCATTGGCCACTTTGGAAAGATCCGTTCCGAGATAATCAGCCATCATTGCTGCGGCTTGTGGATGTATCTTTCGCCCGGCAGCACTCAATTGCTCATTTATCCAGCCAGAAACTTTATCCTCATATAGCTTATTTGATTCGACCACGACGCCAACCTTGTCCAAGGTTTTATAGGACTTTTTCCGCTTATCGAACTTACTGTACTTATGCGCAAAAACCAATACCGTCGTTGGAGTTGGATGCTCTAAGTATTTCTGTAATAATTCATCATCTTTCCATTTTAAATTCTGCGCTTCTTTTACAATAATCACTTGATAATCGCTCATCATCGGATAGCGCTTCGCCATACTAATTAGCGTCGAGAAATCAGTTTCCTTACCGTACACAACAGATTGATCAAACCCCTTCTGCGCTTCATCCAGCACTTGGTGTTCAATAGCATCCGAAATTAGATCGATAAAATAAGGCTCTTCGCCATGCAATAAATAGACAGGACTAAGCTTCTTTTTCTTGATGTCAGTTAAAATGGATTGGGTATTCATGTCCAACGAAATTACGAAAAAATTAACGTAATTGACACCGCAACAACAACTCGAATCAGTCGAATGTCTACCCGATATTGGAATTATCAGTATTGCTAGTACTCATCCTTTCTCTACACCCATTTCAATCCCCTTGCTCATGCCTTTCGGAGCGATTAAGAAAGGGTTTTGAATGGGGTTTGAAAGGGAACTAGAAAAAGATTGACATGGCGCTGTCGCTGAAAAGCGCGGAGGCTCAGAGGCAAAATCTAGATCATAACTGAAATTTGGCAATACGCCTTCATCAAGCATTCATGGATTCTACAAGTCCCTATGCATCTAGCAAATATTTCGTATTTTTGTACATGTTTAGGCCAGTCCCTTTAAATTTACCTCCTTTTCCGGCAAAAATTATTAAGAAAGCTGATCAGTATTTGATTTTTGATGAGTTGCGGAAAAAGCATTTATTACTGACACCGGAGGAATGGGTTCGGCAACATTGGGTTCATTATCTTCATAAGGAAAAAGGATACCCGATGTCATTAATGAAGATTGAAGGGGGTTTGTTACTGAATTCACTTCAAAAACGGAGTGATTTGGTGATTTATAATCGGGAAGGCGAACGTATTCTTTTGGCAGAGTTCAAGGCACCAACTGTCAAAATTACCGAAAACACCTTCCGTCAAATCTCAAATTACAATACTATTTATAAAATTCCGTTGCTTTTAGTCAGTAATGGACTTGAGCACCATTATTGTAGTATTGACTTTAATCATGAGAAATTCACATTTCTAACGGAATTACCAACATTCCCTCATGAGCAATAGGAGAATTTAAAATTAGTATTATATTAGTAAGTCAAAATTAGAAGGAACAAAACATGGATATCAATAAAGACGAATTCAGAAAATACGCGATTAAACATCACCGAATTGGAAGTCAACACGTTGATGGATATATTTCTCGCTTACAACAAAGTATTCCATCAAACCTGACACCTTACATTATTGAAGAGCGTTCATTAAACGTTGCTCAGATGGATGTGTTTTCTCGTTTGATGATGGACCGTATCATTTTCTTAGGAGATGGTATTAACGACCAAGTAGCAAACATCGTACAGGCACAGTTATTGTTCTTACAATCTACTGACGCTCAACGTGATATTCAAATCTACATTAACTCTCCAGGGGGTAGCGTTTATGCAGGTTTAGGTATTTACGATACGATGCAATATATCGCGCCAGACGTTGCAACGATTTGTACAGGTATCGCTGCATCCATGGGAGCAGTTTTACTAGTTGCTGGAGCGAAAGGAAAACGTGCGGCATTAAGACACTCACGCGTAATGATTCACCAACCTTCGGGTGGTGCACAAGGGGTTGCTTCCGATATGGAAATCAACCTACGAGAAATGTTGAAATTGAAAGAGGAATTGTACACGATTATTGCTGAGCACTCAGGTCAGTCTTATGAATGGGTTGAAAAATCATCAGATCGTGATTATTGGATGCGTGCTTCAGAGGCCCAAGAATTTGGAATGATCGACGAAGTATTGCTTCCTAAAAAGGAAACAAAATAAAGGAAATGAGTAAATCGAACAGTAGAGACATCCATTG
Source organism: Sphingobacteruim zhuxiongii (assembly GCF_009557615.1). Classification (NCBI taxonomy): domain Bacteria; kingdom Pseudomonadati; phylum Bacteroidota; class Sphingobacteriia; order Sphingobacteriales; family Sphingobacteriaceae; genus Sphingobacterium; species Sphingobacterium zhuxiongii. Next base: position 3,173,650 of record NZ_CP045652.1, read on the forward strand.
CTCTTTTTGTGGCATCAGTAAGAATGAAGCCCAAATGCTTATTGCAGGCGATGGTGCCCACATCTGCGACAGATGTGTTCAACAAGCTGGAGAGATTTTGGCGGAAGAATTAAAGCAACGAAAAAACAAGTCTTTACAGACTACGTTGAAGCTTATTCGTCCAAAAGAAATCAAAGAACACTTGGATCAATATGTTATTGGTCAGGATGACGCAAAGAAAGTTATTTCTGTGGCGGTTTACAATCACTACAAGCGTTTAAATCAACGTGTCGATAATGATGAAACGGAAATTGAGAAATCAAACTTAATCATTGTTGGAGAGACAGGTACCGGAAAGACATTGTTAGCTAAAACGGTAGCAAAGATTTTAAATGTTCCGTTCTGTATTGTAGATGCTACTGTACTTACTGAAGCAGGTTATGTGGGCGAGGATGTGGAGAGTATTTTGACACGATTGTTGCAAGCAGCAGATTATGATGTTGCAGCGGCAGAGCGCGGCATTATCTATATTGATGAGATTGATAAAATTGCTAGAAAAAGCGATAACCCATCAATAACAAGAGATGTATCTGGCGAAGGCGTACAACAGGCGTTGTTGAAGATTTTAGAAGGCACGAATGTGAATGTTCCGCCACAAGGGGGAAGAAAACACCCAGATCAGAAAATGATTACTGTAAATACGAATAACATTCTATTTATTTGTGGTGGTGCATTTGACGGTATTCAGAAGAAAATAGCTAATCGTTTGCGCACGCAAACTGTTGGTTACAAGATGAACGATGAGGAACAGGAAATTGATTTAAATAATCTATACAAGTATATTACGCCTCAGGATTTGAAAAACTTTGGTTTAATTCCTGAATTAATAGGTCGTCTACCGGTATTGACTCATTTAGATCCATTGGATAAAGAGACTTTATTGAATATCTTAACCGAGCCTAAGAATGCTTTGGTTAAACAATACAAAAAGCTTTTCGAATATGAAGGTGTAAACTTGAAGTTCGATTCTGCGGTATATGAATTTATCGTGGATAAGGCATGGGAATTTAAATTAGGTGCTCGTGGTCTTCGAAGCATTTGTGAAGCTATTATGCTAGACGCAATGTTCGATATACCGACCAGTAAAGAGCATAGCAATGAGAAGGACTTGCAAATCACGCTCGATTATGCGAAGAACAAATTCGCAAAGACGGATTTCAAGAAGCTCCAAGTTGCCTAATGAATTTGACCCTCGCCTTTCGGCGGGGGTTTTTTATAATAGGTTATTTTAATGAAAGGAAGAATATGACAAAAAAGATTGTAAAAGAAGTTGATTCGCCGGTTAAAGCTGGCTTAAAAACAAAGGAAGATATCGTTAATAATTGGCTTCCACGATACACAGGTCGCCCATTAGCGGAATTTGGTCAATATATAATTTTAACAAACTTCTCGAACTATATTAAGTTGTTTTCACAGATGCATAGCGATGCTCCAATTATGGGTGAAGACAAGCCAATGCAAAGTTGTACAGCAGAAGGAATTACCATAATTAACTTTGGTATGGGTAGTCCAATGGCGGCAACGATTATGGACTTACTATCTGCTATTGCGCCAAAGGCTGTATTATTTTTAGGAAAAACTGGCGGTTTAAAAAAGAAAATTGCCGTAGGAGAATTGATTTTACCGATAGCGGCAATTCGTGGTGAGGGTACTTCTAACGATTACTTTCCATCCGAAGTTCCATCTTTACCTGCGTTTGCTCTGCAAAAGGCGATCTCTACAACAATTCGTGATCACGCTAGAGATTACTGGACTGGTACTGTGTATACAACGAATAGACGTGTTTGGGAACATGATAAAAACTTTAAAAAATACTTGAAGACAATCCGTGCGATGGCTGTTGATATGGAAACTGCAACAATTTTCAGCGTTGGCTTTGCAAATAAGATCCCTACAGGTGCATTATTACTCGTATCCGACCAACCTATGGTTCCAGAAGGCGTAAAGACAGAGATTTCGGATGTGTCAGTTACAAAATCTTACGTAGAGCAACATTTAAAAATCGGTATTGATGCTTTAAAACAACTCATCAATAACGGCTTAACAGTGAAACATTTGAAGTTCTAAAATTTGGCTACCTTTGTCTTAACAAACAAAACAGCACAAATTTTCACCTATGTGGTACAACAACATCTTAGAAACCATTGGGAATACCCCCTTGGTTAAACTGAATATAGTTACCAAACCCTTAAAAGGAACCATACTAGCGAAAATTGAGACGACCAACCCCGGCAACTCGATTAAAGATAGAATGGCGTTAAAAATGATTGAGGATGCCGAACAGGCAGGCTTATTAAAACCCGGAGGTACCATTATCGAAGGTACTTCGGGTAATACAGGTATGGGATTAGCAATGGCAGCGGTTGTAAAAGGCTATCATTGTATTTTCACAACAACCGATAAACAGTCTAAGGAGAAGATTGATGCCCTCCGCGCCTTCGGTGCGGAAGTTATCGTCTGTCCTACGAACGTAGATCCTGAGGATCCCCGCTCCTATTATTCGGTTTCTAGCCGTTTAGAAAAAGAAGTCCCAAACGCTTGGAAAGCAAACCAGTACGATAATTTATCGAATACACAGGCTCACTATGAACAAACTGGGCCAGAAATCTGGGAACAGACAGAAGGCAAGATAACACATCTTGTTGTCGGTGTTGGAACCGGCGGTACGATTTCGGGTACTGCGAAGTATTTGAAAGAAATGAATCCGAACATCAAAGTGTGGGGAATCGACACTTATGGATCTATTTTTAAGAAATATAAAGAGACGGGCATATTCGACAAAAGTGAGATTTACCCCTATATTACTGAAGGGATTGGCGAGGATTTCTTGCCCGAGAATGTAAACTTTGATGTTATCGACCTATTCGAAAAGGTGACAGACAAAGATGCAGCCCTGATGACAAGAGATTTGGCACGTAAGGAAGGTATTTTTGCAGGCAACTCGGCAGGTGCTGCTGTTGCCGGCCTACTTCAACTAGGGAATGAGCTCAAAGATGATGATGTCGTAGTTGTTATTTTCCATGATCATGGTTCACGCTATATGGGCAAAATGTACAATGAGGATTGGCTTCGTGAGCGCGGCTTCCTTAAGGATGAGAAATTAACGGCGAAGTCAATTTTAAAGCGCAGAGCTAACCAAGATATCGTAACAGTTGACGTAAAGCAATCGGTTTTGGAAACGTTTAATATTATGAAGTCCTTAAACATTTCACAAATTCCATTAACACAGCAAGGTATGGTAGTTGGAAAAGTAACCGAAGCCGATATCTTAAATGCTCTACTGGATAATCCATCTTTAAAGTCCGCCGAAGTCGAAAGCATCGCATCAAAACCTTTCCCTTTTGTCGATTTAAATATGTCGATCGATAAGATCTCTACACTAATTGATAAAGATACCCAAGCAGTGTTAGTGGAAGATGAATTTGGAAGAATAAATATTATAACACAATATGATATAATAAGCGCTATTTCAGAGATATAGATTTCTCTATTTTTTCGTTATCTTTAGTAAGATGCTAAAAATATAATGGAAAGAAATAGTACTTTAAAAAGAATAGAATATTGGATTAAAGCTAGAATAGGAAAAATTTCCTTTATAGATATAGAAGAAAAACGAGATAAACAATGGTATGGTAATGGCTATGGCGGTTTCTATGTGGACCCAAGCCTAGTTCCAGAAAATGCCATTGTTTATTCTTTTGGTATCGGAGAGGATATTTCCTTCGATCGCGCTATTATCGAAAAACATCAAGCCCAAGTTTTCGGTTTCGACCCCACTCCAAAGTCGATCAACTGGATTAACAAACAAGAGCTACCTAGCAATTTTCATTTTCACCCCTTTGGAATTGGCGAGAAAACGGGTACGGTGACTTTTCATTTGCCTAAGAATCAAGATCATGTTTCCGGTTCCGTTTATGGACACAAACTCGTTGACGAACGTAATGCTGTAGACGTACTTTTAAAGGAGTTTAAAGAGATTGTGCAAGAAAATGGGCACACGGCTATCGATGTTCTTAAAATGGATATAGAAGGCTCCGAATACGCTGTGATGGAAGGTATACTTAGTAGTGGTATTCCCATCAAGCAAATCTTGGTAGAAACCCACGAGCGTTTCTTCGAGGATGGAAAGATGAAAGGAGATTTATTATTCAAGCAGCTTTATCAGAAAGGCTATCGAATCTTTGCTATATCCGATACTTATCAAGAGATATCATTGGTAAAATCTAAATAAGAAAGCCGCCCTGATAGGCGGCTTTTTTTTTCTGAAAGTTATTATTGTTTTTTTTAGTAATCCAATAAAATGTTAGACCAGTGATTATTCAAGGGTCTATTCTTTTTGTCCGGATAATTTTGTTTCTGTTTCTTGTGTATTATTATTTATGATGAAATGACTTGATTAATAAAAACAAGAGTATAATTTTTTCTACGAGCTCTAAAGGCATCAACTGTTGGTTCTTAACGTCTGATATCAGTTTTATTTCCGGGGAGTCTAACCACCAAAAAAAGGTCGATCTTTTATTTGTAAGACGTGTTTTTAAGGGTACTCAATTGTTTCTGTAATCTGTCAATTCTTTTAAGTCGTCTATTTTCAAGTATTTTCTTATCCTGTGGATGCAATTGATAGGCTTCATTGTCCCTCAGGACATGGTATGCTGCAATCAAGATCTTATGTGCGATGGCTATTGTAGCCTTCTTCTGACCTCTTCGTGCAGCGATTTGATGGTGCTTGACCGCAAGTAATGGATTTGCCTTGGATCTAGAGGCCACCCATGCTGCCTCCACGAGCGTCGTCTTGAGATACTTGTTTCCACGTGTTATTTTCGAGGAGTACTTCTTTCCTGCACTCTCATTGTTGCCTGGGCAAACCCCAGCCCATGAAGAAAGGTTCTGATGTGTTGCAAATTGAGCCATGTCCGTACCGATTTCTGAAACGATTCCCAGTGCCACCCTGGAAGATACTCCAGGGATAGATTCCAGTAGTTCAGCTCCTTGTGCATGATCCTTGCGTACTGTTCCATCTGAGCCTCTGATTGTGCTATTTGTAGATTGATATGATCGATGGATTGCAGTATTAGGTTCAACATGAAGCGGTGATGATCCGTGATCTTGCCAGTAAGTGCCTTAAGTAGCTCTGCGTGTTTCTTGACCAGCGAACCCTTGGCCATGCTTGCCAATAGCAAAGGATCGAGTTGACCTTTGGCCATGGCCCGGACCATTTCCATGGCGCTTACCCCAAATACGTCGCTGACTACGCTCCTCAGTTTGATGTTGGCGGATTCAAGGATGTTCTGTAACCGGTTCTTTTCTGCGGTCCGCATAGCGATAAGCTTACGTCTATGTCGGAAAAGTTCCCTGAGCTCCCGGATATGTTGTGGTGGGATGAAGCTCCCCTTCAGTAAACCGGAAAGAAGCAGTTTAGTGATCCATTCGCTATCCTTCTTGTCGGTCTTCTGTCCCGGAACATTTTTGATATGCCGGGCATTGACCAGTAGGATGTGAAAATAGTCTTCCAGAACCGCGTAAACCGGTCGCCAGTAAACCCCAGTGCTCTCCATGGCAACCTGTGTAATGGAATGGGCCTGGAGCCATTCCACTAAATTGTACAAGTCATCCGTAAAAGTTAAGAAGGTTTTTGTCTCTGTATCAAAATCACTACCTTTAATGGTAGCAACTACTGTGTCTTTGTGGACATCCAGTCCACAACCACGGTCAAGAATAAAGGGTAATCCGCTGACAGCCATAGGTCTTATATTTATTGGTACTAAGATACCGTTTTGGCTAAATGCCTATTGGGACTATGAGCCCGTGACTTTCATGGCTGTTGGTGATACCCGATGTATCATGAACGTTTTATTTATCTGTAGGTTCTACTTCAGTAACGATGTAGACGTCTTCATGGTCTTTTTTCATTTTATACTTCTCTCGAGCAATTCGTTGAATTTCACTAGGGTTGTATTGCACATCCTTAATGGAATTTTCGATATTTTCGATTTCCGTCGTATAATAAGCTTTTTCTACTTCTAGCTTAGTTTTTTCCTTTTGGAAGCTAAACTGTGTTGCGAAATCATATCGATCAAAAAAACACATCCATACCACAAAGGCTACGCCTGCGATTAGATACTTATTACGAATGGTATTGATTACACGTTCCATAGACTTTGATTGCTTTCCTAAAACTTGGATAAAGATAGGGATTTTCTTATAACATTTACAAGCGTGAGGTAGGTCTCGGGTAAACGCAAAAAAAAAGGGAACCTTGAAGGTTCCCTTTTTTAAAAGAGTTATTTCTTAGGAGCGTATTTAAACGCCTTACCAATAAATTTGGCATTGCTACCCAATTCTTCTTCAATACGAAGTAATTGGTTGTATTTTGCGATCCTGTCAGAACGAGAGATAGAACCCGTTTTGATTTGTCCGCAATTTAATGCTACAGCAAGGTCAGCAATCGTATTATCTTCAGTTTCACCTGAACGGTGAGACATTACAGATGTGTAACCATTGGTTTGCGCTAAATGCACAGCATTGATAGTCTCTGTTAATGAACCGATTTGATTTACTTTAACTAAGATTGAATTTCCTGTTGCAGAGTCAATACCTTGTTGAAGGCGTTTAGTATTTGTAACGAATAAATCATCACCTACTAATTGAACGCGATCACCGATCTTCTCTGTTAATAATTTCCAACCTTTCCAATCATCTTCTGCCATACCGTCTTCAATCGAAATGATTGGGTATTTTGCAGTCAATTCAGCTAAGTAGTCAACTTGCTCTTCGATAGTACGGATAGCACCACCTTTACCTTCAAACTTAGAGTAATCGTATTTACCTTTAACGAAGAATTCAGTAGAAGCACAGTCTAATGCAAGACAGATATCTTTTCCTGGTTTGTAACCTGCTTTTTTGATTGCCTCAAGAATAGTCTCGATAGCATCTTCCGTTCCTTCAAAAGTTGGAGCGAATCCACCTTCATCACCTACAGCAGTAGATAAGTTACGGTCGTGAAGAATTTTCTTTAAGTTATGGAATACTTCAGCTCCCCAACGTAATGCTTCTGAGAACGACTCTGCACCTACTGGCATAATCATAAATTCTTGGAATGCGATTGGAGCATCAGAGTGTGCACCACCATTTACAATGTTCATCATTGGTAAAGGCAATGTATTTGCATTTACTCCACCGATATAACGATATAATGGCTGGCGGCTTTCTTGTGCTGCTGCTTTAGCTACTGCTAAAGAAACACCTAAGATTGCATTTGCACCTAATTTACCTTTGTTCTCTGTACCGTCAAGATCTATCATGATCTTATCGATTGCGTTTTGCTCGAATACATCAACACCTTCTAATGCTTTTGCAATTTTAGTATTCACGTTTTCAACGGCTTTCAAAACACCTTTACCTAAGTATTTCTTTTTATCACCGTCACGCAATTCTACAGCCTCGTGTGCTCCTGTAGAAGCTCCAGATGGAACTGCTGCACGGCCTACAAAGCCATTTTGTGTTGTAACATCAACCTCAATAGTTGGGTTTCCTCGCGAATCTAAAATTTGACGCGCATGTACATCGATTATCAAGCTCATTTTTTTCTTTGGTTTATTTTTCTTTTCTGAATACTTAGTGTATTCAGAACACTAATATAGTAATTTATATGTCGACTTCAAAAATAGGTAAAAAACTAGAATGTTAATGCTAAGCAAATAAAAGAATTTTAACGAAGTCTTTGGATAAAAAAAGCCTTAGAAAAATACTAAGGCTCTTTTAAATATTTTGATTATCCTTTAATCATCGCTACGAAATCATCGAATAAGTAACGTGAGTCATGAGGACCTGGAGACGATTCTGGGTGATATTGAACAGAGAATGCTTTCTTACCCTTAACACGAATTCCCTCAATCGAGTTGTCATTCAAGTTGATATGTGTAACCTCCACTTTATCTGATTTCTCGATATCTTCTGCTACCACGCCAAATCCATGGTTTTGAGAAGTGATCTCACATTTGTTAGCGATAATATTTTTTACAGGATGATTGATTCCGCGGTGACCATTGTGCATTTTACTTGTGCGGATATCATTTGCTAAAGCAAGAATTTGATGTCCTAAGCAAATACCAAACATCGGCTTTTCAGCAGCTAAGATTTCTTTTACAGTTTGGATGGCATAGTACATTGCTGAAGGATCGCCAGGGCCGTTAGAGATAAAATAACCATCAGGATTCCATGCTTCCATGTCAGCAAATGTAGTTTTCGCAGGAAATACTTTAGCATATACTTGACGGGAATCAAAATTACGAAGGATATTTCTCTTAATACCAAGATCTAATACTGCAATACGTGTTGGAGCTGACTCTTCACCGTAGAAGTAAGGCTCTGTTGTAGACACTTTAGATGATAATTCTAAACCGTCCATTGAAGGCACTTTCGCTAATTCAGCTTTCAAAGATTCTTCATCTAGATTTTCCGAAGAGATAATCGCATTCATAGCGCCTTTGCTACGAATATGACGCACTAAAGAACGTGTGTCGATATCCGAGATACCCACCAAATTACCGTCTTGGAAATAGTCTTGAATAGACTCATCCGCCATCTTACGGCTATAGTTGATATTGTAATTCTTACAAACTAAACCTGCAATTTGAATCTTATTTGATTCTGCATCCTCTTCGTCGATACCGTAGTTTCCGATATGTGCATTGGTTGTAACCATAATTTGCGCATAGTACGAAGGATCGGTAAAGATCTCTTGGTAACCCGTTGTTCCGGTGTTGAAACAAATCTCTCCCGTTGTGGTACCAATTTTACCCGCTGCTTTTCCATGAAAAACAGTTCCATCCTCAAGGACTAAAATTGCTGGCAATTTGCTGTAGTTGGTCATTCTTATTTCGAGTTAAATTAATTCTTCTTTCAAAAACACCTTTTCTTCGTTACAAGCACAAAAAAAGCCCAAACGGGCTATTATATCAATTTATGAATTGATCTGATTTACAGATGCGATTTGCGACGATATTGGGTAAAAGGTTTCTTTCATTTTATTGGGAGACAAAGGTACAAATAAAAACAAATTACTCGTAAATTTTTATTCAAAAAATTACAAGCGTTTTGACGCTAAGGAAGCGGCATTGACATAATGATTCGATGCTTTCATCTCATCTGCAAATCATTCCCTTTTAAGCGTATATTGACGCTATCCCTTAACTTGATTTGTCTTCTGCGTACCTACAGAATAAGAAATGTAAAAAAAGCCCCTAACGCATTTAATTACGCTAGGGGCTTTTGCAATTGTTATAATATTAATTATTTCGTCAGCTTGAAAATATCATTTCCAAAGACAAAAATCATCAACGCTACCAAGATAAAGAAACCTACCATTTGCGCGCGTTCTAAGAACTTTTCGCTTAATGGCTTTCCTTGTATCATTTCAATCAATAGGAAAATGACATGACCACCATCCAATGCTGGAATAGGTAATATATTCATGAACGCTAAAGCCATCGACAACATACCTACAAGTCCCCAGAAGCGAACCCAATCGACTTCAGTACCAAACATTGTTGCAATACCGACAGGTCCTGATAATGCCTTATCTGCTCTTACTTCGCCTTTGAATATCTTACCAAATCCTTTAATATTATCTGTAATTACTGAGAATGCCTTAGCAGCTCCGATTGGTAAAGCCTCAATAAATCCATATTTCTGTTGAACGAAAGGTATATTGCTAAAACCTAAAGTTCCTGTAGTGTCTGCTGGAGCCTTTAGTTCAATTGCAGAACCCTTACGAATAACGCCTAATACAATTTCCTTACCTTTATTCGCATCCAATTGCTTCTTATATTCATCCAATTGAACAACTGCTGTATGATTCACAGATACAATACTGTCTCCTACTGCCAATCCCATTTTCGCCGCTCTCGACCCCTCTGCAATGGTGTTCACTGGCAGCATTTTGAACATAGGCTCAACAAATTCGTTCTTCTTATGCTCAGAAACATCATTTAAGATATCAGCTGGCATTTTAATCTTCAGCTCTTGACCTGCTCTTTCTACAGTAAGTTCCGCATCGCCCATCAACACTTCAGAAGCCATAATATCCGCGTAGAAAAGTTTTGTTTCCTTTCCATTCACTGCTAGAATTTTATCACCTTCTTGAAGTCCAACTTTTTGGCCGATAATACCTGGCTTAAGACCATACAATTCTTTCGTGTTTAAATCCGTGCTACCGTAGCTGAATGTCAACATCCAGAATACAACAATACCAACAATGACATTGACGATAATACCGCCAAGCATCACGATCAAACGTTGCCATGCTGGTTTAGATCGGAATTCCCAAGGCTGCGGCTCTCCCTTCAATTGCTCAGTATCCATCGACTCGTCAATCATACCGGCAATTTTCACATAACCTCCCAATGGAAGCCAACCCACACCGTATTCACATCCTTTATAATTGAACTTGAATAACTTGAAACCCCAAGCATCGAAGAACAAATAAAACTTTTCTACTTTAATACCAAAAGCTCGGGCAGCTAAGAAGTGCCCAAGTTCGTGTAATATGATTAATAATGACAGGCCTAATAAAACCTGCAATACCATGATGATAATTCCCATCTAATTTGATTTATTATAATTTATATCTTCGTTCTATTAAACTTCGTGCCACTCTTCTACTTTCAGCGTCATAGTGCAGATAGTCTTCAAATTCTAGTTTTTCTTTTTGTTCAACCTGACACATTGTCTCTTCAATGATATCACTCATTCCCAAAAACGACAGTTCATCTTTTAAGAATGAAGCCACGACAATCTCATTTGCAGCATTCAATACACATGCTCGATTACCTCCTTCACGGAGTGCTTGAAAAGCTAAATCGAGATTACGAAAAGTCTGCACATCCGGAGTCTCGAAAGTTAAATTCGGATAGTTTAGAAAATTGAAACGAGGAAATTCGTTTTGTAGCCTATCGGGATAAGTTAATGCATATTGAATCGGTAATTTCATATCAGGTAAGCCCATTTGTGCTTTTAATGACCCGTCTTGAAATTGTACCAGTGAATGTATAATCGACTGTGGATGGATAACAACTTCAATCTGATCAACGTCTAAATCAAACAACCACTTTGCTTCAATGACTTCAAGTCCCTTATTCATCAGGGAAGCAGAATCAATTGTAATTTTCGCTCCCATTGACCAATTCGGATGCTTTAACGCCTGAGCCTTTGTTACGCGTTCCAAATCTGCCCTGCTCTTTCCACGGAAAGGTCCTCCGGAGGCTGTTAGAATAATCTTCTCAATCGGGTTGTTCTCTTCGCCCGGCAAACATTGAAAAATTGCGGAGTGTTCCGAATCGACTGGAAGTAAACGAACCTTGTACTCATCAACTAACTTCGTAATCAATTCGCCAGCAACAACTAAGGTTTCTTTATTGGCAAGTGCAATATCTTTACCCTTTTTAATCGCAGCAATTGTTGGTTTCAACCCTGCAGATCCTACGATCGCTGTCAATACAATATCAATTTCATCCAATTGAACTGCATCAACGAGCGCCTCTTCTCCACAAGCGACTTGCACATCAGTGCCTACCAGCGCTTCCTTAACTTTCAGATAAGCTTGCTCATCAGACAATACAACCAATTTAGGTCGAAACTGTAAAGCTTGTTGAATTAATAGTTCTGCATTACGTCCAGCTGTTAAGACAGAAACTGTAAACCGATCAGGAAAACAAGCGACAACTTCCAGCGTTTGTGTTCCCACGCTTCCGGTTGAGCCCAATACGGCTAAATTCTTTTTTTCCAAGGTAAATTGAATTATATAATATTATCCATTAAAGACGGCTCGGTGTCGCCTTTGTAAGCTTTCATCATGTCGATGTACACGACAGACATAACTATACTTACCACTGGAATAATAATAAATGAATTAACTAAACTTAATATTTTCGATACTAAAGGATATCCTAAATATTCTGCCCCAATTTGTAATAGATGTGTGGATGCGACAGCGACAATGATAATTAACAATCGCATCACATTTCCCTTTGTCATCGCCAAACTGAATTTATAAGACCGAATCGTATTAAAGCCATGTTCAATAATAAAAAATGGATAAAACGTTGTTCTGATTAAAACGAAAAGCATTACCAATCCTGTTAGGAACGGATGGATTTCATAACGCACCGTATCCATACTGAATCCTAGAAATAAAAGAGGAAAACATAGTACGTACATGATCATATATACGACAGCAGCGATGAAACTGTAGATTACAAGACCGAAGATATAGTTTACAAACTGTGAAAATGACGGTACAAATCCCCAGAACCCTGACTTCTTCTCGCCTTTTGCTAAAACAACAGCATTCTTTAGTAATACCAACTGCAAACTAAAGTACAAACCTACGAAGGCAAGTAAAAGCAACACTTTAATGAAGTAATTCGAGGAATCCAAATACATCGCCAGAAAGGTCGATAAGTTTGATGTAACGAATAGTAAAAAACATAAACCGGCAATCGAAACATAATTACGCAATAAAATATCGATCGCTCTAACTACAACATCATTCGCTTTAAAAGTAATGTCTTTGAGAAATTCCAACATGGCCATATTATTATTGCAAATATGGTGATTTTTTTGGTCTAAGCAATTTTTTTATCCCGATAAATCAAAAATAAAAATATGCTTTAACGCCCCTACCACACAGTCAATTGCACAAAAAAGGCTAAGATTTCTCTTAGCCTTACATTGATTATTTTAAATTCTCGGGAACGGGTTTTTCTAATAAATACTGATAATAGAATCGAACACGTTCTTTAAAATCATAGGCTTGCTTACTGCGACCAAAACCATGTCTACTTCCTGGATAAATCATCAGTTCGAATGGAACTTGTCGATCAGTTAATGCATCTACTAATTGAATTGTATTTTGCATATGTACATTATCGTCTAGGTCGCCATGCATAATACGAAGTCTGCCTTTATATTGTTTTACATACGGAAGAATAGATCCATTTTTATAACCTTCTGGATTCGCCTGAGGTGTATCCATCCAACGTTCCGTATAGTGTGTATCATATAGATCCCAACTTGTAACAGGAGCACCGGCAATTCCATAGTCGAAATAATCAGCTCCTTTAGTTAAAGCCAAACAAGTCATATAACCACCATAACTATGCCCTGTGATTAGTAATTTATCCTTTGCAACCCATGGTTTTGCTTTTAACCATTTCGCGATCGTAATATAATCTACTAATTCCCAGTTCCCCAAACTTCTATGCATCCATGCGACTCCCTGCTTACCGAAATGCCCAGAAGCACGGTGATCACATTCTATTTGAATCACACCTTCATTTGCCCAATACTGTCCATTCACACCTTTCCATGTATTTCTAACCGTACCAGCATCCGGACCACCGTAGATTGACATGATAACCGGATATTCTTTCGACTCATCAAAGTCAGTCGGATAAGTGATGATGACAGGCAAGTTGAACTTACCATCTTCTGAAGGAATAGTAAAGAAATCGCGCTTACCTACCTTGTAGTTTGCAAAATCCGCCGATTTACTGTCCGCCAATTCTTTAACCACTTTGCCATTGAAGTCCACTAAAGCAACTTTCGTTGGTGTGTATATATTGGAATATGAGGTGATGAAATATTTGCCGTCAGGAGAAACTTTAACATCATGCGTATAGTCACCAAAAGTTAGTCGTTTAAGATTCTTACCATTGAAATTAACACGATATAAATCAATCGTTGCTGAGTTTTCTTTACGAGCAGTGAAGTATAATACCTTCCCTTTTTCATCGATATGTGCAATTTCTTTCACTTGCCATTCTCCAGATGTTAAGGGGTTAATCAGTTTTCCTGTTAAGCTATACAAATAATAATGTGCCCAACCGGTCTTATCAGACTTTAGAATATAGTGTTTGTTATCCGCTAAATAAGTAATCCTTTCATCGTGATCAAGATTGATCCAAGTTGATTGTTCTTCATTATAGATCTCTGATTTTGAACCATCAGAAGGATTAACAGCATAGAATTTAAGATTCGTCTGATCACGATTCATCCATTGTACCATGATCGATTGGCTATCAAAACTCCAATAAGGCTGACCGAAATATTGATCGTCTTTTTCGTTGAAAGAAGCCCAAACTACCGGTGATCCTTCCACTTTTACAATACCAACTTTCACTTCTGGATTTGGGTCACCAGCTTTTGGATAGCGAGTCTCTTCCAAATATCCGTGTTGTCCCTTCGAAACATAAATTGGAAACATCGGTACATTGGTATCATCAAAACGCATAAAAGCTAACTGTTTACTATCTGGAGACCACCAGAATGCTTTGTAGTTTGTTGGACGACCTAAAATCTCTTCATAGTAAACCCATGATGACCAACCATTGTAGATAACGTCTGTCCCGTCTTGCGTATACCGAATTTCTTTCCCTGTACTTACCTCGAGGCTATACAAATCACTCTTACGTGTAAAAGCAACGTATTTCCCATCAGGCGACAGCGTCGGATTTTGTTCATCAAGCTCTGGCGATTGAGTTAATTGCTTCGCTTGACTTCCCGGATACTGAATATAAATGTCTTTATCTTTTACGAATACTTCGGTCGAAGTACTTGTCGGATAGGTATAACTTTTCTTTTCACCAGACTTAACATTCACTTGAAAAAGTTGATTGCCGTTACTTTCAATGTAGTTTGAAGCATCAGCCCAGCCTAAATATCCACTGATAGATTTCGTTAGTGAAGGAGCTTGTCCCCAAGACTGTTCAAAAGTTAATTTCTGCGCTTGTGCGTTCGCTACGTCCAGCGCTAAAAATAATACGGCTGTTAAAGCAACAGGTAAAATTCTGTTCATAAATAAAATTACTTAGTGAAGCTTCGAAATTAATAAAAACAAATGGTTCTTACCTCTACTCTATGTAACTTATTTAGTTAAAAAGAAAAAAGCCACTTTATGAGTGGCTTCAATTTCTATATCGACAAAATTTAAAAGGAGAAATTATCTTTTTGAATTAATTCTCCATTGCTTTCGTAGTTGGAATCGTCTTGATTAGGTTCATATCTCTTTTCTACTACTTCCTGATTAGATTTGATATATTCTACCACATCTTGCAACCCTTCAGCAAACTTCTCGAAGTCTTCTTTGTACAAAAAGATCTTATGTTTAATGAATTGTCCGTCTTCGAAACGCTTTTTGCTCTCAGTAATTGTCACATAATAGTCGTTGGAGCGAGTTGCCTTTACATCAAAAAAATAAGTACGCTTACCTGCTCTCACCTTTTTTGAAAATACCTCTTCACGCTCTTTGTTATCAAAATCTCCCATTAGATTAGTATAAAATTTAAGTTTAACCCTCTATTTTCAGTCATAAATATATAATAATTAATTTCAATCAACCAAATTTTATTAAAAAAAAATATATTTAAATTAACGGCTTAAATGCCTAGGGCTTAAAACCTTCAGAGACGCTTAAAACTATTTCACCGATTTTTTTCAGTCTTTCACCGAAAAAAAGCCCCCGAAGACCTATTAGCTATGTGCATATCCTTATATTCGCTCTACTTTTGGGTATACTTAAAAATGACGCAAAGCTATGAACACGCAACAAACGAACAACGAAAACGAACAAAAACCACCAAGGAACAATAGTTCTACAACCATGGCCGGAATGTTCATTGTATTCTTTGGAGTAGCCATTCTCTTGAAGAACATGAACATGGGTAGCATTGTACCTTCATGGATCTTTGGTTGGGAAACGATTCTTATTATCATTGGTTTAGTGATCGGAGTAAACTCAAAATTCGAAAAGAAATCATCAATTGTCCTAATTGCAATAGGTAGTATTTTCTTGTTAAAGAATGAGCTTGATCTATCTTTCGGCCGATTTATAGTCCCAATGGCAGCTATTATCCTGGGCGTTTACTTAATCAAGCGCAACAGAGTAGCTCCAAAATTACCTCCTACGACTCCAAGAGATGATGAATACGATTGGGACAAGCGAGTGGGCTATGGAGATCAAACATCCTTAGATGGTAACCCATCTGATGGAAATACAGCAAACACAACAAATTCCTATGCTCAAGCGACAAGCAATGAGCATAGGGATAGTTACTATAGAAACTATTTACCTGACTTTGAAAACTATTTGAAAGTCGATAACTTCTTTTCAGACACGAAGAAAATCATTCTTTCGAAGAACTTCTTAGGCGGAAACATTACGTCAGTGTTCGGAAGCACAAATTTAAACTTCCTACAAGCTGACTTAAAGCAACCTGTCGTGATTGATACTTTCCAATTATTCGGGAGCACGAAGATCATCGTTCCAACAAACTGGCGAATCTCTTCAAATGTCGCATCTGTTTTTGGTGAATTAGATGACCGTCGCCCAATGATCGAAGTAACGACAGACGAGAACAAGAAGATTTATATTACTGGAACTTCAATCTTTGGCGGTTTAACCATTAAGAATAGTTAATACTGATTTATGAGAAAACCGCTCAACGAACAAAGTAAAAGATCAGTAATCCACGCCTCGTCATGGATTATTTGCATTTTATACTTTCTGATAGTATATGGATTATTGTGGTGGTCAAAAGTTGCAAAAGAAGCAGCTATATACGACGCCACAATTTCTGCGTTATCCATAACCGGGATTACTTACCTGGTTTATAGCTCCCTTCAGTACTATCTACCGAATAATAAAAACTTTTGGAAGTTGTTTTCGATTGCTGCGATCTTCACTTTAATCAGCATATTGATTACTCGCTTTCTTATAATCCAGTTTGTACCTGAAGAAAATTTACTCTACCTCACTTTCAGTCTTCCTTTTCGCTTCGTTATAAATTTCTTGATTATCACATGCGTCATGATTATCAATATTTTTTGGAACATTCAAGAGGAATTATTGGAAAATAAAAAGAGAAAAGATGAAAGTGAAAAAATGGTCCGCGATGCAGAGCTCTACAATCTTAGACAACAACTTCAACCACATTTTCTATTTAACAGTTTAAACTCCATTATCGCTTTAATTGGCAGTAAACCAACTGAGGCAAGAAATATGGTCTTTCAATTATCCGATTTCCTAAGAGGTACGATGCGTAAAGATGAGCGCCAATTTAGTAATGTCGAAGATGAGCTAAATCATCTAAAACTCTATTTAGACATTGAAAAGGTTCGTTTTGGACATCGCTTATCGACCGATTTTGATTATACCGAAGAGGTCTTGCAAGCAAAAATCCCGGTCATGATCCTCCAACCCCTAGTGGAAAATGCGATCAAATTTGGATTATACAACGTTACTGATCAGGTTTTAATAAAAATAGACTTAACTTTAACGGAGAATTTACTAACTATACGAATCAGCAATCCTTTTGAAACGGATCAAACCGAACAGAAAAAGGGAACTGGATTCGGATTATCCAGTATACAACGTCGATTATATTTATTATTCGGACGGACAGATTTACTACAAACAGCAACAGAAGACCAAAACTTTATATCTACATTAAGAATACCACAATGATAAAGACGATCCTAATCGATGACGAGCCCCTAGCACGTAGCATGGTGTTAGAATATCTACAACAGCATCCTGATTTTCAAGTGATGGCCGAATGTAACGATGGCTTTGAAGGTGTAAAAGCAATACAACAACATCAACCTGATCTGATATTCCTAGATATACAAATGCCTAAATTGACAGGCTTCGAAATGTTAGAGTTGCTCGACACACATCCCCATATAATTTTCACGACGGCATTTGATGAATATGCCCTTAAAGCATTCGAAAAGAACGCTATAGACTATTTATTGAAACCTATCCGTCCAGATCGTTTCGAAAAGGCTATTGATAAATTTAAATCTGCTTTCCAAAGCAACGCTAATCCGAAGATTGAAACGGAGAAGTTGAAGGAAACCCTAGAAGAGGAATCCTTGGAACGTATCGTTGTTAAAACAGGATCACAGATCAAGATTATCCCTGTTCAGCAAATAAATTATTTAGAAGCTTACGATGACTATGTAAAGATCCATACGAATGACGGCATGTATCTGAAGAACAAAACCATGAGTTCATTCGAGAAGCAGCTCGATGCTAAGCAATTTGTTAGAGTACATCGCTCTTTTATTGTTCGTGTAGATTTATTACAGAAAATTGAACCGATGGAAAAAGATAGCTACATAGCAACCTTGAGTAGTGGAGGAAAAATAAATATCTCTAAATCTGGTTATGCACGTTTAAAACAAGTTATCGGTTTATAATTTGTTTTGTAGATTTGAACATGACTATTAAACAGATAAGCCTTTGTATAGGCATGATGTTCCTTCTGTTGCACACTGTTTTTGCACAATCTGAAGACGAGCGCAAGAATCGCGCAGTATACAACAGAATTGAATTTCTAATTAATACACAACAAGCTGATTCCATTTATGCTTTAGCAGCTCCGTCGTTCCAAGAAGCGATAAGCAAAGAAGCTTTTGTAAGCACTTCAACAAAACTATTTTCTTTAGGAAAAATTGAAAATTCAACACTTGAAAAATACAGTGCTGGAGTCGCGTTATACCGTGTTTCATTCGCAAGCGCCGAGATGGGTTTATCCCTGGCCATTGATTCCACGATGAAATACACCGGACTCATGTTTCAGCCAATCGATGCTAAACAAGGACCTAAAAAAGAAACGGTAATAGCACAAGTAGAAACAAAAAATCCGCTAGATTTTTTTGTTGATTCATTGGCTAGAAGCTATGCTGAACAACAGAATGCACAATCATTGGCCATCGCTGTTATTCACAAAAACAAGCTAAATAAATTCTTTTACGGAGAAACGGCAAAGGGCAACAACACCCTTCCTGACGGTAATACCCTTTATGAAATCGGTTCCGTAACGAAAACAATAACCGCATCCTTATTAGCCGATTTAGTAAATAAGGGTTCCATCTCTTTAGACGATACCATCACCCGATTCTTGCCTGATTCAGTCGCTATGAACCCGGCATTGCAAAAGATAACCTTCAAAACCCTTGCAAATCACACGTCTGGATTACCCCGTCTTGCAGACAATGCTGATAAAGTAGCAAAATTTAATCCCGCGGATCCATACGCTGTGTATGATCGGAAAGCGTTATTCTCTTTTCTCAAGCATGTAAAACCTTTAAGAGCACCAGAAGAAGAATTTGAATACAGCAATGTAGGATATGGTTTACTAGGCGAGCTCATCAGTATCATCAGCAAAAAGCCTTATATGCAATTGCTAAAAGAACAGATGTTAGTTCCTTTAGAGATGTCGAACACAACGGACAAAATAGATCTTAAGAATAAAAATATCGCAAAACCATATAACAAAAACGGAGAGGAAGTACCACATTGGAATTTCCAAGCTTTAGTTGGTGCTGGTGGATTGAAGTCATCATTAGATGATTTATTGCGATACACGATTGCGCAATTAACATTTCCAGAAACAGATATACAGCGTGCAATGCATTTAACTAAACAGTTCACCTATTTTATTCCTCCCAATACGGATATAGGCTTAGCATGGCGTATGAATATGATTGATGATCAAATATACTTTCATCATACTGGTGCTACTGGTGGATACAATAGTTTTGTCGGTTTTGTTCCTGACGAGAAAGCAGTGGTTATTATGTTAGCGAATTCAGAGTTGAGCGTTGGCGATATCGGCAAGAAACTTCTTGAAAAGGTATTGACAACAAAATAAGGTTGATGATGCAGCCTTAAATCGCTGCAAAATAATAGGAGGAAAGTTAAGTTTCATTGGAAGATATTCCAGTGAAACTTATTTTTTTGTAATTAAGTAAGGAAGTAACTTCTTTATTTTACCTTCCCCGTTGAAGTGTTTGATTTCTCTCTTCGTATCACCCGCATAGATATATGTAAACGGGAAATTCTTGGGATTAAAAGCAAGTATAAACTTACCTTCAGGATCATACAGAAAGTGTACGTTCGGTTTATCTATAAGTTCTTTTGCAAACATATTTAACATACCATCTACCTGCCCTTTCTCTTGCATCGCGACAAAGTAGAAATCGGTGCCTTTATCAAATTGATCTAAAGACTTTCCTATTTCCGATGCCAACTCTTGGCAATGTCCGCAGCCTGGATCGTAGAAAATCAACGCATTTATTCCTTTATTACTCAACGAATCCGATGAAAAAGGGGCGTTATTTTCCATTTTAAACATGCCATTAAAATTCGGGAGATTTTCAGGAACTTGAGCCAGCGCAGTAATGCAGGTAAAAATAAATAGGAATTGGCAATATAATATTTTCTTCATAATCGTGTAAAATCCTGTATTTCTTAGCTAAATCTACTGATTTAAGTCCAATTCTGGTGCATTCTAGCCCTTCTTTTCAAAAAAACAGCTATATTTGAATTGATTTCATTTATTAATATATCAATCTTAGAAACATTGTGAGAAAACGCATTGCTATTTTTGCTTCAGGTTCTGGTTCGAATGCTCAGAAGATTATGGAGCATTTTAAATATTCAGACAGTTCTGAAGTTGCCTTAGTACTAAGTAATAATCCTGAAGCCTTTGTATTACAACGTGCAGATAATTTTGAAATCCCAACACATGTTTTTGACCGACATGACTTCTATGAAAGCGATGAGGTTGTCAATCTCCTAAAACGTCTTGATATCGATTTAGTCGTTCTGGCTGGATTCCTATGGTTGGTTCCTGACAATTTACTGAAAGCATTCCCTAATAAGATTATTAATATTCATCCGGCCCTA
The DNA here is from genome assembly GCF_009557615.1 of Sphingobacteruim zhuxiongii. Lineage (NCBI taxonomy): Bacteria > Pseudomonadati > Bacteroidota > Sphingobacteriia > Sphingobacteriales > Sphingobacteriaceae > Sphingobacterium > Sphingobacterium zhuxiongii. Next base: position 3,194,441 of record NZ_CP045652.1, read on the forward strand.
CTTCCTAAATTTGGTGGTAAAGGAATGTATGGAGACAAAGTGCATAAAGCTGTTTTAGCTGCAGGCGAAGAAGAGCATGGCATTACCATTCACTTCGTTAATGAAAACTTTGATGAAGGTGAAGTAATTTATCAAGCAAAGTTCCGTGTGGAACCTGGTGATACCCTAGAAGTGATTAAGTTCAATGGTCAACAGTTAGAGCATTTGCACTACCCGAAGGTTATCGAGAATTTATTGAAAAAATATAACTAAATATTCAGATCATCCCGATCAAAAAAAAGTATACAAATTGTACTTACTGGATGACAGATACATTAAACAAGAAGAGCTGCTCGATTGAGCAGCTCTTCTTGTTTATTCCCTTAAGCGTCGAGTTGACGCCCATACATTTACATTCAAATATCTTGATCACATAGTCGATTTTAAAGGGCTAAGCATCGAACGAAGTCCGAAGCGAGTCCATTCAATCGACTTTTATTCACAAGATTATTTAAAGAGTAAACTGCTAAATTGTATTAGATAATCACGCCAGTTGGACCAAGTATGCCCTCCTTCTGATTCATGATAGGTATACTTCAGGCCTAGATCATCAAGCTTTTTTCGATAGTCTTCACCCGTTTTATATAGAAAATCTGTTTTTCCCATCCCAATCCAGTATAAAGCATAACCATACTTTTTTTGCTGAAGAAGATTTTGATCGATGTTATCATAAACTGGAATACCTTGCTTGTCATTTAAGCGATAGGCCGCGGAAAATAAACCAACATAATCAAAAGTGTTCGGATTAGCAGCGGCGATAAACAATGAATGGGATCCGCCCATGGAAAGGCCAGCTATGGCTCTATTCTTTTTGCCTTTCTTTACTGGATAAGTCTTCTCGACGAATTTGATGATCTCTTGAAAATTAGACTCCATATCCCCTGATCCCACATCAGCGGTTCTAAAATTAACGGCATATTCTCCCTTCTCGGAATAACCTGGAGCAGCAGAATTCGAGCTGTGTCCGTTTGGCATAACAACAATCATCGGTTCTATTCTGCCTGAAGCGATTAGGTTATCCATGATTTGCGATACGCGACCTAAGGTAGGCCAGGCTTCCTCATCCCCACCCATACCATGTAATAAGTATAAAACTGGATAAGATTTTTTAGCACTTCCGCTGCTAGGCGGAATATACACCGTCATTCTTCGTTCAGCGCTATTAATTGATGATTTATACCATACTTTGGTTAAAGTTCCGTGTAAAACCACTTTCGTCTTATACAACTCCGCTTGTCCCCCATTCGTGATAAAATAGTTAAACACATTGCTCACATCACGGATTTGGTAGACATTGAGTGGATCAGCTATACGAACACCATCAACCAAAAAGTTATAAAGAAATAAATCACTACCTAGTTGTTCTTGCTTTGCTGTCCAAATACCATCGGCATTCTTATGCATGATTAATTTATTATCATTCGAAGCCTCCGACATTGGCCAATTGCCAATAACCGCAACTTCCTGCGCTTTCGGAGCGAAAAAATTAAAGGTAACGGTATTGTCCGCAGCTATTTCCGGAGAACGAAGGGCTTCTAACTTCCTTCCTATATTTTCCTGCGCGACGGAAAAATTATATAAGCCAAAAACAAAAAAATAGAAACAAATAATTGGAGTTGCTTTCATAAGCTTTATAATTAGTTTATCATTCTAACAACTAAGTTAAAAATATGCTTGACGATTTTATAGCCCCTAGCGAATAATTCGATATTAATCCACAAATAGTCTTTATAAATTTTTATCTTTGCGGCTCCAAACAAAATACAATGAATCATCCTGTTAAGATAAAAAATGCATTGGTTTCAGTTTACTACAAAGATAACCTTGCGCCCCTAATTCAGTTATTACATAAATACGGTGTTACATTCTACTCTACTGGTGGTACAGAAGCGTTTATTCGCGACTTAGATATCCCTGTAGAACGTGTTGAGGATCTAACAGGCTATCCTTCAATATTAGGAGGTCGTGTAAAAACATTACACCCGAAAGTATTTGGTGGAATTTTATCGCGTCGCCCTCTAGCGGACGACAAAGAACAGTTAACACAATACGAAATTCCAGAAATTGATTTAGTCATTGTTGACTTATACCCATTTGAAGAAACAGTTGCTTCAGGAGCTCCTGAACAAGATATTATTGAGAAAATCGACATTGGTGGTATTTCCTTAATCCGTGCAGCGGCAAAGAACTTCAATGATGTGGTTATTATCTCTTCAAAAAATGATTACCAAGAATTAGAAGAAATATTAAAGAATCAAGAGGGTACAACGACATTAGCACAGCGTAAGTCTTTTGCTAAACGTGCATTCAACACTTCTTCTCACTACGATACAGCGATCTTCAACTACTTTAACCTAGAAGAACCAATCGAAGTGTTCAAACAATCCGAGCAAAAATCGCAAACACTTCGTTACGGAGAAAACCCTCATCAAAAAGGTGTATTCTTTGGAAACTTAGATGCTATGTTCGATAAATTGAACGGTAAAGAATTATCATATAACAACTTGGTTGACGTTGATGCTGCAGTTGCTATAATCGATGAATTCCAAGAACCTACGTTTGCCATTTTAAAACATACAAATGCTTGTGGAGTTGCTTCTCGTAATACAATCAAAGAGGCTTGGTTAGCAGCACTAGCTTGCGACCCTGTTTCTGCTTTTGGCGGAGTTTTAATTTGCAATGCGGAAGTTGATAAAGAAACGGCAGAAGAAATAAACAATTTATTCTTCGAAGTACTAATCGCGCCTTCTTATTCAGAAGATGCTTTACAAGTATTGACTGCAAAGAAAAACCGCATTATTCTTCGTCGTAAAGAGGTAAGCTTACCAACGCAACTATTCAAGACCTTATTGAATGGAGTTATTCTTCAAGATAAAGACAATACGGTAGAAGGTCCTGCAGAAATGACGGCAGTAACGACTGTTCAACCAACTGCTGAACAATTGAACGATCTTTATTTCGCAAATAAAATTGTAAAACATACCAAATCGAACACAATTGTATTCGCAAAAGACGGTACTTTAATCGCTTCGGGTGTCGGACAAACTTCACGCGTTGATGCATTGAAACAGGCTATTGAAAAGGCACAATCTTTCGGTTTTGATATAAAAGGTAGCGTTATGGCTTCCGATGCCTTCTTCCCTTTCCCTGATTGTGTAGAAATCGCTGGTAATGCGGGTGTTGTTGCGGTATTGCAACCAGGTGGATCCATAAAAGATCAATTATCAATCGATATGGCGAATGAAAAAGGAGTTGCTATGGTAACAACTGGCGTAAGACATTTCAAACACTAATTTAACTATCACAGTTTAAATTTGAGATATTAGACCTAACCGGTCAAAAAAAGGGATGCGAAAGCATCCCTTTTTTTTGATGAATAGTTTAAAACTAGCATTTTCTCAGATTTTCAAATTACTAGTAATTGCGCTGTAAGGTAATTTAAGATATCATCACCGAATGAATAAGTGTTGTTGCAGCTATATCTTTTTTCAGCAAGAATTTATAGTCGGGCAAACTTGTTCTAGAATCACAAACGAAACATTCTTCAGCTAGCAACGTTATAAATGCAAAACAAGTCCGCTATGAAAACAAATCTATATCTTCTAATCACCCTATTGATTTTTACAGCATCCTGTCAACAGAGTAGGTCAAAGAATGAAGATAAGAATGAAAATAGTCATATCGACAGTGTAAAGATCGACCATCAGACTGTAGATACCATTCAAAGTATTCGTGATAACTACGATCGAATTCAGCAGCTAAGCGATTGGGATAAGATTGATTCCGCAGAGGTTTTAGGAGAATCTACGGAAGGTGGAATAGCTTATTTCTATTTTAAGAATCAACAGCTGGAGAAAATGGACATTAAATATTACGGCGAAGGAGGGTATACTAACGATTATTACTACTTTAAGAACAATAAAGTATCTTTTGTTCTGGAGGAGATCTACAGCTATAATGCGCATATGTATTCGCCCGAGTTTGATTACGCTAAAACGCAAAAAGCGGAGGAATTTCGATTCTATTATTACGATGGTGTTTTTGTTAAAGGATTACCAGAGCAAAGCGATCCACAATGGAAAGCAGAACTCGCAGATCGAGCAACTGTTTTGATCCAACAAATGGAAAAAATTAGTAAAATGAAAAGATATTAATCGTTTCCATGGAAATAAAGTCATCCTTCCCTCCCATAATCGCTTCTTCAGCTCGATTACTGATCTTAGGAAGTCTGCCTGGCGACTTGTCAATTCAGCAACAGCAATACTATGGGCATCCTCAGAATAGATTTTGGAAACTGATGTATCATCTATTCGCCGAAAACTTCAGTACGAATTATAGCGACAGGAAACGACTGCTAGTAGCTAATCATATTGCATTGTGGGACGTATGCGCGTCTGCTATTCGCCCAGGAAGTATGGATTCGGACATCTCGTCTGTAGAAGTTAATAATTTACCTCAGCTTTTACAGGAGTACCCAGCGATCAAACATGTTTTCTTCAATGGTCAGAAAGCATTAGCACTACACGACAAGCTATTAAAGCGTGCTGAAGGAATTAACTACATTGGGCTACCTAGCACTAGCCCTGCCAATGCGCGGTTTAACCTAGCGCTTCTTAGCGAGCACTGGAAGCAAATTCTAGAAGTGAAGTAAGCCCTTATTCTATTGAATTGGATTTTAAGGAATTTGCTCACGAAAAACTTTCGCAATAATCAAGAGGTTTGCTTATTTTTGCAAGCAAGATGTCAGATTTAAAATACAACCAAAGAGGTGTATCCGCTGGTAAAGAGGATGTGCACAATGCAATTAAAAACATTGATAAAGGATTATTCCCAAAAGCTTTCTGTAAAATTATCCCTGATATATTGGGTGCAGATGAAGCTTGGTGTAATATTATGCACGCCGATGGAGCAGGTACGAAATCATCATTAGCATACGTTTATTGGAAAGAAACTGGAGACATCTCCGTTTGGCGTGGCATTGCCCAAGACGCTATTATCATGAACGTTGATGATTTACTTTGTGTTGGAGCAATCGACAATATCTTATTATCTTCTACAATTGGTAGAAATAAGAACCTTATTCCGGGTGAAGTTATTGCGGAAATTATAAATGGTACGGAAGAAATTCTTGCCGAATTGCGTGAGCTAGGCATGGGAATTTACTCTACTGGCGGTGAAACTGCTGATGTTGGCGATTTAGTAAGAACAATTATCGTGGACAGCACCGTTACATGTCGAATGAAACGTGAAGACGTCATTTCGAATCATCGTATTCAAGGCGGAAATGTCATTGTAGGATTAGCGTCTTATGGACAAGCAACTTACGAGAAAGAATACAATGGCGGGATGGGATCCAATGGATTGACATCTGCTCGTCATGATGTATTCAGTAAATATATCGCGGAAAAATACCCTGAGAGTTTTGATCCAGCGGTTCCTTATGATTTAGTATTTGCTGGCGGAAGAGCTTTGACAGATAAAATAAAAGTGGAGTCTGGAGAGGAAATTACGGCAGGCAAACTTGTATTATCTGCTACACGTACGTATGCTCCAGTTATAAAACAAATTTTAGACAAGTACCGTTCACAAATCGATGGTATGGTTCATTGTTCTGGTGGTGCCCAAACGAAAGTATTGCACTTCGTCGACAATGTACATGTGATTAAGGATAACCTATTCCCTATCCCACCATTATTTGAATTAATCCAAAAAGAATCCAATACGGATTGGCAGGAAATGTATAAAGTATTCAATATGGGTCATCGTATGGAGCTTTATGTACCAGAAGAAATCGCTGCCGACATTATCCAAATTTCAGAATCGTTTGGTATTCCAGCACAAGTTATTGGACGCGTAGAAGCGGCTGAAAATAAGAAAGTGACAATTCGCTCTCCATACGGAGAATTTATTTACGAATAAATTTGAGGTGGACAGCAAAAAGATTATAGGTAGAACAGAAATCATAGATTTACCCGAGTTGGGTCTTTATGATATTGAGGCTAAAATAGATACGGGAGCCGAAACCTCTGTTCTACACTGTGAACAGATGGAGGTGGTTAACAAGAAAGGTCATCTTTATGTGATTGGACATATCCGTCCTAACTTAGAGAGCGAAAAAGTCTTGAAGCTTACCTTCCCTGTACATCGGGAAAGAACGATAAAAAGTTCTTTCGGACAGTCGGAGATTCGTTATATATTCCTAACCAAGATCAGAATGTTCAATGAGCTGTACGATATTAAACTCTCCTTTCGTGACAGATCATCCATGTCCTACCCCATGCTTTTAGGGCGTAATTTTATTACTAGAAAATTCTTAGTGGATGTCTCTAAGAAAAATCTAGCATCCAATTTGATATAAAACATTAGAGCCCGTTTATTCGTTATAGAAAAAAGAAGAAAGTGAAGATAGCTATATTATCGACAAATAAGTCAATTTACTCAACCCGACGCTTGGTTGAGGCGGCCGTATCGCGTGGGCATGAATGTTCGGTGATCGACCACAGTAAGTGTTATGTTGGCATACAGCAAGGGAAACCCTCTATTCACTATAAGGGACAAGATATCGCAGAAATTGACGCTATTGTACCTAGAATTGGATCTTCTGTTACATTTTATGGTTCTGCCATCGTACGTCAATTTGAAGTAATGGGTGTGATTTCGGCTAATCCAAGTCAAGCGATTACGCGTTCTCGCGATAAGCTACGTTGCATGCAGATTCTTTCTGGTGCAGGCTTAGGCCTTCCGATTACAGGATTTGCAAGAACAGCTTCCGATGTAGACGACCTAATCAACATGGTTGGTGGCGCTCCGCTAGTAATTAAATTGTTGGAGGGAACACAAGGAATCGGTGTTGTATTAGCGGAAACGAAAAAAGCAGCATCTTCTGTTATTGAAGCTTTTTACGGATTGGGAAATAACATTCTTATTCAGGAATATATCAAAGAAGCTAAAGGGACTGATATACGCGCTTTTGTCGTTGATGGCAAAGTTGTGGGAGCAATGAAACGCACAGCGAAGGAGGGCGAATTTCGTTCCAATTTACATCGTGGCGGTACTGCAGAGGTTATTAAATTGACCCGCAAAGAAAAAGAAACTGCTATCGCGGCAGCTACAGCGATGGGGCTTACCGTTGCCGGTGTTGATATGCTTCCTTCATCGCGCGGACCATTAATATTGGAAGTTAACTCCTCGCCAGGCTTGGAAGGTATTGAACAAGCAACAGGTAAAGATATTGCTAGTGAGATTATCAAATACCTAGAAAGGCAGCATGAGCAAAAGCAACTTGCAAAACCGACAACAACCAGAACGAAGATTAAGAAACAAAGTAATCTGTAATTAAGTATTAGAAATTTCTAACATCTAGTATGGATTTATAAAACAAAAAAGCCAAGATTTCAATCTTGGCTTTTTTGTTTTTCAATAAGAACTATTATTCGCAATAGGCTCTTAGAGCTCCTTAAACTCTTTTTCTGAATTATCCGCATTGTCAATTCGCTCGCCATCATTTTCCGAGTTTTCCGTCACCGAAATGCTGTTCTGATATTCGATTTCAGCAGCTGGAGATCGGACAACAAATGTCCCCCTCACCCTTTGCGAACGTGCAACATAAATTAGCCAAATAATCGACGTAATGATTCCGCCGACCATTCTAGAACTTTCTTCATTATCGATCAGTTCGGCAGGCAATAAAGTTTCAGAAGCGATTAAATCAACGATTACAAACCCTAAGAGAACGGTTCTGACAATGAAGAAGCTTTGCGGAAACAAGTCCCTTTTTTGAAAAAACAGATAGGCTATTGAGGGTAAAACAATCAAAGCGCCCAATTGAAAAAAAGTTTCAAATACAAAGATCATGCGTATGGCAATCTTCGAATTTTGGTCATAATATTCTGCGGAATTCCAGAAAGAAGTGTACAAGTAAGAATCGGGCGTAAATACTATAATTACCTGAACTATTATCGAAACAATTAATGCTAATCCAAGAAACACTAACCAACCGCCGATAGTATCATAACTTGCTTCTCGATTCATCGCAAACCTTGACAGGGGTTTTGATGGCAGATATTTTTTGATAAACCACCAGTAATAGATGGAACCGATAATTAAAAGTAAACAGAAGAGAATCCAGTTGAAATTTCCAAGACCACCTTCAGTAAGAATCAAACTACCTTGATCATCCACATAGAAAGATTGCATGGCATCATTAATAATTTTATTATAATCGTTATAATATGCCTTGGCGCGATCCGTAGGAATATAGGGGGATGCAATATCGAAATTATAGGAAACAATTAAAGTGTCTTTATGCGTATAAACATTCCTAAGGAAAGAATAATCGATTCCATTGACAATGTCATGTGCCGAATAGTTTGATAATTTCTTCTCATCAGGATTGACCACTTTAATACTGTGCATTACCTGCAGCGGGTAATCCAACGCAACGGGATTGTTAATGTCTTCATCGATAGCCGGTAGGCGTTCGAAAATACTCCTACTATAGGAAGGTATCAAAACTTTATTGGTTACCTCATCGCGATGCCCCACTTCGGTGAGATCATAGGTTTCATACACAGTAAACACGTTATCCGCTAAATTATCTTCGGTTCGGATCTTTTCTTTCGTCTTAACTGCTTTGTAGATATTTTTATAATATGATTCGTACTCTTCCTTGATTTGATTTTTTCCATTGGATTTAAAGTAAGATCGAACTTGATCAGCATGTCCTCCATAGTTGACAGTCTTCACTGTTAGTATTGCTTTATTATTCGATAGCAACTTTAGCACATCGAATATTTCAATTTTTTTAAAATGCTGAGCGGCGTCGGCATCCACAAGCTCTTTTGGAGATGCAAGATTTAACAATTCGCCATAATATGGGAAATACTTGCTTTCCAGTTTCCCCCCTTGATTAGTAGAAGTAGCATCGACATAAGTGTATAGCCCTTTTCTTTTTAAGGCGACAACCATGTGATTAAAAGCATAGGGAGAGGGTAATTGATTTTTAACTTTTGACCGCTGATAGGTATTGGCCAATACGGTAGTTGCATCGATCCCCTTCGCACGCAAAATCGATACTAACAGAACCGATTTATCTTTACAGTCGCCATAACGCTGATTAAATACCTTGTCGGCTGCATGGGCACGATGCGAATGTTGCCCAACTTCGATACCCATATATCGAATCTTATTTTGCACGAAGTCGATCGCCTTTTCGGCATATAAATCTTTATCTCGCTTAGACTCTTGCCATAAACTTTCAACGAATTTCCCAAATTCTGTGGACAGATTAATTTCCTGAATAGGATTCGCTCGTTTTGCCCATTCTCCTACTTCAGCCCAACTGGCATATTCTGAACATTCAATGTACATGTTGGGATCATACCAAGATGGCGCGAAATTACTGTATGATACAGTCTTCTTCGATGCATGCTCCCAGTAATAACTAGTAGATTCTCCCAGTTTAATCGTTTTTTCTGCCGGAGCCTTATTGAAGGTTTTAAACTTTATCTTCCGGCTATTTGGAATTAAATAATTCACATGAACTAACCCAACGGGTTCATAAGACTCCAAGGTGTAGGAGTCTGCAAATTTATTTTCAAAGACAGGGTTAAATCCAATGGTTGAGTAAGCAATGACTAGCTTATCATCTTTTCTTAGATCATCAATAATTAGATAGGCCGTATGATTACCATTGTATATTAGTCTTGATAATTCAGACTCGTTGGCTAACAAACGAAACTTCGAAATATCAAGCTTATTAAGCTCTTTGCCTTCACGAATTACTTTTATCTCGTGTATAACAAGCTTTTGATAGCTGGGATCAAAATTAATGGATACTTGCCCCGTATTCTCAATACCTGAATCTTCAAAAATTACCTTAATTGATTTGTTGTAAATAGATTTCTCACTCAGGTTGACTTGATAATCAACAAGTTCAAAGTAATATCCCAATGAAATATCATCGAGATCAACCTTAGCAGGAACGCCAGTAATTTGACGAATCCAAGTTGGAGTTGGCGCGCTGGAAAGATTAGGTTGTGCAGCTTCCACTCCTGTTAAAAACAACGTTAAGAAGCCCAATAAGAGGGTTAAAAACAATTTCATTAGGGTTAATAATTTAGCATCGAATATAACGAAATTTACAGATTAGTATAGGGTATAATAAAATAAAAAATGCCCTTCAAGAGGGCATTTTTTATTTCATAAATTCTATGTAATCTTCCTATTGAATGGCTTTACTAACTTCGATTGGTAAGTCTGACTCCAAAATAGAGGCACCATCAGCAAATACTGCTCTAAATTTTTCTGCACGTTCACCAACTGTTGGTAATTTATCAAAAGTAGGTGCCGACGAAATCATACACATGACGCCCTTCTCGTGAAAAAATTTATACATAGCTTGATTAGAAGATTTTATATCAGGCCCGATATACACAATCATACGATTGAACGGCAATCCAGATTGTACAAATTTCTCTAAATCCTGTTGAGTCCTAATATGCATCGACATATATTGCTTTGGATTCTTATCTAAATAGAACTTTGCCTGTTCTACATTATGAACAGTCACCCATACCCAAGGATATGCATCATGCTTCTTGATTATCTCGGCGGTCATTTCCATAGGTAAATCTTTCTTATCCAGATTTAATATAGTTTTTCCCTTCGCCCACTTAATCATCTCATCCAATGTATTAATCTTGTATTTTGTGGCTTCACCTTGTTTATCCTTAAGCTTTAGTTTTTTAAGCTCTTTCCACGTGAAATCAGCGACTTTTCCTGTTCCCGTAGTCGTGCGATCTAAAGTAGCATCATGAACCATCACTGGAATGCTATCTTTAGACAATCGAGGATCGATTTCAAATATGGCAATACTGTGTTGCAACACCGCTTTCATTGAGGGAATAGAGTTCTCGGGCATCTTGTTTTCGATCGTACCACGATGACCTGAGATCACTTTCTTTCCAGGAGCATACTCGAAATATGAATACATCTCCTCCGTCGTCTTGAAATTAAGTTTGTGAAGCTTTTGAGCAGATACTTGTAAAGACACTAACAAGATAGCACTGGCGATAAATAGTTTTTTCATTAGGATTTAGTTGACTATGAAATTAAGCATTTAGCTTTAACAAATTAAAACCTTTATGTTTATCTAATGTTATCAACGTTAATGCGGAATTCTCCTGTACAATCTTTCTATAATTTTTCAATGGCATGCCCAATTGATTAGACATAAATAAGCGGTTCACGCCATTATGTCCAACAACTAAAACAGTCTTTCCATCATACTTTTCAAGTAATTCATTGTAAAAACTACTTAAGCGCTCGATCACTTGCGTAGCAGTCTCCCCTGTCCGTCCGGCAGCGTGCTCTTCTGGATTGGACAGCCAATTTTCCCAAGATGCTGGATCTTCAGCGATAAACTCTTCAGAACGCTTTCCTTCCCAATTTCCAAAATCCACTTCGATCAAGCGTTCATCTGTTTGAACTCTTGATTCATCACCGGATGCAATTGCCGCCGTATTTCTCGCCCGCTTCAATGGCGAAGAAAAAATGTAATCGAAAGAATAATCCTTGAGCAATTCGTTCATACGATTCGCTTGTTGAATTCCCTTGTCAGTTAATTCAATATCTGTTCGACCGCAATACTTATTTCCGTCTGCATTAAATGCAGTCTCGCCATGTCTTAATAGACAGATTGTAATCATCTATATATAATTTAAATCGCTTAATTTTTGTTTAAATGCTCGGTATTGAGTTTCATATGCCGAGACTAAGTCTGAGTTCGGCAGGACTTCTTTTTCAATTTGTGTCATAGCCGATGCTGCTTCAATTAGCGAGCTATAAAACGTATTTGATGCCGCCATTATTGCTGCTCCAAATGCTCCGCTAGCCTCCTTGCATTTGTATATCGGAACATTCAGTACCGATGCCCTAGTCTGCAACCAAATATCAGAATTACTACCTCCACCAGCAGAATAGACTGCTTCGACTTTTTCCGAAGATAGATCTTCAATGATCTCATAAGCTAAACGCTCGATAAAAGCGACTCCCTCAAGTCCGGCAGTGAATTGCGCCGCCTGAGACACTCCTTCGGGATAAAACCCACGCGCTTGAGCCGCCATTATAGGATATCGCTCGCCTTCTTGCTTTAATGGCCAGGCAAGTAATCCTGTAGGGACCAACTGCTCCGCTTCTTCATTTAATGCCTGAAGATTATCAGCAAAGTCTAAAGAAATCCAGTCTGCACCTGTATTGCTTGCTCCACCTGGCATCCAATAACCTTCTGGATGACGGTGACTATATAAACGTCCAAGGGGATCAACAACATTAGACTTTGTCACTCCTTTGATAACTAAGGTCGTACCTATCGTTGTATTCCAATTCCCCGGTTTAACTGCTCCTGACGCCATTTGTGTTGCACAACCGTCTGTCATTCCCACGACGATTGCAATCTGTGGAATTCCCCAAGTTGACGCTAATTCAGCGTCCAGCTCCCCAACTATTGTTCCGGAAGGCACCACCTCTTGTAAGCATGAACGCTTTATACCAAGCTCCTTTATGACATATGCTGGCCATTCTAATTTCTCTAAGTCATAAGCAGATTTCAGTACATTCGTGTAATCCGTCGTTTTATAATTAGAACTAAACTTTCCTACGATATAGTCTGATGCGTGAACCCAAAGTTCAATATCTTCGGCTTTTTCAGGATACGTTTCCTGAAACCAGACCATTTTAGATATTCCTGAAGAAGCGTTAAAGCCTGTATACCCCTCTTTCACATATTTCGTTGCCACTTCTTTACAACGCTTCCCTTGCTCAGCGGAACGTGGGTCACTATACATGATTGCATTATGCAAAGGGTCGTAATTTTTATCTAGCGGTATAACGGTTCCTGAAGTTGAAGTCACCGACAATGCTTGAATGCACGATCTATCGATCGAGGAAGGAAGAGAGGCAATTAAATCCGTCATCATTTCTTTGCAGTCTTTCCACCATAATTCAGGAGATTGCTCTTCTCGAAAACAATCGTCTAATTCGAATTTTCTAGCATCAGATGCAATCAGTTTCCCTTCTTGGTTAACTAAAACAATCCTCGCCCCCTGCGTTCCCACATCTACTCCAAAAAAATAATTGTTCATCCTATCCTTGTACTTGTTTAAATGTTTTTCGTGCGTTCTTCCACTCTAAATAAAGTCTTTCAAACTCTTCGTGATTCTGTGGATGAATTTCTTCTAATAATTCTGGGCTAATATTACGAACATGTAATGCATCGTTACATACGAATACGCCTCCTAATACCGATGCTTGACGGAATGTATCTCGAATTCTAATACTCTTTCCGAATAAATTCGCTATGAATTGGCGTAATTTTCGGCTTTCTACACCTCCCCCGCATGCCCAGATATAGGATTCAGTATGCTCCGAAACAGCGCATAAAAACTTGTAGTTTTCATAGATACTGCACGCGATATCCCATAAAATAGCGAATACAAAGCTTCCGCGAGTTAATTGATGTGATACGGGAGCATTGAAGATAAAGCCTCCTTTAGTCAAAGGGACCTCTTCATCTGCAATCAATGAACCCAAAGAGGCAACACATTGTGAATATGTCGCATCCTCTAATTCGCGCTCAATAACATCGTATCCTTCATTTGGATAAAAAATCTCTTTTAAGCGTTGATAATTCAACCCTGTTACACCAGCGTTCGCTTCCAAAATAAAGTTGTGCTCATCGATATGACGACTTGTCCAAGTTCGTTGGTCTTCATCTTTCTCGTAGTTGTCTACGATTTTTATTATTGGTGTTGTTGTACCAGATACAATCACGACGTCATTTGCGGAAGGATCCATACTGCGGATTGCCAATTGCGTATCACCACCACCGACAACTATTGCTGAATTACGATCAATTCCTAAAGTCTTAGCGACCTCTGGAAGTATTGTTCCAAGTACAGTGGTCGCATCTTTTAGTTCTGGCAATATATGCGATGGCAAACTGAATAATTCCAGTAAAGTGTTGCTCCATGCCTTCTGCTCTACGTCATATAATAATGTTTCCGATGCCTGTGAATGTTCGTAGCAGGTCACTCCTGAAAACTTATATTGAATCCAGTCGCTAATGCTCATAAAACAATCTATTTTCTTAAATAGATCCGGATACACTTCGCGTACACCGACCAATTTGAAGGCTGAAAACAATGAAGTTGGATAACGTCCAGATAGGTTATAGACGGTATCTTTATCCAATAAGTCTTTCTCCCATTTACGGCCACGATGATCTATATTTGGCATACCAAGAAGGGAATTCCCTTCGGCATCAATAATGACAATTCCTTCGCGCTGACTTGTGGCAGTAATCGCGTTTATCTTCACTTCTCCAGCTTCAGCTAATGCCTCTTTCGTAAGGTGCAATATCTGACCCCACAACTCATCTGGTTTAAAGTAAATGGATTCTTCGTAGTTTGCATCCGTCTCATAATGTACGTTCTCTCGCTTGATGCTAAGGATTTCACCTGTTGGAGTCGCAACTCCAACACGCGCATTACCTGTACCGATATCTACAACTAAATAGGCTTCTCTTGCTGCCATAATTATCCGATCTGTATCTTTTCTAAAACTGCTTTATTGACCAATTGCTTAATGGATTTATTCCCATTAATAAAAAACTCACGAAGATTATTGTTCATGATAAAGGCATGATGATCTTCTACTTCATGCGTCGCTCCTGCAATATGCGGAGTTGCAATGACATTCTTATTTAAAATCATCTTGTAATCGATTTCATCGGGTGGTTCATTGTAGAAAACGTCTAAGACAGCTCCTCTAATTTTACCATTTTCAATAATATCCAATAGATCATCACGATCAACTACTGTTGCTCGCGCTGTATTGACAAAAACAGCATCAGCTTTCATTAACGACAGGTATTTCTTATCGATCATTCCTTTCGTTTCTGGCGTTACTGGCAAATGAATACCAACAACATCACATTCTGCGAAAAGCTCTGTTAATTCCACCTTCTTAAAGGTCGTATTCTCATCTGTATAATAGGGGTCGAAATAGTAAATCTCACAAGGGAAATTCACCAACATACGCGCAATATGCTGCCCTACCGCACCAAATCCGACCATACCAACGCGTTTTCCCGCTAGCTCATTTCCTTTAAATTGCAGATATGAAGTATGAGCACCTTCACCCCAGTTTTTACCTTCTAACCAGTTAATACCAGGAATCGTATTACGCAATAAGGTGATCACATTAGCGATAAACATCTCAGCGACTGCTTGCGCATTTCTGGCAGGTGTGTTAAACACTGGAATTCCCAGTTCGGTAGCGACAGTTAAATCAATGTTTGAAGGTGTACCACGACAAATTCCAACGAACTTTAAGTCAGGATTTGCACGTAATACTTCTGCAGTAATTTCATCATGTTCAGAAATCAATGCATCAACTCCAGTTTCTTTTATCAGTGCATCTAGTTCTGTAGGGTTATATGCACGTCCATGAGGTTTCCATGAACGGTAAACAACTTCATCAAAAAGGCCTTCCAACTCTTTCAAAGCTTTCTCATTCTCGTAAGGCGCTGTAAGTAATACTTTCATATTTATTCTATATTATTCTAAACTAATTTTTTAATTCTCTAACTCTACTTCTTTTGGAATGGAAATAAATTTGGTAAGGACTGCACTTACAAGATAAAGTCCCGCTAATACCCAAATAACTCCGGCACTTCCAATGGTGCTTATTAATAATCCGACAATCGCCGGACCGACAAACACAGGCAATCCAGCTCCTAAATTTAAGATGGCCATAGCTGCCCCTTTATCTTCTTTAACTAAAGAAGGAACAAGTGCTGACAATGGAACATAGCCTGCTAACAATGCCCCCCACGCGATACCTGCGGCCATTACTGCCCAGTAACTTCCGTCAAACCATATCGGTGAGTAATAAAATAATACCGTCGTGATTGCACAGCCTACGCCACCAAACCACATTATCGTATTCTGCCAACCTAAGCGATCGCCTATAAAGCCGAAGATTAAATTAAATATGATATTGCTCGTGAAAATAGTTCCCCAGATTTGTAACCATTCTTTCGTATCAAAACCATGCTCTGCCATGTAAATCGGTAAGAATACAGGAAAAGCAAATTGTGCTGTCGTATTGATGACACGTACTATACCTCCAATAAAGACTTTAGGTTCTTTTTTAACAATAGTTAACCCATTGATAAGCTCCTGCATTTTGGAGCCTTTAGAAGCTTTGGTTTCAAACTTATCCCGGTTCAGCACTAATGCAAAGAAAGCACCTACTAAGACCCACAGAATCGAACTCCAAAGGGTATTTTCATATCCCCAACGTTCTAATGCCCAACTGGAATAATATGCTCCCAATACATTTAATCCTCCTGTAAAAACAAACCAAAACCAACCAACAGCTCTTCCCAAAGTATCTTGAGGCGCTTTGTAGGTGATCCAGACCATAAATGAATAGGCAAATAAAGGATACCCAAACCCGCGAATAGCATAGAATAATAGCATTGAACTGTAATCTAATTTTGCCATTCCCAGACCAACGAAACCAATCGTACCGATGATATAAAGCAAAAGCCCCATTAACATCGCTTTTCTTGGTCCATAGCTTTCGGCAAGAACGCCAGAAAACCATGATGATATTGCAATAGTTATCCCATATACGGTAAACAGTAGAGATGATTGTTCTATACTCATCCCATGCTCAACAAGGTAAGGACTTAGCCAGCCTTGTTCAACTCCGTCACCCATCATGAAAATAAGAATACCTAAATATCCCCACTTCAACTTACTAGGAATACCTAGCCTGTTCATTAAATTGTCTTGCGCCATTGTGGTTTAGTGTTATAATTGGTTGATGTAAATATCAAATCTAAAATAAATAAAATTTAACAAAATAAAATATATTAAAAGCAATTAAGCCTAAAAAAAGGAAAAGACTGCTTGTCAGCTTGCTTTTCCAATTTTGTATTTTAAAAATTATAGATAAAAAAAGCCTTTTAGGACCTTCTTCACATCAATCCATACGTCTATCCTAGGTATAAAGGACGTCGGCAGAAAGAAACCAATGATCACTCGGAACGACACCTTTCCACAGATCTTTAATGATATGGGATTTATTGGCGGTTAATGGACCTTTAACAAAAATGAAGTCTATCTTTTTCGCTCGCGCGTTTCGCTCGCTATCATCAGGACGGAAAGCATTGGTTGTACCTTCCGGTTTCGCATCGCCGTTGCTTAATACGTAAGTATCCTTCCAACCCGCATCAATGATTTCAGGATACAAACCAGCGGCATATCCATTATTAAAATCACCTGTCATAATCTGAGGGAAATCTGCTTCATACTGAGCCGATTCTGCTAACACTAGCTTAATCTGCCCTAACTTTGCTTCATTGCTGACATGATCTAAGTGCAAGTTTATTAAACGTATTTCGCGCTTAGTTTTTTTATCCAACAACCTCACCCAACTACAATTTCTTGCTCTAGCACTACCCCAGGATATACTACCGGCAATAAGTGGTGTTTCCGACAACCAGTAGCCACCAGCGGTGATCAATTCAAAACGTTTCTTCGAAAATAAAATTGGATTCTTAGCAATGCCATGATATCCCTCCTTGAAACGATCCATCTCTGGACCATCAAATCCAAAAGCAAAGTAATCACTCAACTCACGCTTTAGATCAAGAAACTGGTTCTTTAAAACTTCTTGAAAACCGATAAGATCTGCTTTTTGATTTTTGATCACTTGTAGACAAGCCTCTCTTCGATGCTGCCATCCTAAGCCTTTCGCACTATCTTCAGGTAAATCGACACGAATATTACAGGTTAATACACGAACACTGAGATTTTTATCGGTTTTTTCAGCAGAGAACCCCTTAGCCGAACCCAAGATTGGCAAGCTAGCTAATAAACCAGCTTGCTTTAAAAATTTCCTCCTTGAAGAGTTATAGAAATCGCTCATCATCTTATTTATTAAGCGTTTTGTGTTGATTCTTCACTCAAATAAGCGCCAGCGCTTACCAATTCTGCACGTAGTTCTTCAACATTAACGTCTGCTGGAGTAACTCCATGACGAACTGCCAATTTAGCCGCACGTCCTGCAGCCTCTCCCATCGCCATACAAGGGGCCATCACGCGAATCGCTGACATTGCCTCATGTGTAGTCGAAATTGAACGACCAGCTACTAATAAATTTTTAACGCGTTTAGGAACCAATGAACGATATGGAATATCATAGCTATCACCACACCATGTCAATGTACACCCACCACCCTCAGGATGATGAATATCCAATGGATAACTCGCAACGGCAACGGCATCTTCAAAACGACGACAGCCTAAAATATCATCTGCCGTCATCACATAATTTCCTACAATACGACGAGTTTCGCGGATTCCCAAGAACGGTGCCATCTTTGTGAAATGTGAATCCTCAAATCCAGGAACGTATTCCTTTAAATAACGTTGAATTTCTTCCACTTGCTTACGCCCCTCAATCTCTCCAAAAGTAAGACTCTCTGGATTTGTACCATCAACACCATTAATACGCGACATATTCACCCAAACCTCTCCTTCACGCAATCCAGTAATTAAAATAGTACGCTCTACTGGTAAATGGTATCCCGCCGCTCTAGCTTTTTCCATTACACTTCGTAAACCAACAACTATGAACTGATTGTTTTGTCCAAAGTATTCAGCAGGAATAAAATCGGTTAAATATGTTCTAGGTTCTTCGGCAATTGACATACGTAGTTTATCAGTATCTACATTCGCCATACAGAACATCAAGGTTGGTGGTTGTGCTCCACCGACGTCATTTCCTTGCTCGCATTCAACTCCAGCTTTAAAAGCAACATCCGCATCTCCAGTACAATCAATTACTGTCTTTGCTAATATCACTTCGCGACCCGATTTGCTCTCAATAATAACCCCTTTCAGCTGATCACCTTCCATAACAACGCCTGCTGAAAAGACATATAGCAATACCTTTACGCCGGACTCCTCTAATACTTTTAGTCCAACATTCTTAACCGCTTCCGGTTCTACTAATGTCAAACTCATGTGTAGAGGACATGGACGATGCTCTGATGCGGCATCCACTTCTTTCAAACGTTCAATAAATCGTTGTGGTAATCCTTTAATAATCTGATTCCCCTTTTGACCTAAAAAGCCAAGAATAGGCAATCCGATAGTCATATTTCCGCCAACAAAGCTGCGATTATCAATTAATGCAACTTTTAATCCGTCGGAAGCAGCGGCTTGAGCAGCGATAATACCTGCTGGACCTCCACCAACTACCAATACATCAACTTCCATGCGCACCGGCGTTTCTCTCGCTGGCTCGTGAATAGTCTTTACTTCTCCCATGTCAAATTATTATTATAGTATTTTTATATTTTAATTACGCGCTTATAATTACCGATTCCTCATTCGGCTTTTCTTTTTTCACCATCGTCCAGAGAATCAAAACAGCTACAGGATGCATAAAAGCCATAGCAATAAATATGGTACCTGCCCCAAGAGATCCCATTAATTGTCCGACGAAATAGTTAAATAAAACAGCTCCTAATGCTCCAAATCCTCCAGCAATTCCTAAAACTGAAGCAACATTCTTTACAGGGAATGCCTCTGCGATCACAACGCTCACAGTAAACAACCAACTTAGACATGCAACAGCTACTAACGCAAAGATTGCGATCGTTATATACGGATTACTTACGTAAGCTGTCAAACAACATAATGGCGCTAGTACTGCTATAGTGCTCAACATGATTTTACGCGCCAACAAAGGCTCTTTTCCTTTACGAACCATTTTATCGGACCAAGCGGAAGTAGCAATAGCACCTACATCAGCAACTAAAAATGGAATCCAACCGAACATCCCGATTTTTGCAAGCGTCAAACCACTTTCCTCTTGTAAATAACCTGGCAACCAGAATAAACAGAAATACCAAACGGGGTCACTCACAAAACGAATCAATAAAATACCCCAAAGCGACTTTCTTGACCATAACTGCCCCCACGTAAAAGAACGCTCTTCAACTTGATCCACTGTCGTACCAGCAGCCTCAGCACGAATCTCTGCGGGTGGCTCGGTATATATTAAGAACCAAAGCAAGGCTATGATAAAGCCTACTACCCCAGCGACGATAAATACAGTATGAAAATTATACTGCATAGCTAACCAAGCAACCAGTGGCGGAGCGATAATCGCTCCAATGGAGCTTCCAGCAATACATAGACTATTCGCTGTCGCGCGAAGTTTGCCAGAAAACCAAACTGTAACAACCTTTAACTGTGCGGGAAAATTTGTAGGTTCCGCTGCCCCGAGCATCCCTCTAAAGAATAAAAATGATCCAAAGGTTCTCGAAAATCCGCCTCCTAAACAAGCAATAGACCAACCTAAAATACCACCCAACATGACTTTACGCTCACCAAATCTGTCTACTAACCAACCGGATACAGGATACATCAATGCATAAAATACAGTAAAGACATTAAGTACTAAAGCGTAACCATCATCTCCTAAATCAAACTCTTCTTTCAGCATCGGTTTCAATATCGAAACGATCTGACGATCATAATAATTGAAGACGATAGCTAGAAAAATTACGAATATGATAAACCAACGGCGTTTTTTAGCTGGAATCGGCAGTATAAATTTTGACATAAGGTAAATATGGTTATTGCTGAATCTTAATCTAACAATCCAAATGTAGAAAAAAAGATTATTAATGAAAGCTTTTTAAATAAAAAAAAAGAATTCCAGAAATAGTAAAAGTCATTTATATTTGTTAAACTATTAACTGATACGATGAATTATGAGGAATATTACCGATAGACACGAATTCATTCTACGAAGCTTAAAAGAGAAAGGAAAGATCACAATCGACTGGCTTTGCGAAACGATGAAAGTTTCCAGCGTAACGATCCGAAAAGATTTAAAGCTACTAGAAGAGAAAAATCTCTTATTCCGCATCAAAGGCGGCGCCTCTAACAGCAACCCTTATGCGATCGACCGTCCAATTCTGGTAAAAGAAACAATCAACAACGACGAGAAACAACGTATTGCTCAAGCTGCGTTAAAGCTGATCAAAAACAACGACTCCATTATGATTGGATCTGGCACGACGGTATTTGCGTTTGCCAAAAACCTAGAAACTACACAGGGGCTTACTGTGATTACACCTGCCCTAAAAGTAGGCTTAGAATTAAGCGGGAAGCCAAATATTGAGGTTTTACAGTTAGGCGGATTAATTCGCTCGAACAGCTCGTCTGTTGCAGGGCATTACGCGACACGAATTCTTGAGGAAATCAGTTGCGGCATCCTTTTCTTAGGAGCCGACGGTATTGATTTAGAATTTGGAATCTCCATATCCAACCTTCCAGAAGCAACCTTAAATCAAAAGATGTTACAAACATCACAGAAGGTAGCCATTCTTGCTGACAGCTCGAAATTTGGAAAAAGAGGACTTGGTAAGATCTGCGAACTTATAGACGTAGATTATATTATTACAGACCAAAAAGTATCGCCCGATACGGTCAAAGCAATCGAGGAATTAGGCATTAAAATAATTCTAGCCTAAGACATCTACCCACATTTTTTTCACGGATTTCTAAAAAAAGATTTTTAAACCCTTGTGTTTAAAAATCTTTTTTTTAATTTCGAAACATTGTTTACAAAACAATAACCAATACCAATTTATGGTAAAAGCCATATTATATGTTATTTAATCTTATAATTTAATAAGAAGAAAACACTGTGTTAACATAATGTTAATATTATAAATCTAGTTTCGAAACATTATTTAAGAAATAAAAACAAACCTTTAAAAGGGGATTCTATTTAATACATTTTACCTACGATCATTAACAAACATCTAAATGAAAAAACAATTACAACTCATTTTAATGCTGTTGATTATGCCATTAGGAATGGCATTAGCTCAACAATCATTACAAATAATGGGGAAAGTGACCAATGCAGATGGAACTCCAGTTCAAGGTGTTTCCATTAGTATTAAGGGGCACTTGAATACCATTACAGCTACTGATGAAGCAGGTTCTTATTCCTTAAAAGCCGAAAACAATGATATTCTTGTATTTAAGGGTATTGGTTTTAAAACAACAGAACGAACAGTTACTGGACAATCAACGATCAACATAACACTAGAAAACGACTTAACCAACTTAGATGAAGTAGTTGTCGTAGGTTATGGAACGCAAAAGAAAACAAATCTTACAGGATCGGTTTCAACGATTAGCGCTGCGCAATTGGAGAATCGACCTGCTGTTTCAGCCTCAACGGCATTACAAGGACTAGCACCAGGTGTAACAGTTACTTCACAAACAGGCGCACCGGGTGGTGATCAAGCGTCTATTCGAATTCGTGGTGTTAACTCTTTCTCTTCTGCGAGTGAGCCACTTGTCATTATTGATGGAGTTGCTGGGGACCTAAACTCAATCGATGCAAACTTAATCGAATCGATGTCCGTATTGAAAGATGCGGCATCTGCAGCGATTTACGGTTCGCGTGCTGCTAACGGTGTAATCTTAGTAACGACTAAACGTGCGAAAGATGCATTAAACATTACTTACAAAGGCTATACTGGCTGGCAAGATGCTACTTTCATTCCAGAAGTTACTGACGGTCGTACATTTATGCGCGTATTTAATGAGGCGAGTGTAAATGATGGAGGTAAAGAAGTCTATACGCAACAAAACTTTGATGAATTCGATCAATTATACAGCGAGAATCCAGACAATTATGACTGGCAGAAAGCTATTTTAAATGGCTCAGGTTTCACTCAGAACCATTTCGCGTCACTCTCTGCGGGATCAGGGATTATTCGCGTCAATCCATCCGTAAGTTATGTTAAACAAGACGGATTGATTAAGAACACAAACTTCCAACGTTATACATTCAGAAATAACATGGATATCAATCCGAATGATAAACTTAATATCAAGGTTGATTTATCAGTTATGAATGGTGATCGTCTTCAAATTGCGAACGAAGGAACAATTTGGAATTACTTAGGACGTATGCCGACGAACATTCCAATTCGTTATGGTGATAAATGGTCTGAAGGCTGGGTTAAGAACAATCCGGTAGCATTTATCGAAGAAGGTGGAAACAGAAGACTAAACAATATTGAATTAATCGGTAATCTTTCCTTAAACTACAAGCCAGTTGACTGGTTGTCGGTAACGGGATTAATAGCTCCACGCTATCGCACGAGAAATACACATAATTTCTCGAAAGCTTTAATGACCTACTACTCCGATGGTTCTGAAGCAGGTTCTGCAGCAGAATCAACTGAATTAACTGAGAACGCTTATCGTTATTTCTACGGAAACTATCAATTCCACGCGACAGCAAGTAAAACCTTTAATGATCACAGCCTAAGCCTAATGGTGGGTACATCACGTGAAACGTACGATGAAAAATACCTTATGGGCTATCGTCGCGATTATACGTATGACACCTATGAAGTTTTAAGCGCTGGTGCAGACACAGAAACAAAACGTAATGATGGTACACAAGATCAATGGTTATTGGTATCTGCATTTTCACGTTTCAATTATGCTTTCAAAGATCGCTACCTATTCGAAGCAAACCTTCGTTATGATGGAACATCACGTTTCGTAGGACAAAATCGCTGGGCAACCTTCCCTTCTTTCTCTGCGGGCTGGCGTGTAGACCAAGAACCATTTATGGCAAATCTTCGTTCAAAAATCAATCAATTGAAGGTAAGAGCATCATGGGGTATCCTTGGAAATCAGAACATTGGTAGCACCTACCAACCATTCTCGGAGAATCTTGCCTTGGGCGGAATATCAATGGGCGGAGCGGTAAGCCAATTAGTAACCTTAAATACGATGGCAAATCCTGACTTACGTTGGGAAGAAACGACGGCTTCAGGAGTAGGTTTAGACGCTACGATCTTCGATAAATTTAGTTTCACCTTCGATTGGTATAAAAAACACACCAACGGAATCCTGATGACTTTAAATATCTCTCCACTATATGGACTTAACCCGCCATATCAAAACGCAGCGAAAGTTGAAAACATAGGCTGGGAAGTTGGTGGTCGTTACGACAATAAATGGAACGACTTCAAGTTCGGCTTAGGATTCAACTTCTCGGATGTTAGAAATAAGATTTTAGATATGCGCGGTAGACCTTCAGGAACGTTATTGCGTCAACAAGAAGGCTATGCGATTAACTCTATCTTTGGATACGTATCGGACGGCTATTACCAAACGCAGGAAGAAATTGCAAATGGCCCGACACAATTTGGAACTCTTCAACCTGGTGACATCCTCTTCAAAGATATTGCTGGCGCATTTGATACCGACGGAAATGCAATCCCGGATGGAAAAATCACAGATGCAGATAAACAAATTATTGGCAACACAATTCCTCGCTACACTTATGGAATTAACTTAGACTTAGGTTATAAAGGATTTAAGTTTAGTGCCTTCTTACAGGGCGTAGCAAAAGTTGATGGATATTTAGACTCTCACTATGTTATTCCAGGCGCTAACTCATCTGCTATCAAACCATGGCAATTGGATTACTGGACAACAGAAAACAGAGATGCAGCACTTCCTCGCTTATCAATCACGTCGACGAATAACACTCAAAATTCTGACTTCTGGATGAAATCAGCATCATACCTACGTCTTAAGAATGTTCATCTAGGTTATGAATTCCCGAAAGAATGGTTCCAAAACACCAAGCTTGGCGGAATTTACATATACGCAAATGGACAAAACTTATTCACTAAATCCAATTTCTACGAAGGCTACGATCCAGAGATCAACTACAATGCTAGCGCAGCTCAAAACGTATCCCTGGGTGGAGGAAATTTCTACCCACAAGTTAAAGTGTACACCTTCGGATTAGATATTAAATTTTAAGACATCATGATTAAGCATACAAAAAAAATATTAGGAATTAGCATGTTATGCGCAGCATTGATGACATCATGCGAAATGGATCGTTTAAACTTAAACGGCCCTTCCACAGAAAATTTCCCATTAGACGCAAAAGAAGCAGAATTAGGCTTATTAGGAGCATACAAAGCGTTGACGCTACTAGATGCGTCTAGCACACCGATGTGGCATGTCATGGACAATATTACCGATATCGGCTATGCTCGTCCAGGCAACAACTACACTTCGCCAATTACGAGTTCGATTACCACCGATAATGCGCTTGCAACGAAACCATGGTCAGCCCATTATCAAACTATTGGCCGCGTTCATTTAGTACTCGACAATATGGATGCATTAAAAGCTACCATGGGCGAAACGGCTTACAACACAACAAATGCAGAACTACGCTTTATACGTGCCTACTGCTACTCGCAGCTTGTCGAACTATATGGTGATGTCGCTTTACTAAAGCGCGCATTGAAACTATCCGACGAACTACCGGGCAGAACGAATAAAAATGAAGTGGTAGATTTCATTCTTTCCGAATTGACGGAAATTGCTGACCACCTCCCCGTATCGCAAAAAGCTTCAGGAAATGTTAGAGCGTCGCGTGTCACAGCATATATGTTGAAAGCGCGCGTTGCGTTGAACTTTGGGAAATATGAAATCGCAGCGGAAGCTGCAAAGAAAGCAATTGAACTTTCAAATGGCTTGCACAGCTTAACAGCCTTTGATGCATCCATTGCTTACGTGAACAAAGGACATGCAGATGGTGAGCCGCAATCAGCGAATATCTTCGGACATGCAGGATATGCAAATAGTAAAGAATGGATTTGGGTTGCTGAATACAATAAAGCAATCAGTGGAAATACACACAACCAAACTTACTATATGGCCTCGCGTTTAGGGAAAGGCGTTTGTTACTGGGGACCGACTCAAAACTTTATTGATTCTTTCCAAGATACCGAAGGTAAGTACATCACCGAATCGACCATCTACGATGAAAATAATCCGTTTGCAAATCGTGACCCGCGTTTAGATATGTACACTGCTCGCCCTGGATCACGCTACTTTGGATTTCAATTTGATCCAAATGCAAAATTTGCAAAAGTCAACAATTATTGGCCCATCATTAACGGAACGGGCACAAAGCCAGGTTCACAAAATAACACAGATGCTACGAATGCATATCGTTCGTTCTCGGGTTATTTATGGCGGAAACATACCGATTTATCGGAATATGCAACAACGTCCGTATCTGGCGAATCAGATTTAAACGTCGGGATCTTCCGCTATGCAGAGCTGCTTTTAATTTATGCAGAAGCTAAGATTGAAAGTGGAAGCATAGACCAATCGGTATACGATGCGATTAACGAAATCCGCTCACGCGCAAAAATGCCAAATCTTCCACAGGGACTAACTCAAGTGCAAATGCGTCAAGCTTTACGCTATGAACGTAAAGTAGAACTTGCAAATGATGGCCTTCGCTGGTTCGACTTACGTCGTTGGGGAATTGCGAAGGATGTGATGAACGGACACATTTACTTGAACAGAGATGCAAATGCATGGACGAAAAGTGCCATTCAAAAAATCGATGAAAATGCTAATCCAGTTTACAACCATAGCATTGCCACTAAATCTTTTGGAACGCAACAAGTCAAATATCAAGTAAATAAAGACGAGTACTGGCCAATTGACATCAAAGAAATGGACGCCAATCCAGCAATGACTCAAAACCCAGGATATTAACAATGGATTTAATTCAATCACAATAGTATGTAAATATCAACAAGCGTGGCCCCCTCCAGGTCACGTTTGTTGTTTTCAAGCAACAGCATCATGAAAAACTACAAAAAACTAATCCTTCTCGGCATTGCGGCCCTAATGATTCAACCCAATTTGAGTGTCGCACAGCAGAAGGCTAAATTCCAGCAACCTGAATTAGAAAATCAACAATCTTGGTCGATGATCTTACTTCCCGATATCCAGAACTATGTGAAGTTTAAAAGAAATCAACCTATTCTAGACGTTATGATGAACTGGATTGTCGAGAATGAAGAAAAACTAAACATCAAGATGGTGATGTGTACCGGCGATTTAGTGGAGCATGATGACATTGTTAATCCGGATCGAAATAAAATGGATCAAACCGGAAAACAGCAATGGGAAGCGACTGCTACAGCCTTTGAAAAATTAGATGGAAAAATCCCGTACATAACCGCAACGGGAAACCACGATTATAACATATTCAGCTACACGCACAAACCTAAGACAACTCATTTTCCAAACTACTTCCCCGCCGATAAAAACAGTAAAAATCAACGCTTACTCCGCGATGTTGCTCCCAATATTTATGGAAATCCAAGCTTAGAAAATGCGACTTACGAATGGAAATCACCTCACGGGAAAGACTTCTTGTTTGTCTCGCTAGAATTTGCCCCTAGAGACACGATCTTAGGTTGGGCCAACCAAGTGGTCAATCAAGAAAAATATGCAAACCACAGCGTTCTATTGCTTACTCACGCTTATTTGAATTTTAAGAACGAGCATATAGAAACCGCTAAGTACGACCTCCAAGATGCAAATTACGGAACCGCGGTATTCAACCGTCTGGTAAAGCCATCTAAAAATATTCAAATGGTGTTTTCTGGACATATCGGAGCAGCGAACGATGTTAAAAAACATTTAGGATTTCGAATCGATAAGAATGCTGCAGGAAAAAAGGTTAGCCAAATGACTTTCAACGCGCAAGCACTAGGTGGAGGAACCTATGGAAGTGGTGGCGATGGCTGGCTCAGAATTCTAGAGTTTTTACCAGATGGAAAAACAGTTAGGGTACGAACCTTCTCCCCTTTCTTCGCCCTCTCATCCAATACACAGGATATGGCATGGCGAACTGAAGATTACGATCAGTTCAGTATCGAATTAAACTAATAAAAAAAACCACTCAAATGAGTGGTTTTCTTTATATCTAACAAATTGATAGCGGTTTAAAACTCTATTTTACTGCGTCTACAACTGCTTTGAAAGCATCCGGGTTATTTAAAGCTAAGTCAGCTAATACCTTACGGTTTAAGCCAATGTTTTTAGCGTTTAATTTACCGATCAATTGAGAATATGAAATTCCGTGTTGACGAGCTCCAGCGTTGATACGTTGGATCCATAAAGCTCTGAACTCGCGTTTTTTGGTTTTACGGTCGCGGTAAGCGTATTGTAAACCTTTTTCAACTGTGTTTTTAGCAATAGTATAAACTTTGCTGCGTGATCCATAATAGCCTTTCGCTAATTTAAGGATTCTTTTTCTTCTTCTTCTAGAAGCTACTGCGTTAACCGAACGTGGCATAATTTGTAAATTTTAGTTTGGTATAAGGTGTTACGTTTTTCAGCAATCTTACAACCTGATACCCGGTTAAAAAATATTGTTATTAAAAAAAAATGGTATAAAACTTATTTACCGATAGCAAGCATACGTTTTACGTTGCCCATATCAGCATCAGAAACATAACTAGTTGTTGTCAAGTTACGTTTTTGTTTCGTAGTTTTCTTTGTCAAGATGTGGCTTTTGTAAGCGTTTTTTCTTGCAATTTTACCTGTTCCAGTCAATTTAAAGCGTTTTTTCGCGCTGGAATTGGTTTTTACTTTTGGCATAATACTATAAATTTTATATCAATCTGTTAGATTCTTATTTCTTTGGAGAAGCTTTTGGCGCAATGGTTAAGAACATACGCTTACCTTCCAATTTCGGTAATAATTCAACCTTGCCATATTCCTCTAGAGCTTGAGCGAAACGTAATAATAATATTTCACCTTGTTCTTTGAAGACAATCGCACGCCCTTTGAAGTGAACATAGGCGCGAACCTTTTCTCCACTTTCTAAGAAACGCATGGCATGTTTCAATTTAAATTCAAAGTCATGCTCACTAGTATTCGGTCCAAAGCGAATTTCTTTGATTACCGTTTGCTTAGCATTAGCTTTGATTTCCTTTTGCTTCTTCTTTTGCTCGTAAACAAATTTACTGTAATCTATAATTTTACAAACAGGAGGCGTCGCATTAGGAGAAATCTCTACTAAGTCCAA
Organism: Sphingobacteruim zhuxiongii; assembly: GCF_009557615.1. Lineage (NCBI taxonomy): Bacteria > Pseudomonadati > Bacteroidota > Sphingobacteriia > Sphingobacteriales > Sphingobacteriaceae > Sphingobacterium > Sphingobacterium zhuxiongii. The sequence continues at coordinate 3,223,541 of NZ_CP045652.1, forward strand.
CTCCAACTCATCAGCAAGTTGTAAAGCTTGTCTTGTAGGATAAACTCCGGTTTCTACGTTATCCCCAACTAAACGTACTTCTGGAACGCGAATGTGCTCATTGATACGGTGTTCAGGCTCCTTTTTTCTTATTGGACCTCTGTTACCGAAATTGTTACTTTTTGCCAAATGTTTTTTAAATTAAACAGTTACTTCTTTTATTAATAATTCTTTAAATGCTTCTGGTGTCATCGACCCTAAGTCAACACCACCATGTTTACGAATTGAGATTGACCCACTTTCCATTTCCTTCTCTCCCACAATCACCATGTAAGGCATTTTCTTCACTTCCGCATCGCGGATCTTGCGTCCAACCTTCTCATCACGCAAGTCAATCAGACCGCGAATATCGGAATTATTTAGTGATTCCAAAAGTTTTTGCGCATATTCTTCATATTTTTCTGACACTGGCAAGACGATAAATTGCTCAGGAGCAAGCCATAATGGAAACTGACCTCCGCAATGCTCGATTAACACAGCAACAAAACGCTCAATAGAACCGAAAGGCGCACGGTGAATCATCACTGGACGATGCTTTTGATTATCAGAACCGGTATATTCTAGCTCGAAACGCTCAGGAAGGTTATAATCCACTTGAATGGTTCCCAACTGCCATTTTCTGCCTAAAGCATCCTTCACCATGAAGTCTAATTTTGGACCATAAAATGCTGCTTCACCATATTCAATTACGGTCGGTAAACCTTTCTCTTCTGCCGACTCAATAATCGCCGACTCCGCTAAAGCCCAATTCTCATCAGAACCGATATATTTAGTTTTATTTTCAGGGTCACGTAACGAAACCTGCGCTGTAAAATCATGAAATCCTAAAGCATTGAAAACGTATAAAACCAAATCAATTACTTTTTTAAACTCATCCTTTACTTGATCAGGACGACAGAACAAATGCGCATCATCTTGAGTAAACCCACGAACGCGAGTTAACCCATGTAATTCGCCAGACTGCTCATAGCGATAAACCGTACCAAACTCTGCAAAACGCACTGGCAAGTCCTTGTAAGAACGAGGTTTTACTTTATAAATCTCACAGTGATGTGGACAGTTCATTGGTTTCAACAAGAATTCCTCGCCTTCAACCGGAGTTTTTATTGGCTGGAACGAATCCGCGCCGTACTTCTCATAATGACCCGAAGTGATGTACAACTGTTTATGTCCGATATGCGGAGTAACAACAGGTTCATAACCCGCTGCAATCTGTGCACGCTGTAAAAAGTCTTGTAATTTCTGACGAAGCGCTGTCCCTTTAGGTAGCCATAACGGCAAACCCATCCCCACCTTCTCAGAGAAAGCAAATAACTCTAACTCTCTACCTAATTTACGGTGATCACGTTTCTTCGCTTCTTCGATAAAACGTAAATATTCTGTTAACTCAGATGCTTTCGGGAATGTTACTCCGTAAATACGGGTTAACTGCTTACGCGTTTCATCACCTCTCCAATAAGCACCAGCAACATTAGTCAACTTGATGGCTTTAATAACGCCTGTATTTGGAATGTGCGGACCACGACATAAATCCGTGAAATTTCCTTGTGAATAGAAAGTAATCTTTCCATCTTCCAAATCCTTAATCAAGTCTAGTTTGTATTCATCGCCTTTCTCAGTAAAGTAGGCCAAAGCATCAGCCTTAGAAACTGCTTTACGTTCGAAAACCTCTTTTTGCTTAGCCAACTCAAGCATCTTATCCTCAATCTGCTTGAAATCATCCGATGAAAACTCACGATCTCCAAAATCTACATCATAGTAGAATCCTGTTTCAATCGACGGACCGATACCAAACTTAACCCCTGGATAAAGTGATTCAAGAGCTTCTGCTAGCAAGTGCGCAGATGAATGCCAAAAAGTAGATTTCCCTTTGTCATCATTCCACGTCAATAACTTCACTTGTGCATCCGACTCGATAGCGCGCGACGCATCCCAAACCTCACCATTTACTTCTGCAGCTAAGACATTTCTTGCCAAGCCTTCAGAAATTGATAACGCAACCTGCATAGCAGTTGTGCCTTTTTCATACTGACGAACTGAACCGTCAGGAAGTGTAATGTTAATCATGTACAACTATGATTTTTTATTTGTGTAAAAATTTGTAAGCTCGCCAATGTTCACAATTACATTGAATTTTATAAACTTACCTGAATTAATCGAGGTACAAAAATACGGAATATTTCGGGTTAAAAAAAGAAAACTGAACGGGTATTTAACACCTTTCGAAAAGCTTTAAGAATTATTTTAGCACACTTATTTTCAGACTCCTTTAAATTGGGATCAGCATTATCAAAATACGATCAACGAACCAAATCTTAATCCCCAAAAAGAAGCTAAAAGGAAGGATGCCATAGCTTAAAAAATCTTTGCAAGATCCCTTAGAACCATCTCGAATGACCAAGCAATCCTCCGTCGTGAATTTAGCATTTTCAAATCCTTCCTGTTACAAAAATCTCTATTCGATTACAGTGAAAGCAGTAGGCAAACGAATCTATATGCTACAGATGTTGAAAGGAAACCATTCCGCAATCTTCGAAGGTGTCACGAAGGAAAGTCAAAGAATGCTCTTCCTTAGGCATTAGCGGTCCAAAGTGAACCTTCGTATTTCTATACATTTTTTCTTACTTTTGCAGCTCTATTTCAGCGTTATGTCAAATCAAGTTCCAGAAGATGGCAACATGCTTCCTTTAATGGAAGAATTCTACACAATACAAGGCGAAGGGTATCATACGGGCAAAGCGGCTTATTTTATCCGTTTAGGTGGTTGTGATGTAGGCTGCCATTGGTGTGATGTGAAAGAAAGTTGGGATGCCAATTTGCACCCGCTTACTTCTGCTGAGCAAATCGTTGCAAATGCTTTAAAATATCCTGCAAAAACGGTAGTTATCACAGGTGGAGAGCCATTGCTTTACAACCTAACTTACCTAACGCAGAAGCTTCGTGAAGCAGGAATTCAGATTTTTCTAGAAACTTCAGGAGCATATCCATTGACAGGCTACTGGGATTGGATCTGTCTTTCACCAAAGAAATTCAAAGGACCGCGTCAAGACGTCTTAGCGGCAGCTGGAGAATTGAAAGTGATTGTCTTCAACAAGAGTGATTTTGAATGGGCGGAAGAACATGCCAAATTTGTAGGTAAAAACTGTAAGTTATATCTGCAACCGGAATGGTCTAAAGCAAGCGAAATGACTCCCTTGATTATCGATTACGTAAAGGATAATCCGAAGTGGGAGATTTCATTGCAGACACATAAATACCTTAATATTCCTTAATATTTACGAATAATGCTTAGTTTTAAACTGCTATGCAGCTAAAAAAACTAAGTATTTATTGTTTTCTCTTATTGCTTTTAGCTTTAGGCGGGCAGAGCTATGCGCAAGCGCCTTCTGCCGTCCGGAAGGCTCAACAAGCCTACCTCGAAGCAGGCAAAGCACTTGGTCAAAATCAGCTGGCTCAAGCGGCAGATTGGCTGGAAAAAGCAACAAAGGCAGACCCTTCATTTGCAACCGCCTTTCAACAATTAGGTGATGTTTACAAGAAAATGGAACGATATCAGCAGGCAATTACGGCTTATGAGCACGTCCTATCAGTAAATCCTTCTTTAACTTCATTGACTTATTTTGGCCTCGGCGAATCTTACTTGGTAATAGGCAACTATACCCAAGCGAGCAACAATTTTCAACAATATCAACTGAAGGGCAAGCTTTCAGAAAAAAGCACACAACTTGTCGATAAGTACCTCGCTGATTGTGCCTTCTCCTTAAAACACCTCAACGACGAAAGTTCCGGATTAATTGCGTTATCAACAGCGATAAACACGGATAAAGATGAATATTACCCAAAGCTCACCGCAGATAATGCACGTATTATATTTACTCGGAAAGAGAATAACCAAGAGAATTTCTACGAGAGCCTTTTAACAGGCGATCAATGGAGCGAAGCCATTAAATTGCCAGAACCCATCAATACTGCGAAATTTAACGAAGGGGCTCATTGCATTTCACCTGACGGCAAATACTTATTTTTTACTGGCTGCAATCGTCCGGACGGATTGGGAAGTTGTGATCTATATGTCTCTAAGAAAGAAAACGGAACATGGAGTGATCCATTTAATTTGGGACCAGGAATCAATACACGAGGATGGGAATCACAACCAGCAATATCTGCCGATGGAAAAACCCTTTACTTTGTTAGCAATCGAGCCGGCGGACAAGGCAGTTATGATATCTGGAAAGCAACGTTATTAGCCGATGGTAAATGGTCTAGTCCAGTCAATCTTGGGCCAGAAATCAACTCACCCTACGACGAAGGAGCACCTTATTTGCATGCAGACAATAAAACCCTTTATTTTTCATCCAACGGCTGGCCTGGATTTGGAAAGAATGATATCTTTCAATCGACCCTGAGTAATAACGGCCAATGGAGTACACCCGAAAATCTCGGTCCGGCAATCAATAACTATCTAGATCAGCGATCCTTTCATGTGAGCTTAGATGGAAGCATTGCTCACTTGGCTTCACAAGATCAAGCGCAGCAATGGGATATTTATCGATTTGATTTCCCGAAGGAAAAGCGAGCTCCTGCAATTGCATATATTGCCGGATTTGTCTTCGACAAGGCAAACAAAAAACCATTGGACGCAAGTATTCGTGTGACCAACACCAACACGAAGGAGCTTGTCTTTGAAAGAAAAAGTGATTATCTAGATGGGGGGTTCATCGCAGTCCTGCCGGTCGGATCCAACTATGCTGTACATATTCAAAAAGAAGGCTACTTATTCGATTCAAAACAATACGCTTTAGATAAAGAAGAGTTCGCGAATAAGCATTTTCAGGATAGTATTTTTCTAGAACCTATTCTCGCAGGCGCTATCGCAACCCTTCGGAACATTTATTTCGACGTTAATAAATTTGAAATTCTTTCTAGTTCGGAAAGCGAGTTAGACCTCCTCCTCAAGTTATTAGAAAGCAATCCTAAACTGTCGATTGAGATCGCTGGACATACGGATAACACAGGTAATAAAAATACGAATCAAATACTCTCGGAACAAAGGGCACAGTCTGTTGCGAATTGGCTAAAGGCAAAGGGTATCGCTTCTGCCCGATTGGAGGTAAAGGGCTATGGCGATAGTAAACCTATTGCTCCGAACACTTCTGAAGAAGGAAAACAAAGCAATAGGCGTACAGAATTTATAGTGAAATAATATCGACAATTTAATTAGGTAACATGATCGTGCGTCCGGTCTTCACCGATTCGTCACACGCTACCGCAATTTGCAAACTATTGAGTGCATCTTGCATAGACTTGGATAAATCAAGATTTTCTTGAATCGCTTTTAAGAAAAAGCGCTGCTCTCTGTTACAGAGTTCCTGATGATCGGGCTCATCCGTTAAATCAATCCACTCGTCGGCACGAGTAAACTCGTTTTTTTCATCAATATTGGCGTAGTGAACTTTCAACGATTCCGCTTTTGAGTGTGCATCGATAGAGTCTGAGTTTCCAGCTTTACTACCTTCCTTCGCGACGATAGAAACGCAACCTTTCGGCCCGATAACGTCTTTGACAAAGAATGCTGTTTCACTCACCATTGGACCCCACCCTGCTTCATACCACCCAACACTACCATTATCAAAACGAATTTGCAGTTGACCGTAGTTATAGTTATCGATAGAGATATCGTCGGTAAGACGCGCACCTATAGCTGAAACTGAAATTGGCTTCGCCTCGGTCATTTGACACATCACGTCGATGTAGTGCACACCACAATCTACGATAGGACTTAAGCTTTTCATCAGATTTCTATGCACATCCCACATGTAGCCATGACTTTGCTGATTGAGATTCATGCGCATCACTAGGGGACTACCCATACTTTTGGCTACCTCAATGAATTTCATCCATGAAGGATGATGACGCAATATATAACCTACAACTAATTTCTTATTTGAACGAACAGCGGCATCTAGCACACGTTGCGCTCCCTCAACCGTATCCGCTACAGGCTTTTCGATAAACACGTGGGCACCTGCTTCAAAAGATTTAATTGCATAATCTTCATGCGTATCTGGATAAGTCGATATGCAAACCGCATCTGGTTTCGTTGCAGCTAAAGCGTTCTCAAATTCATCGAAAAGCGGATAGTCTGCTCCTAACTTTGTATTTAATTCTCTTTTGGAATTTCCACGAGACACAAGTCCTACGATTTCAAACCCCTCCATTTCATGATAGGCACGCCCATGAGACGCCCCCATATTTCCACATCCTACAACAAGGATTCTAATTTTTCCCATCAATAATATAATTAACTCTCGTGTCCTGGTCTTGGTATTTTTGCGGTGTCTAAGCCCATCTCCCAATTATAGCCATCGGATTTCGGTCCATAGGTCTTAGTTGAATTTAAGATTTGATCTAATGAAATTGCTTTCCCTGTATAGGCTGCTTCTCTCGCCCAAATAGCGAGCATTGTTGAGTCGGCCATGGTATCGCCATCGTTAATAACCTGCTTGTTGCGAATCGCTGCAAATAGTTCATCATGTTGCGTTTGATACATATTGTTCATCTTCCCTTGGAATTTCCATGGGTTTTGACCGTTTATTACATAGCTACTTAACATAGCAACTTGTAGATTGCCCTTATTTCCTATCGCTTCGACTGTATTTCTACCCTGCGTACCGTTTTGCTGGCGTCCAAAGTGGAAACCTTTTAAGCCATCTCCATAGTCAAACTCTATTGCAAAGTGATCGAATACATTTCCAAACTCGGTCCAAGGCTTACTTTGACGTCCGCCAGTTCCTGTTACAGTCTTAGGTAATTTATCGCCCAGCATCCAAGACATGAAGTCAATACTATGAATGGTTTGTTCAACGATGATATCACCAGAATAACGCTGATAATAAAACCAGTTGCGTAATTGATCTTGCAAATCAGTCCAAGATGCTTGTCTAGGTTTTTGCGTTAATTCGCCTCCTAAACGGAAAGTACTCAACGCGTAAATATCTCCGATATTCCCTGCGTGTACAAGCTTTGCCAGCTCGCGATTGGGCACTGAATATCTGAAGCAAAATCCTGCTACGATATTGAGCTTCTTCTCTTTTGCAAGTTTGACACTTTCACGAACGGAGTGAACTCCTGGAATATCAACAGCCATTGGCTTCTCACAAAAGATGTGTTTTCCTTTTTTTACGGCTTCAGCCAAATGATCGGGACGAAAACATGGAGGTGATGCTAATAAAACTACATCTACATCACTAGCAATTAGATCCTTGTAGGCCTCAAAACCAACATATTTACGCTTTTCATCGACCTTAACCTTGTCTTTGTGACCTTCTTTTAATGCCGCTAAAGCAGTTTCAATTTGGTCAGGAAAGATATCGGCAAGGGCAACAAGTTCAGCATCTGGGTCGGCTGCTAAGGCCTGAAAAGCAGCGCCAGTACCTCGACCACCACAGCCGATTAATCCGACCTTAATTTTCTTCTTAAGTTCAAATTGCGGAGTTGGGAAATCTAGTGTGGAGGTTCCTAGTAGCACACCGCTACTTTTGAGAAAATTCCTACGGTCCATTATGATATTTTTATGTAGATCTAGTTTATGATTAGTTCTTGTAAATTAAGATTTTTTGAACGATTACTCGGTAGAATTATCTAATTTCACAGCAAAATAACAATTATTACAAATTTATGCAAATTTCTACCCCTGAAGCAGAACCTCTTATCACGAACACCGCCGTAGTTTTAGGCCTGTTGATGACGATCTTAGGTCTCGTATTTTACAGTTCAAATCTGTCGAATAAATACATCAAGGGATTTTATAACATCATCCCTCCCTTGTTATTATGTTATTTCCTTCCCGGCTTATTAAACTCATTCAATGTGTTTGATGGGGAGAATTCACCGTTAACATCTATCGGTAGCCGTTACTTTCTTCCTGCATGTTTAATTCTTTTTATCATCAATTTAGATTTGAAGGAAATGTGGGCATTGCGAAAGCGTGCTGGCTTAATGTTTATCACGGGAACCGTTGGTATTGTCCTCGGAGGTCCTTTAGCCGTATTTTTAACCTCGTTGGTCGCTCCACAAGTCGTTGGAGGTGCTGGTCCCGATGAAGTATGGCGTGGTTTAGGTGCATTAGCAGGCTCGTGGATTGGTGGTTCGGCTAATCAAGTGGCGTTAAAAGAAATACTAAAGCCCTCTCCTAATTTGTTTTCTTCGATCATTGCTGTCGACGTATTTGTCGCTTATATCTGGATGGCATTTCTATTATATGGTGCTGGGAAAGTTGCAAAATTCAACGCATTCTTTAAAGCCGATGATGATGACGTCGAACAGTTAAAAGAACGAATGGATGCTAAATCAAAGGCAAACAGTAAAATTCCTGATACTAAAGATTTAATCCTCATGATCGCCATCGCTTTCGGAGGAACAGGCTTGGCAACCTTTATCTCTGAGCCATTAGCGGCCTTCATGAAGACAAATTATCCGCAACTAGAGTCCTTTTCATTGACAAGCGACTTCTTCTGGATTATTTTATTTGCAACTATAATTGGTATCGCAATATCTTTTACACCGGCAAAGAAACTGGAATACGCAGGAGCATCTAAAGTGGGGAGCGTCTTCTTATATGTATTAATTACGACAATCGGTATGCAAATGGATATTCTTGCGATCCTTAGCAACCCGGGATTGTTTGTCGTTGGAATGATTTGGATGTCGTTCCACGCATTACTTCTACTAATCGTTGGAAAAATATTTAAAGTGCCATTCTTCTATTTTGCAGTAGGGAGCATGGCTAATGTTGGTGGTGTCGCTTCCGCATCGGTTACCTCCGCAGCGTTCCACCCTTCATTAATTTCTGTAGGCGTCATACTGGCTGTATTCGGATATGCCATTGGAACCTATGCAGGATGGCTAACAGCAGTATTGATGCAATTAGTATCTCCAATCTAGCATATCAGTTTGTCTATAAATAAAGAGCCTATCTCGAATGAGATAGGCTCTTTGTTTTTACAGAACATCAATCAACATCTGACAGATTGTTTTAGAAGTTACTGAAATAAAAAGATGTTCTACATTTTTAGATAATCTTTTTAATTATTATTTTATTATTTAAGTATTTAAATTATATTTAACACATAAAACGCAAGCTTTATTTAATATACAAGAAATAAATATAGCAATGATAAGAAAATACATGTTAAATAAAACAACTATCTAATTATGCCAAACAGTCAAAAAACAAAGCTTAGTGATAAGAAGAAAAAGCTGCCCTATATAAGTCCCAAAATTACGATGCAGATAGTAGAGACAGAGTGCCTTGATTTCCTCCCATACTTTACTCAAAACAAACATACTTCCTTACGTTCAAGCGAATCACTAAACTCTAACAAAGCAGAATGTACGCTTCAGAAGAAAAAATAGATATTTAAGAACATATCTTGTTAATTGCTGCAGACTCATTCAGCGAAGCGGTAACATTTGTTATTCTAAACTTGGTAGATCTTTCTGTTTTCTAAAATTTCAATGAATTCTTCTAAAAATGGTGTTCAGTTATTGTATTATCCCTGAAAAGAACATTTCAATCACACGACTAAACCAAGTATTAATTCTTACATAATTAAACCAAAACAACAATTACCAACTCAACAGAACAACTTTATTTCTATTAAGTTTAATTTTAAAGAAATTTTTATATATTTGTATTTCTTTAAAAACACACTTATTAACTAACACAAAGTATTTCAAGAATGATTTCAGACATTCTTTACTTGCATACAAGACAACAGACGAATGAGTAGCGATATCTCCGAGATTACACAAGTTTGTAAAAAACGGCTCCAATATACAAAACCATTAATTACCATGGTTATCATAGAGATTGAAGGCAATATTGCAACGTCATCGTCCTTTATTAGTACGGGAGGATCAAAAGGGGCACCAAAAATAGAAGAATGGGTTGATGAAGAGGGTACCAGTTTTGATCTAGAATTTTAGAAAAAAACCTACGCTAAACACATGATTAGACTCTATTCCAAACGAAACCTTGTCGCTTCATTTCCACTAGTAATTCTATTGATCTCGACTGCCTGTGAGAAAGGGCAAATAAAAAATGAAGATATAGCTCCCAGCGATTTCACCTTAAGTTTTCATGTAAATGCTGTCCCATCGTCTGACTATTTTGAACCCATCACTAAAGCTGCTCGCAACCTAGCTGATAGTACATCAGTTATTAGAAGCAATCGGTCAAAACAACAAATTGAACAATACAATAAAAATGTGGCTAGTAAGTCGATTCAGATTGATGGAATCGAAGCTCGGATGACGTTATCAGAAAGCTACAGTACATCAACGTATTCGAACAACAGCTCTACACTAGACAATAAAGCGAAGTATTCGAATAGGAAAAGCGTAAGTAGTCTCCTTCAGATGAGTAATAATCGCAAATATAGAGTACTTATTTACAATACGGACGCTAATGGAAATGCGACAACTTTCGTCACGCAGGGACAAACTACCGCGGGCTCAACTTTAAATCTTCCAGTGAATCGGAACAAGAAATATAGATGGTTCGCTTATTCGTTCAATAAAGAAAATGACATCCCCCCAATAAACATCGGAGACCCCAAGATTAGTGTTAATGTATCAAACAATGGAATTGAAGAAGACTTTTTGTATTCGACCGGGCTGATCGTAACTTCTGATGTATATAATGGGCAAAATCCCATTGCTATTACATTCAGTCGACATCTTGCTTTGATACGACTAGAGATCAATTCTCGAGGTCTTTTTGCTCCCATAAGTGCTGCCGATATTGATATCGAAACCACATCTTCAGGCATTAAAAATGGTTCATTTTCGCTATTAAATGGAAACTACAGTTCGACATCGAGCGCTACGACAGTCAATAACCGGGGTTGGAATAACATAGTAAAGGATACGATACCCCTAAATTGGGCTAAATATCAAGACTTTTATAGTGTCGCAACGTCGACTGCCATGAGACTTCGAATCAAGATTAACGAAATAACTGTTATTTCTGATCGAATACTAGACGATGCCCCGAATACATCTACACAGAAACATAGAACATTTCAGAATGTCACCTTTGATTTTCCGGATTTCATAGCAAAACCTGGTCGGAAATATCAGGCACTGTTACAGTTGATAGAATCACCTATTAAAAGAGGAAGCACCTATTGGGCACGAGGAAATTTATACTATGATCCGAGTACCAAAAAGAATGAATATAGATTTCGGTACGATAACCCTTATTTCCGAAATATTAATGGTGGCATTAATAATATACTAGCGACAGATTATTGGTATGGAGGACTACGTCCAGATTTACCTGCAGACCCAACAGTAGATCCTTGCTCAGAAGTTTATCCGAAGGGCCTATGGCGCTTACCGGAAAGAGCAGAATTCACAGAGTTAATCAATTCTAGAAATCCTAGAGTTATTCGGCTGAACCAAGTTGGCGATCAAGGTTGGTTCATCTCTTGGGCTAACGCGGCAGACATTGGGTTTCCTACACATCCTCACAAACACCTAATTTTTACCGCAATCGGGAATAAGAATGCAAATGGGAAAATTCAAAACTTTAATTACAGACCAGGAAACACTACAACTGGAGTTTGGGGTGCAGTAATGGGTGACAAAGGTTATTATCGAACGAATAGTAGCTTAGATTACTTCATTATGAATTATCGGCGAAGTGTTGGTAATACAAGTCTACAATTGGTCACAGGCACTTTATACGAAATAATAGCAGCCCCCATTCGCTGTGTTAGAGCGGCCCCTCCAAATCAATAATATTGAAAAAGGGCTCGTTAAATCGAACCCTTTCCTAATATCTAATACTTAATATTACTTCTTGACATTGATGCTATCCTGTATGCTACGCCAGTCATAGTAGTGAAATACCTTTCCATTACTCATAGCGACAAGCATTCCTTTTGGAAACTTCCCTCCTATCGGGATTGATATGGCTTCCGCGCCATCACACTCAATCGCGGACACAGGAACCTCAGCAATTCTCTGATGTTGATTAGGGTTTCCTTTCGCACCTTCCCTAGGGTAAATATTGAAAGAATTATTCTGCTGGTTGGAAACAACAATATAACCTGTACTATCAGTTGATTGATAAATAGCAATTCCTTCATGATCTTCTTTAAAATCCTTTGTACCGAATACAGTTAATTCCATATCTCCATGAAATACATCCGCGTAATATTTATGAATTCCAAAGCCTTCATCTGAATAATAAACATATCCTAATTCATCATCAACGGCAATTGCTTCAATTTCTTTACCACCTTCAAACTTACCGAACTCTCTGACCTTCTTTCCAATTACCACTCCTCCTTTATCAATTAAATCATATTGAAACAAATACCTCCCCGACTCTCCGGTTTTACGACCAACAATAGCTTGAATCTTATTACCTACAGAATCAGGTTTAGTGTACAGAGCAATACCCATAGGAGAGCGTTCTTTTTCTCCTTCAAAGACCGGAATACCGCCGTCATCAATAGGTTTCAAGTCTGGAAGTGTAAATACTCGAATTTTGTCTGCTCCGCGTTCCGTAACGACTGCAATATCGACAATCCTTCCATTCAGATTAAAACCATACGCAATATCGACGTTATTTGGTCTATCCAATGGCGTCACTTTATTAACAATTTTGCCGTCCATATCGTAGAGGTACAACCCTCCTGTTTTCTCATGTTTGTCTGTTCCTAGGACAAATACTTCGGTACTGTCTTTGGGATTGACCCAAATTGCTGGATCATCTGTGTCATTTGGAACTTGCTCCGTTGTAACGGTTGGTTTTAATGCATTGGAGGCGACTTCCGCTAGTTTACCCCCTGGAGTGCATGAGTTTAACAGTAACACTAGAAATCCAAGTTTTATGATAGTTACTTTCATTTTAATTAAGGTTAGATTTTATAAGTCGAATTTAAGACCAAGATTATATCGAGGTTTATAATACTCCAATTGTCGCATTAGTCCCTCTTGACCTTGATAATAACGTAAAGGTTGGTTTGTTAAATTATTGGCTTCTGCGAAAATGCGAAACTGTCTTGTAATCTTGTAAGATGCATTTGCATCCAAAAAGAATTGCTTATCATAATAGGCGTCAGAAAATTCATTATCACCAATTTCATCCAAATAGGCCGCGGTGAAGTTTGCTGATACGCGCGCCGAGAACTTGTTATTTTCCCAAGAGAGTGAACCATTGAACATATGAGGAGCCGTACGCGGTAATCCTAAACCTTCACGTAGAACGCCTCCCTCACCTGCAATACCTTTAGCCTTGGAACCCGTATAAGTATAGTTTGTATAAATACCAAAGCCTTTCAAGAACTTGCCAGGTAGAAAGTCCAATTGGCGTTGGAAAGCAACCTCAAATCCATATACGTCTACCTTATCTCCGTTTCTAAATTGCGCAAAGTCCCAAGTCTCACCTGCAGCTATTGGGTTTTTAAGCTCAGGAAATAATGAACTATAGCGTTCCGCATTGAAACTTTGATCGTTGTACATATAGATAAAGTTCTTAAGATTCTTATAGAATAGTCCTCCAGAAATTATTCCTACATTTTGGAAATACTTCTCTACCATGACGTCAAAATTAGTAGCGTAAGTTGCTTTCAAATTGGGATTCCCGGCAAATAGCTCTTTATCTTCCATTAAGGTGTTCACGTAAGGTGCTAGGGCATAGTAATTCGGTCGCGCCAAACCCGTGGTAACCGCAGCTCTCAGAATGAAGTTTTCATTAAAGTTATGCTTCAGATTGATGCTCGGGAGAATATTGGTATAGTTGTTTTTATTTCTGATTTCTCCTACCAATTCTTCCTCATCAACCACGTTATTCCCGGTATAATCTATGCTTGTATGCTCTAAACGAACACCAAGAATCAAAGCAGTACGCTCTGTAATGTTCTGATCCCAACGAATATATTCCGCGATGATTCGTTCTTTAGCATGATAATTTTGAGACAAATATTCGTCCGGTTTATCCTCCTTTTCGAATTTCGATTTATCTGTCAAAACTAGCCCTCCTAAGAAGTCTTTACTAACAAATCCACCTGCTGCATATCGTTCTCCTTGATCCCAATTTTTTGCATCCCAAGTTTGCATTGGTAAAGTCGACAAGGCACCATATTTCGGGATAACCGTATATTCAAAGAAATTATTTTCGCGATCCTTAGACTTTAATCGAATACGAGCACCAATTCTCAAACGCCCCTTTTGCCCGGAAATGACAGACAAAGGCATACGAAAATTAATCTTGCCACCAAACTCGTCCTCATTTGTATTATTTTCATTTTCTGTCAGTTCTTTAAATGCGAACTTCGAATAATCAGTGTATTGATCCTTGATAAAGGGTAAATACGTATCTGAGATATCTTGACCTAATTCAGCCTTCTTTACTTCATAAGCTATATAGCGTTCATTTGGTCTCTTTTCCGACGCTCGCGAGTAAGAAGCTGCCCAATCAAAATCCAGCTTGGAGCTTAATAAATGTTCCCCCGTCAAAGAGAAATTCAAAACATCTTGTCGTTCTAATCTCTTTCCCTTATTCTTATCATTATCTATTCCACCCTTTGTCTGTCGGTTCAATTTACCAACATACATACCTTTATCCTCATCCCATTCCATATCCTTATAAGACACTGCAAAGCGATTTTCCAAATCATCGCGCCAATTATACATGGCGTTTAATGCGATACGATTTCGAGTATTAATATCAAAATCCCATGCTGCTGAAACCGAGCGACGCATTCGGTATACATCATACTTACGAATCTGCATTTCATTCATAAATAGTTTACCAGCATCATCCTTTGCCCACTCCCCTTCGATATTATTCGAACCAAAATCGTTACTCTGCATTGTACCGCTAAGCACTAAGCCCATTTTATTATTTAAAAATCGATTTCCGTAAATAATAGAACCATTATACATTCCTTTTTCTCGAACTGGTGAATATCCAGCTCCGATCGTCGCAGAAATACGTTGTCTATTTGGAATTGCACGGGTAATTAAATTCACACTTCCACCTATAGCATCGGCATCCATATCAGGAGTTAAGGTCTTGTTGACCTCAATAGTCGAAATCATGTCTGAGGGAATCAAGTCCATTTGCACATTTCGATTATCGCCCTCTGCCGAAGGGATACGGTCACCATTCAGGGTAACAGAGTTTAATTCAGGTGACAGTCCTCGAATAATGATATTACGGGCTTCTCCTTGATCATTTTGCATCGTAATGCCTGGTACTCGTTTTAAAGCATCTCCAATATTCTGATCCGGAAAACGTCCGACTTGATCGGAAGATATAATATTTGAAATATTACTGTTATTTTTTTGCTGATTTAACGCTTTTGCTTGACCGCGGGCGATATCGCCCATTACTTGAACCTCATCAATACTTCTTTGTGAAGGCCTCAACAAGACTTCAATGGCCGCTTGCCCAGCGCTAACAGTAATCGACTGCGAGTAATGCTCATATCCTAAATAATCAACCGTCAATTGATAAGTGCCAGTCGGGAGATTCAGAAATTCAAAATTACCATTGATATCAGAAACAGTAAAACGACCACCCTCAGTGATCCTCAATGTCGCTCCAGGCAAAGAGAAATTATCATTCCCATCCATGATCTTACCTTTTAGAATAGTCGTTTGTGCGAAGGAACATAAGCACAAGAAATTAAACAGAGTTAGTAAAAATATTCTCATATAGGTTTTAGTTTTTATCTGCGCCAAAACTAAAGCCACTAAGTAAACCACTAATTAATAAAAGATTATAAAATTGTTAAGAGATCAAACTAAAATTAAAAACACGTACTACAGATAAATAAACGACTATTTTCAAAAGAAAATTTGTTAGCTATTTCGTTACATCCGAATATCATCTTTTGGATTATTTCAATATTAATTCAATCTCTTTAGTATTTTAGGACATAATATTCAGTAAAGGTTACTTATGGAAAACAAGGTATTTTATGAAGGCCAGGTTCTTTGGTCTCAAATTGATGCAAATGTACACCTACGTCATTCTGCCTACGCAGATTTCTGTGCTCAGGCAAGAAGCAACATGCTCAATAAATTGGGTTTATCGCTTACAGATTTCTCAAGAATGAAAATTGGTCCAATACTTTTTCGCGAAGAATTAACGTATTATCGAGAGATTGGACTAGACGAGCATATTCAAGTGACTGTTGAAATCAGCAAATTCAATCGTAAAAATTCTCGATTCTCCTTTCGTCATGAGGTTATTAAAGAAAATGGCGTGCGTGCAGCCGTAGTTGTTGTGGATGGCGCTTGGATGAATCTGGTTGAACGTAAGCTAACCTCGGTTCCTGAAAATTGGCTTTCTGTAATTGATAAGATTCCGCGCTCCGAAGATTACGTCGAAGTAGATGAATAAAACAAATAATGTCTAAACAAATCACAAATCATTCTAACGCATTATTCCTTATCTTTGATCTATGTTATATATAGTCCCTACACCGATTGGAAACTTGGAAGACATGACTTTCAGGGCTATCAATGTATTAAAATCGGTTGATATTATTCTGGCCGAAGATACGCGAACCAGTGCACCTTTATTGAAGCACTTTGGTATAGATAAAAAAGTATTTGCCCATCATCAACATAACGAACACAAAGCTGTTTCTGAGATTATTCGATTAATGAAAGAAGGACAACAGATAGCCTTGATTTCTGATGCTGGAACTCCAGCGATTTCTGATCCCGGTTTCTTACTTGTTCGTGAGAGCATCAAAGAAGGACTGGAAGTACAATGTTTGCCAGGTGCTACGGCATTTGTTCCAGCACTAGTCAATTCAGGACTTCCAAATGATCGCTTCTGTTTTGAGGGATTTCTTCCTGTTAAAAAGGGACGACAAACTCGCCTAAAAGCGCTTACAGAGGAAAAAAGAACCATGATTTTCTATGAGTCTCCGCATCGTATTCTAAAAACGATCGAAGAATTTATGGTGGTATTTGGAGAGGAACGTCAAGCGAGTTTATCCAGAGAGATCAGTAAGCTATATGAGGAAACTGTTCGCGGAACTTTAACCGAATTAAAAGAGCATTTTGAGCAAAACCCTATAAAGGGAGAATTCGTATTTTGTGTCGCTGGCGCAGAATAAAGAAACAATAATTAACACATTCAAATCTTGAATCAATGGAAAACTATCAAATTGACAAGTACATACAAGACGGACAGGATCCGAAAGTCGTAGAAAAGATTCACGGAAAAATTCTCGACATGTTAACACCTGGAGAATCGATTAATTATATCGCATTGCAAAAGAAACCTGCTGTCACCCTATTGCCTGATAGCATTACCGTAAGTAACAAGCGCCTATTTCTTTGCGAATTTACAAAACTAGGGCTTGCTACAAATTTTGAAATCTTCGCTTGGCAAGAAGTCAAAGACATCGCGTTTAAAGAGGAGATATTTGGCTCTAAAGTTACTGTTATCCCTTTCACAGGTGAAAACTTAACAATTGACTATATCCCAAAAACACAAGCTAGAAAGTTATATCAATTGATTAAAGCAGCTTTAGACAATCTTCAAAATCAGAAACAAGAACCTAAAGAAAGTAAGATCATCATTGAAAACAAACCAGTTTACACCAATCCTACTCCGCCGGTGAAAGTCGAAGTCGATAAACCCGTGATACCTGCGGCACCTATTGAAGAAAAGCCTATCATTTTGGAAGAAAAACGTGAAGAAAGAATCGCGCCTGCGCCTTCACTAAATGATACCTTTCAAAAACAGGAACCAAGACCCACTTCCTTCGGTACATCTTCGTCTATTCCTTCGAGCTTTTCCAACCAAGTTGAAAAGCCAACTGAAGAGGAAGACGAAATTACATTGAAATTGAAGAAACTAAAGACACTATACGACAAACAATTGATTACACAGGCCGAATACGAGACAAAGAAAGCCGAGATATTAAGCAAATTATAAGTTCATGAGATCAAATTACCTGTTAGCTTTACTTTCCGCTTTTTTATTATGGCTAGCATGGCCGCCGATCCCTTATACTGCTGTATTATTATTGGTTGCCTTTGTTCCACTTTTGATTGCTATTGAGCAAACGATAAGAGGGGACTATAAGAACAAGGGAAGAAAAGTTTTTACACTAGCATTTTTAACAGGAGTAGTTTGGAATACTGCTTCGATCTACTGGGTATATAATGCAATGAATGCATTCCTAGATGCCATTCCATCTCTCCTTATTTCACTTGTCCCTTATACGCTGGCACCGTTACTTATGGCGCTAGCTTTCCGTCTCTATTATCAATTAAGAAAGAGGAATGGAATCCTTATTAGTTTCATGGGGCTTATATCCTTCTGGATTATTTATGAATACCTACACCAAACCTGGGATCTATCCTTCCCATGGATGACTTTAGGAAATGGATTTGCAAATACACATCAACTTATTCAATGGTATAGCATTACCGGAGTATACGGAGGAACGCTTTGGATCTGGTTAACGAATATTTGCTTGTTCTTATTGATTTGGCAAAAGAGAAATGGTATTGAAGCAATTAACAATAAAGTTCTAATTGGTTCCTTAGCAGGAATTATCTGTATTCCTGCAATTGTATCCATCGTTTGGTATAGCAAATATGAAGAGCATGTGAATCCTTCTGAAATTGTTACGGTACAACCGAATATTGATCCTTTCGGGAAATGGGGACCGATAACGCCTGAAGAGCAGCTATCTGTTCTGACCAATTTATCTCAAAAGGTCGCAAAACTCAATACGGAATTCTTCATTTGGCCGGAGACAGCTATTTCGGATCGCAATGGTGTCAATGAAGAAGAATTCAGAGACTATCCACAATATCAAAAAATTTTAACTTTTCTAGAACCTTACCACAATGGAAATGTGCTATCCGGGATTGAGAGTTATGCGCTCTACTCGGATCAACGGACACCAACCGCGAAGAAAATAGGCAATCTGTTTTGCGACAGGTTCAATGCTGGCGTATTAATCGATGGCAGTAGCAAATTGCAATTCTATCATAAGTCTAAATTAGTGCCTGGAGCTGAGCTTTTGCCATTCGGAAATACGTTAAGCTTTTTAAAACCGTTCTTCGCACATTTTGGAGGAACTACAGGTGGATATGCCAGCCAAGATAAACCCAGCGTTTTCTATTCAGCGAGCGGAATTGGTGCTGCACCTGTCATCTGCTATGAATCTATTTGGGGGAATTATGTGGCTGAATATGTTAAAATGGGGGCACAATTCATTGCTGTCATAACAAATGACGGTTGGTGGGGCGACACTTCCGGAAAAGACCAACACCTGCAATACGCAAAATTACGAGCGATTGAAAACCGTCGTTGGGTTGTTCGATCCGCAAATACCGGGATTTCCGCCTTTATCAATCAACGTGGTGATATTGTTCAAAAATCTTCTTGGTGGGTACCCACAGCTTTATCTCAAGAAATCAATCTGAATGAAGAATTAACGTTCTATACACGCTCGGGCGATCTAATTGTATATTTAAGTTTCTTAACAGGTTTGATATCAATCGGTTTAATGATTGTCAGAAAACGAAATTAATCTGTTTTATTACTATACGTTTTTTTATATTTGCCGTCATGCATGTATATTTTGATAATGCCGCTACCACTGCTTTAGACAAAGCAGTTATCGACGTAATGGTACAAACAATGAACGATAATTTTGGAAACCCTTCATCCATACATGCGCATGGTAGAGAATCCAAAACTATCGTTGAGAAAGCTAGAAGAACTGTAGCTAAATTATTGCACGCTTCTCCAGCAGAAATATTTTTTACCTCCGGTGGAACTGAAGCTGATAATATGGCTATCGTGCGAGCAATAGAGGCCTACGGAATTACTCACGCCGTATCGTCCCCTATTGAACATCATGCGGTTCTACATACGCTAGAAGAATTACAGAAAGACGGAAAAATCCATTTGGATTTCCTTCGTTTAGATCAAAAAGGGAATATTGATTTATCTCATCTGGAAGAGCTGTTAGCGAAAAACCCAAGAACATTTGTTTCGATTATGCATGCCAACAACGAGTTAGGCAATATTACTGACATTCAAAAAGTGAGTGATATCTGTAATCAATACGATGCCGTTCTACATTCCGATACGGTTCAAACTATGGGTCATTATGCCCATGATCTTTCGAAATTAAAAATTGATTTTATAACGGCAGCGGCACATAAGTTTCACGGTCCAAAAGGAGTCGGATTCTTATACATCAATAGCAGAAATAAAATTAAGCCTTTGATTCACGGAGGAGCGCAAGAACGGAATATGCGCGGCGGTACTGAGAACGTGTATGGCATTGTCGGATTAGCGAAAGCTTTAGAGATGGCCTATGAAGAAATGGAAGCGCATCAGCAGCAAATTCAATCGTTAAAAGATTACATGAAAGAGCAACTGATTCAAAATATTCCAGATATTTCTTTCAATGGCGAAACAGAAGCTAACAAGGCACTTTATACGGTGCTTAACGTTTCATTGCCATGTACGGATATGGGTGACATGCTATTGTTCAATCTTGATATCAAAGGAGTATCAGCATCAGGAGGATCCGCATGTAGCTCAGGCTCGGATATTGGTTCTCATGTACTGCGTGGTATAGGTGCAGATCCAAAACGTCCTTCAGTACGGTTCTCATTCAGTAAATTTAATACGAAAGAAGAAGTCGACTTTGTCGTGCAAACACTAAAAGAAATTTGTTCTAGAGATTAAGAAATAAAAAAGGCCATCAAATGATGGCCTTTTTCGTTATCTATCTAAAATATCTGTTACTTAACTTTCATCAAAGTATACTTATCTGCAAGATCACCTTTTATCTCCTTTCCTGACAAATCAAGTTGATTTAGCTGATTTTCAAGGATCTTGTAATTATAATCCACATTCTCTAAGGATAGGATATCTTTACTTACATCCCATTTGCCAGTCTTCTCAAACACCTCTTCACTCTTTCCTACATAAACATATCGCAAGTGGTAGTTTTTGTCTTTATCTAAGCTTAACAAAGTACTAATCATAGTACAATCTGCACAAGGCAAATTGCCCTCATATGTTCCTAGTAATCCGATACCTTTTAATGCATTATCTTCGGACGCAAGCAATTGATTGACGTTGGTCTTGTTGTTGATACAACTTATGGCGAAAATCAGTCCAATTAAAACGGTCAATATGTAAGATAACTTTTGCATAATTTTTTTACAATTATGCAAAACACAAAAAAAATACCACAATTGGCATTTTAAGAAAATTTAACATTATTCGTCTTCGTCGAGCAGACCATTTGCGGCCATATGCGCATTGCGAAGTTCACCTAAAGCATGGAAATTTCGCTTCTGTTGCGCTATTTGCATCCCCTTTTCATAAATACTGATTGCTCGATCCTGTTGATTTTTTCCTTCTAAAAATTTTCCAAAATGATAGTAGGTTCCTACATAGTCTTCATGAACTAGGATTAGATCTTCAAATCCAGCGAGTGCTTGCTCATCGTTACCTAGCTTAACATATTCCATTGTCAGCGCATACTTTAAAAACGGGTCGTTGGGACTTTCTTCTAAAAATGCTTTGAGCTGTGTTAATCTTCCTTCCATTTGACAAATTTAAGGATATTTATCAAGACGTATGCGCACTAGTTTAATTCATAGATTTACTATGCTAGCATAGAATTGACAATACTATGACAATCCTAGTTTTAGAGCGAAACAGTAATACTATCGCAAAAAAATACGCTGCTATCCTATTTTATATAAAAATTTATCAAAAAAGGTCAGGATATTTTAAAAACATTGCATTTAACAGAGTTCCGTTGTGATGTTCGAATCCTGTCATATACGCTTTGAAATACTTCACAAAAAATGTAGGTTTGTGTAAAACGCTAGATTTATGAAGATATTAGTATGTATTAGTAATGTCCCAGATACGACATCGAAAATAACGTTTACCAATGATAACACCTTATTCAACAATACTGGTGTACAGTATATTATTAATCCCTATGACGAAATTGCGCTTTCCAAAGCTGTAGAGCTTGCAGAAGGTGGTAAAGGTACCGTAACGGTTATTAACGTTGGTGACGCGTCAACCGAGCCTACAATTCGTAAGGCTTTAGCAATTGGCGCAGATGACGCTGTACGTGTAAATGCACAGCCACGCGATGCTTGGTTCGTTGCCAATCAAATTGCCAACTATGCAAAAAGTCAAGGTTTTGATTTAATCCTAACAGGACGTGAATCAATAGATTATAACGGAGCTCAAGTTGCAGCGCTATTGGGTGAGCTATTAGATCTTCCTTCCATTTCAATTGCAAAGAAGGTTGATATTCAAGGCACTGAAGCCACAATTGATCGTGAAATCGAAGGTGGTAAAGAAGTACTTAGCGTCTCACTTCCAGTAGTAATCGGTACTGCTGAAGGCGTTGCTGAACCAAAGATCCCAAATATGCGTGGCATTATGGGCGCTCGAAGCAAACCTTTACAAGTTGTGGAGCCTATTGAGGTGAGTGAATTAGCAACGATTGCTCGTTATGAAAGTCCTGCTCCTCGTGGTACTGTAAAATTGGTTGATGATGTTGACCAATTAGTTCAATTACTTCATGGAGAAGCGAAAGTTATCTAATCATTTTTAAGCAAGAAAAACACATGGCAATTTTAGTATATATAGAAAATACAGATGGCGTTTTAAAGAAATCAGCTTTTGAAGTTGCATCTTATGCAAAAGCAATTGCTGATCAGAAAGGCGATACCGTTGTTGCGCTTTCCATTGGAAATGTAGCAGATACTGAATTAGAGAAATTAGGTAAATACGGTGTTTCCAAAGTATTGAATGCAAGTCAAGATAACTTAAAAAACTTCGTCAATAAAGCTTACGCTTCCATTATTGCTGCTGCTGCAAAACAAGAGCAAGCGTCAGTGGTCGTTCTTTCAAATTCATTTAGTGGAAAAGGGTTGGCTCCTCGTATAGCGGCAAAGCTAGATGCAGGATTAGCGGACGGAGCAATTAGCCTTCCAACATGGAATGGTGATAATATTGAAGTAAAAAAGACAGCTTTTTCAAACAAAGCTTTTGCTACAGAGGTAATTTCTTCTTCGACGAAGGTAATTTCTCTTAGTCCAAATGCTTTCGAATTAAAAGAAGCAGCAACAACTGCGAATATTACCCCATTCACTCCAGAAGTTAATGCAAATGACTTCGCTGTGATGGTAAAAGATATTATTCGCGCGACAGATAAAGTTTCTCTTCCTGAAGCAGAAATTGTTGTCTCAGCAGGACGCGGCCTGAAAGGTCCAGAAAACTGGGGTATGATTGAAGAATTAGCAAATGTACTCGGTGCAGCAACAGCATGTTCTAAACCGGTTTCAGACGCAGGATGGCGTCCACATTCGGAGCACGTCGGACAAACAGGGATCGTGGTGAGTCCAAATCTTTACATTGCAATCGGCATTTCAGGTGCTATTCAACATCTAGCCGGCGTAAGTTCTTCGAAAACAATAGTCGTTATTAACAAAGATCCAGAAGCTCCTTTCTTCAAAGTAGCTGATTATGGTATTGTAGGCGACGCGTTTGAGATTGTCCCTAAATTGACAGAAGCAATCAAAAACTTAAAACACAACTAGCGAAACTAAACAATGAACGAGTGGCCTTGGATAAAAATAACAAGGTCACTTTTTTTTTGCTCCGAATATTAGCATCTTTGTAATTCCGTTAACGATTTGTCAATGAAGAAAATCAAGTTAGATATTGTAGGATTATCGTATAGCCAGACACAATCTGGGGCTTATGCGCTAGTGTTAGGGGAAGTTGCAGGGAACCGTCGACTACCAGTCATTATCGGAGGATTCGAGGCACAGTCTATCGCTGTAGAAATTGAAAAAATGACCCCCAGTAGGCCGTTAACACACGACTTATTCAAATCCTTTGCTGATACATTCGACATCAAACTTGTAGAGGTGTTAATTTACAATTTAGTGGATGGCATTTTCTTCGCAAAATTGATATGTAGCAATGAAACTAAAACGGTAGAAATAGACGCGCGTACATCGGATGCTGTTGCTTTAGCTGTCCGCTTCGAAAGTCCAATCTACACTTATGATTTCATCATGAATACCGCAGGCATCGTGATTGAAGGGAATGATTTTGCATTCCTTGAAAACATCGAAAACGTCGGAGCTTATAAGCAAACTGAGACGCCTACGCCGCCGGATCAAGAGCCTGAGCCTAAGCCAGAGCCTGAGCCAAAAGAAACGATTAAGAACAAACCTTCTCCCTATGCCTCGCTCACGATGGAACAATTGGAGAAGACCCTAGAAAAAGCGATTGAAAACGAACAGTATGAAACCGCAGCAAAAATCAGGGACGAAATTGAGAATCGAAAATCTTAATTAATTCATAGCAAATAAATAATCTCACCTAATAAGTATGTCTATTAAACTTAGGTTGACCATTATGAACTTCCTGCAATTCTTTGTTTGGGGAGCTTGGTTAATCACGATTGCCAATTACTGGTTTGGCACTAAACAATGGGACGGAACACAATTTGGTGCTATCTTCTCGACGATGGGTATCGCGTCACTCTTTATGCCCACATTAATGGGTATTATTGCTGATCGATGGGTGAACGCGGAAAGGCTGTACATCGGATTACACTTCCTCTATGCTGTATGTTTAATTTTTCTAGCGCAAGTACAAGATCCAGGTGCATTCTTCAATGTTATGCTACTAGCTATGTGTTGTTATATGCCAACGCTGGCATTATCTAATTCAATTGCCTATACCGCATTAACCCAAGGAAATTACGATTTAATCAAAGCTTTCCCTCCAATTCGAGTATGGGGAACAGTAGGTTTTATCGCAGCAATGTGGATCACAAATTTAAGTGGTAGTAAAGCCAGTGAATTTCAATTTTACATTGCCGCTGGCGGATCCATCTTACTTAGTGTGTATTCTGTGTTTAACCTTCCTAAGTGTCCTCCACAACATCACTCGAAAGAAAATGCAAGTCTTGCGCAAGTGTTAGGTTTAGAAGCCTTTAAATTGTTCGGCAATTTTAAAATGGCAATGTTCTTCATATTTTCCATGTTTCTTGGAGCAGCGCTGCAACTTACTAACGCTTATGGTGATGTATTTTTAGACGAATTTAAGTTCTTCCCGAAATGGGTAGACTCTTTTGTCGTGGAATACTCAACCATCATCATGTCTATTTCCCAAATTTCTGAAACCTTGTTTATTCTTGCCATCCCCTTCTTTTTAAAGAAGTTCGGCATTAAACAAGTGATGTTGATTGCAATGGTGGCCTGGGTGTTACGCTTCGGCTTATTTGCCTATGGAGACCCTTCTGGCGGATTATGGATGATCATACTATCGTGTATCGTATATGGGATGGCTTTCGACTTCTTTAACATCTCGGGATCGCTATTTGTGGAAACGACAACCAACAATCAAATTCGCTCATCTGCACAGGGACTCTTTATGATGATGACGAACGGTTTTGGAGCAGTTTTAGGCTCCCGCGTCTCAGGTTGGGTTATTGATAAATACTATACGCTCTCGTTTAACGATACAAGCTCGCTAGCAGGCTTTTTAGATACGACAACAGATAATCAGTCTCTATTGAAATTCATCGCCTCTCGTGGCGTAGAAATCAGTAATGGAGTATTCGATAAAGTGATTCAATTAAAAGATTGGCAACATATCTGGGTTGCTTTTGCCTTATATACGCTAGTGGTTGCTATTTTATTTGCTATTCTTTTTAGACATAAACATCAAACAGAGTCTAACAACAATCATTAGGCTGAGTTTAATATAAAGTATAAAAACACCTATAGTAACCTAAAACTATAGGTGTTTTTATTTTGACCTAACAACAACGTTCCCTCCTTTTAGCAAGGATCACTCATTGAAATAGAAAATCAGAAAAATAAGGATACACCTATAAACGCGCTTTATTCTAAATTGAGAAAAAGTTTGGGATAGCTCGAGGAAGTGTATTGAGACTCCAACATACCGTTTATGTGCGTGCTAATTCAGTGCAACGACCTGCATAATTACTGAGTATGCAAAGTTTCTTTTTCTGTCAAATAAAAGTATTGTATAGGTCGTCAGACCATTCTAATTGAAACTAAGAATACCCTACTAAATAAAATAAATTGCAATTACACATCTAAAGAATTCTAGATTTCTTTTCAACTTTTACACCTTGAATCTTTAGGACAATTCAATAAAAAAGCCTCCAATTTCTTGGAGGCTCTAAAATATGTACTATGATTAATATTTTTTTAGCTATTTGGTCTTGATTAAAATTTGTAACCAGTCCAAGTGAACGCTGAAACATCTGCACCTTTTAGGCCGTCTTTCTTAGTAATTGTAGCATTCACATCGTTCTTGATTTTACCTTTATCTAAACCGTTAGCAGGATCAATCGTGTACTCAATAGATGTACCACCATTACCCGCTCCTTTAGCATCAGTTAAATCGATTAAATCTGCAACAGTAGTTCCTGCACCGAATTTTGCGTACGCATTTTTAATCGTTGCTTTAGCTCCTCTACGGATTTTGAAGACATCATGCATAGTTAAATTAGCGTCCGCACCTGGCGCATTGTTGATAATCGTGATGCCATTGATCGTGAAATCTGATTGATTGATATCAGTTGGTGTCTCTCCATCTAAATTACCATCTGCTTCTACACCACGTGGATCTACAGTAACTGGCAAATATTTAGCCTCTCTAATCCCATATGCATTCGTAACAGTACCAGTGTAACCTTGAGAAAAATCAAACATATCATCTGTACAGTTTACAACTAAGATGTTTGAAGCATCCACTGTACCACCGAAGAATTCAATTGCGTCATCATCTCCATAAGTTAGATAGATGTTGCTTATTTTTGTTCCCTTACCAACTCCATTTAAAGTTAAACCGTTGTGTTCAGCTTCTTGATCGATACGAGCACCTGTATATTCAATTCTAACATAGTTTAAGATACCTGAGTTATCATTTACATCATCTCCACCGAATTTAATTGCGTTATTGATTTCTGTACCTGCTTCACTCTTAGCACCTTCTTTTCTTGAGATTGGCGCTTTACCATTTAGAATGATACCACCCCAGTCTCCTTGTTTTGGAGAGGATGCACTAGATGTAAAAACGATTGGCTTTGCTGCAGTACCGTCAGCGATGATTTTACCACCTCTTTCTACTAATAAATAGATATCAGTGCCACTAGCTGCTGCCTTAATGGTTGTACCTGCAGGGATAGTTAATGTTACGCCAGAGTTGACTAAAACAGTACCTGATAACGTATATTCTACGTTGGCATCTAAAGTAGTATTTGAAGTAATATTACCTTTTAATTCTGCCTTTCCACCTGGTGTTGGTTTTACTGGCTCATCATCCGTAGAACATGCTGTGAATGCGAATGCTCCTGCTGCTAAAATTGCTAATAACTTTGTTTTCATAATCATTTAATTTCTATACAAAAGAACTTGGTTAACATAACTTACACGTTATCGGTATGTTAACTTTACATTAAAACTTATAAGATAAACCTGCACTAAAATCCATACCTCTACGATAACGCTCAACCATTAACTTAGGCGCGTCATTCGAAAACTCCATTGTTAACTCTCTATATGGATTGATGATGTTTTCCGCCTTAATCGAGAAGCCAATTTTCTTATTCACTGTTCCTCTTAGATTGAAGTCAAACGTCGGAATTCCTTTCTCCATAATATTTCCAAATCCTCTTGTTCCAATAGAGAATATGCGGTCAGAGAAATAGTTGAAAACAAATGTTGGCATAAGTTCAAC
Source organism: Sphingobacteruim zhuxiongii (assembly GCF_009557615.1). Taxonomy (NCBI): domain Bacteria; kingdom Pseudomonadati; phylum Bacteroidota; class Sphingobacteriia; order Sphingobacteriales; family Sphingobacteriaceae; genus Sphingobacterium; species Sphingobacterium zhuxiongii. Next base: position 3,251,430 of record NZ_CP045652.1, read on the forward strand.
TTTATTTACGTTCAGCTTATAGGTTAAATCAGCGTTTAACATTAAAGGGGATGCGCCTTCCAATTGATCAGAAGTCTTTGTAAACTGCGCAAGAGGATTTTCTAACTTTTGCTTCGAATGCAAGTAGGATACATTCAATCCAGCAGATAGAACATTCTCACCATTAGCAGTTGCCGTTTTGATCAAATCCTTCTTGATTTCCATTTCGGCACCTATTACATCTGCTGCACCACCAACGTTTAAGAAGGTTAACGTATTACCACCAGATGGGATTGTCGAGCGACCGATAGGATTTTTGATATGCTTATAGAATACGCCAAATGAGATTAATTCACCATTTTCAGGATAAAACTCCCATTTCAAATCGCCATTATAAGATTCCGAAGGAATCAATCCTGAGTTACCTTCTGTATTATTATTCTGACCTGCATATCGCATTGGAGCAATTTCAATAAACTGCGGCAAGGTATATGTCTTACTTCCAGAACCACGTAAGATCATCTTTTCGCCTAAATTATATTTCAAATTCAAACTCGGTAAAAAGAAAGATTTATCAATTTTCGAGGGGCCAATAATATCACTTTGCGTCACATTGGTATAAAAGTCAACATCTTGATTCACCTTATCGTAGCGTAAGCCCAACACAGCTGTGAAGTCAGCATTGAATTGGTAAGTTGCACTCGCGATAGCGCTGTGAATATTCTTTTTACCGTTATAGTAAAATGGAAGAAATGCAAACTCATCATTCTTGCCACGCAGCGTCATTAAATTAAATATCGAACCTAATTGACCAGTATTAAAATATTGATCAGGGTTAGCAACATCTACATTATTATTGTAAGGAGGCAATAATTCATGATTAAAAATAGTTGCCTCAAACGCTCTTTTGGTCATATTAGCATTATAGCCGAAATCAATTTTCCGATCGAATCCTTCTTCATTGTCTATTTTATAGGTTAGAATTGCACGGCTAACAAAACCTTTTTCATTCATCGTCGAAAAATAACGTTCATTGGTACCTGAGGAGTTCGAATTGAAACGATATTTACCAGAATTCTCAATGAAGCTATTCACTCTTCTGTCTGGTTCATTCCCGATAACATAATTATAACCTAAAGCTACATCTGCACTCCAATTTTGATTGAACTCATATTTACCTAAGATTTGAGAGACAGAAATATGGTTATCATTGATTTGTTGTCTGCGTGCAAACTCAAGGTCTCCTTCGACTTCATTTGCATTTTTACCAGAAAACTCAGAAAAATCTTGAGCTTGATCATGAATATAAAGGGAATTAAAACTTACGCTACCTTTATCGAATGCATAACGCAGGTTAACCATTGCATTTTGCGAAACATTGTATTGGTTTTTAACATAAGTTTGATCCTGATAAACTTGGCCTGCAGAAGTTGCAGCACCGATGCGACCTTCGGCAAATCGATATTTAGAGTCCATACCGGCAGTGAAAAATAAACTTAATGTATTCCCACCTAAATTAAATCGACGGTTACCTAAAATCTTAAAATCCGAATTAACTAAGTTATTAATAGGCTTTGCTGTCCAACTATTCTTGAAAGAATAATCTTGTAAGGTGCTAATATGATGTTTTGAACCTCCATTCAGTGTGCCTAACCAGCTTGTTCCATCAATTCTCTTGAAGTTATCTTTTCCAATGGTTTGAGAATTGGCTCCCGCAGAAGCTGCAATTTCTAAACTATTGCCAGTAGCTTCTTTTGTAAAGATATCGACGTTCGCTCCAGCAACGTCTCCTCCGATAAATGGATTAAACGTTTTGTTAACATTGATACTTTGAATAACATCCGAACTGAAGAAATCTAAGGAGATATTTTTGTATAATGGGTCTTCAGAAGGTAAGGGCAATCCGTTTAGAGAAGATGAATTGTAACGATCTCCTAGACCACGAACGAAAACATTCTTCGCTCCTTCTTGTCTCGAAACACCCGCCATTTTTGTCAGTGCAGCGCGTGCGTCACTAACGCCTTTTCTAGATAGCTCTTGTGTTCCAATTGATTCGACCATCAAGTTAGATTTGCGTCTTTCCTCCAAAAGCGCAAGCTCTGTAGCTTTCTCTCTGCGTCGTGTAACAACGACTTCTTCAATCACGGCATCCTTATTTTTAAGTGCAAAAGAAATAAACTCAGTGTCTGAAGCACTTAGCGTAAATTTCAACTCTTGCCCATCATATCCCATAATACTTGCGCGAATTAAATAGTCGGCAGGTTTATTACTAGGAAGTGGAATGTAGAACTCTCCCTTTTCATTGGTAGTAGTTCCTAATTGTGAGTTAGCAATCGTAATGGTTGCTCCCTTTAATGGCTCGTAGCTTTCTACATCAACTACAACCCCTTTTACACCGTATGCTACTTGTTGAGCATGTGCAACAAGCGTTGCAACACATAAGAGCATAACCGTAAATAATGATTTAATACAATTCATAGTATGTTAATATTATGTTGCAAAACTATAAGCTAGTTGTTAGGTGAATATTAAGATTCTATTATCTTAATATGAGTCGTTCGTTAACGAATTGTTAAGCCGTGAACAGTTAGGATTAATCGGGATTAAATTGGGAGAAACGACTAAATAGTCTTAAATTGCAACAAAGTAACATTATGAACGAGTTTGTGCTACACACAGAAAGTTTGTCCTACCAATATCCAAAGGGCTCCAAACTTAACTTTGAAAACCTGAGCGTTTCCAAGCAAAAACACACGCTTATCCTAGGAGAGTCAGGCTCTGGAAAATCAACATTGTTAAATCTGATTGCTGGTTTTTCCGCTCCCACTACCGGAAAGGTTTTTATTCAAGGACAAGATATCTATCAATTACAGGAATCAAATCTAGATCATTTTCGTGCAAAGAATTTGGGCTTTATCTTTCAAGAAGCTCATTTATTGAAAAACCTCACCATTGTCGAGAATATTAAGCTTGCACAATCGTTAGCTAATTATCCCGTTAATGAAGCCGATATTATTGAGCTTTTGAAAAAACTACAATTGGATCAACTTGCCAACCGCAAGCCGAATGAGCTAAGCCGAGGACAAGTGCAGCGTGTAGCAATCGCTAGAGCATTAATTAATAAACCAGCATTACTAATCGCTGACGAACCAACCGCAGCCTTAGATGACAAGAATACTTTTTTAGTCATTGAACTAATCAAAGCCCTAGCTGACGAACAGGGAAGCACTTTGATTATCTCCACTCATGACAAAAGATTAAAGGACGAATTCAGCAATAACTATCAACTATCGCCATTATAAGATGAATACATTTCAACTAGTCTGGAAGAATATCACACAACAATGGGGGTCCACTCTATTAAGCATTATTTTAACCGCATTCGGAGTTGCAATTCTAGTAAGCATATACATAACTAGCGATACTTTCGAGAAGCAACTCGATAGCAATAGTAAACAGGTCGATTTAGTAATTGGAGCGAAAGGAAGTCCATTACAACTTATTTTAAGTACCCTCTACCATATTGACAATCCAACAGGAAACATCAAGCTTGCCGAAGCAGAGAAAATTAAAGACAACCCGTTTATCGAAACTGCCGTTCCAATCTCGCTTGGAGATAATTATAAAGGGCATCGAATAATTGGTACAGACACCAGCTATATGGGGCTTTACGAACTCTCTCTCGCAGAAGGTAAATTATGGACGAAAAGTTTTGAAGTCGTTCTAGGAAGTGAAACCGCTCGAAAGCATCAACTAAAACTCGGCGATGAAATTCAGAGTGCTCACGGATTAGCGGAAAACGCACATATTCACGACGATCATCCATTCAAAGTTGTTGGAATATTAAAACCTTCAGCTACCGTTGTTGACAATTTGATTCTTTGTGACCTCCAAAGTGTATGGGATGTACATGGAATAAAACATGATGAACATGATCACGATCACGATCACGAACATGACCATGCAACACATGAACATACTGAGGAAACGGATGAGCATGTGAACCACAACCATGAAATACAGCCAGCTGAAACCCAGCATATCCACACTAAAGAAGATGAGCACTCGCATGAGGGACATGATCACGCCACAACAGGCCATGAAGAAGCTGAACAAAAAAGCAATTCCAAAACTTCTGATAGTCTAGTAACTGAGCGTCCGCGACCGAATGTCCTGATAAAAAGTATTGCTGAGGATGTGATACAAGATCATAGCTTAGAAATTACTGCGCTACTCGTTAAATACAGCTCACCAGCAGCCATCGGAGTGGTCCCTAAGTTGATTAATCAATCAACAAGTATGCAAGCCGCATCGCCAGCCCTGGAAACTGCACGCTTATTTTCGCTATTAGGCGTAGGTATAGATTCCTTAGAAATTTTAGCTTATGTGATTATGATCATCGCTGGACTAAGTGTATTTATCAGTCTTTATAATGCATTAAAGGATAGGAAATACGATTTGGCGATTATGCGGGCACTTGGTGCTTCAAAGATTAAACTATTCATATTGCTAATTGTCGAAGGTCTGGTGATAACGACTATTGGCGGATTATTGGGATTAGTATTTGGACATCTAGGCTTGTACCTAATCGGCACGCAAACAAGTCAAAGTGCGGATATCATTCAAGCTTTTAGCATTTATAACAAGGAATGGTTAATTTTGCTTACAGCATGCCTTATCGGTGTTATTGCTTCCGCAATTCCAGCAATTAAGGCATATAATACAACAATATCGACGATACTAGGGAATAAATAAAATGAAGAGAATATTATTTACAGTTTTACTACTTACAGCCACTGTTTCTTTTTCAAAGGCACAAATCGGTAATTATAACCAAAATCAGGTTCCTGATCATACTCCAATGATGAACAGTACTTGGGAGGCAATTGACAAGATGATGTATAAAGTATCGACGGTCGGCAATAAAAAAGTCTATACTCCGAGCTATCCCGCTCCGTTGAAAAAACTGGAAAACACGATAGTTGAACTTCCTGGTTATATTGTACCATTGGTAAGTGGTCGTAACCATAGCACATTTATGCTATCAGTTTTACCAATTACACAATGTCAATTTTGCGGAACCAATGGAATTCCACCGATGGTAGAAATTTTCATGAAGAAAGGAACAGTAAAGTTTAGCGATGAGCCGATTAAGATTAAAGGTAGAATGAAGTTTAATGCAGAACCATTAAAAGGAAATGCTGAAATTCAAATTTTCGAAGCCGTATTAATTGACTAATTAACGGTTTAACAACGCAATTTCTAAGCAGGCATAAAGGGCAGCAGTTTCTGTCCGCAGTCTTGCTTCACCAAGAGATACAGGATGGAATCCAGCAGCGAGAGCTTGCTGGATTTCTTTTTGTGAGAAATCCCCCTCCGGTCCAATTAGGATTAAATATTTTTGTGCTTTCGCAAACGACTGGTTTAAATATACCTTTTCATCGTCTTCACAGTGGGCGATTGCTTTATTATAGTCTGAGTCTTTTTGGAGTGAAATAAATCGATCAAAACTAATTGCTTCGTTCAAAACAGGCATATAGGCCTTTAACGATTGTTTCATCGCCGATATAATCACTTTGTTTAACCGATCTATTTTAACATCCTTACGCTCGGAATGCTCGCTTATAATCGGCGTTATTTCTTGAATACCAATCTCCGTTGCCTTTTCTAAAAACCATTCGATGCGATCGATATTCTTCGTAGGGGCAACTGCAATATGCAGATGATAATTTGGCTTTTGGAAATCAAATACTCTTGATTTTATTTCCAGCGTACAACGCTTCGGATGTGCATCGATAATTTCTGCTTGATACATGCCCCCTCTCCCGTCAATCAGTTGAACTGTATCTGTATTCTCTAAACGTAGAACACGGATGGCATGTTTACTTTCCTCTTCGCTCAATTGGTAGTGAGAGGCCTGTTTATCTAGGTCAGGGGTATAAAATAAATGCATCTTTAGCGTCGATTAATCCTCATCATCATCATGCGCGGTTTCAATCAAATCCAATTTAACGAATTCAATATTTTGCTGCGTTTTCTTCATAATGGTAAAGCAGTAGCCAAGCTCTTCTTTACTATCGCCGACATCTGGAATACGTTCGAAAATATGACTAACCAATCCGGCTACCGTATCATAATCTGAACTCTCCGGCAATTCTAACGGTAAATAACCATTTGCATCATGAACACTAGAGCCCGCGTCAACCATGAATTCTGTTTCAGAAATCTGCTCAACAACTGGTGTTTCCTCATCGTACTCATCTTGAATCTCGCCGACTAACTCTTCCACGATATCCTCCAATGTAACCATACCGGCAGTTCCACCAAACTCATCCAGGACAAAAGCAATTTGAATGCGCTTCTGCTGAAACTCCGTCATCAAATCATTGATCTTCTTAGTTTCTGGAATAAAGTAAGGCTTACGCATAATATTCTTCAACACGACCTCCTTACCCTTAACTAATAACGGTAATATATCTTTCGTGTGAACGACACCAATAATTTGATCGATATTTTCGTCATAAATAGGAATACGCGAGTATCCTTCCTCTGTTACTGTTTCTATAAAAGCGTCAGCAGTTTCGTTTTGCTCCACTGCAATGATCTTCGTACGAGGAACCATAATGTTCTTAACAATGCGCTCGTTGAAATCAAACACATTCTTAATTAACTCATGTTCCGAGTTATTCAATGCACCGCTCTCCTTACCTTTTTCCAAGAGATATTGTAATTCTTCCGATGAGTGACTCGCTTCATGCGTACTTACCTGAACCCCAATCAATCGTAACAAGAAATTAGCAAATCCGTTTAATAAAAAGATAATCGGTTTGAAAACATAGTAGAAAAATTGCAAAGGTATAGCCACCTTCATGGTTGTTGCAACCGGCTTTTGTATAGCAATTGATTTCGGTGCTAATTCACCAAAGACAATATGCAAAAAGGTAATTATACTAAAGGCCAGTACATGTCCCAAATTGGTCGCTAATTTACCTGTAAGTTCGACATTGAACCAACCAAATACCTCATGTACAATTTGCGTCATAACCGCTTCACCGACCCAACCGAGTGCTAAGGAAGCAAGGGTAATCCCTAATTGTGTTGCCGCTAAATAACCATCTAGATGATCCGTAATGTTCTTTGCGATCTGTGCGACTTTACTACCGGACTTTGCTTGTAGTTCAATTTGAGAAGCACGAACTTTTACAATCGCAAATTCAGCTGCAACGAAAAAACCATTAGCGAGTACTAAAAAAATAGTCCAAAAAATATCAATTGCCATTTGTTAGGTCTTTATTTCCGAATTGTGTTTTGTAATGTTCTAAACTCTCTAATATAACACTTTGAGCATCAGATTGTCCAGAAATATTTTCAATTTTTACCGACTTACCGTCGATAGATTTATAGGTTTGAAAAAAATGAGAAATTTCCTTCATGATATGGGAAGGAAGATCAGAAAGATCATTGTACTCTTTTAGAATAGCATCCTGATGAGCTACAGCAATAATCTTATCATCTTGATCTCCAGAATCAAGCATACGCATCACGCCAATAACCCTTGCATCAACGAGTGAATAAGGGGCTAAATCTTGTGAACATAATACTAAAATATCTAGGGGATCGCTATCGCCACAGTAGGATTGTGGGATAAAACCATAATTAGTTGGATAGACTACTGAAGCATTCAGCACTCTATCCAACTTTAGAAGACCGGAAGTCTTATCAATTTCATATTTCGCTCTAGAACCCTTAGTGATTTCAATGACAGCAGTTACTACTTTCGGAGCTTCTTTGCCCGGAGAGAGCTGATGCCAAGGATGTTGCTGAGCATTGGCGGAAAAAATCCCGACAAATAGCAACAATGCTATGGTCCAGAGCCTATCGACGTCCATATCTAAGGTTATTTGTTTCGAATTTCTTTGTTGTACAATTCAATACTCTCTAAAATAATGTTTTGAGCGTATGAACGTCCATATAAGTTTTCAATAGATACGTTTTTATCTTCAAGAGCTTTGTAGTCTTGGAAGAAACGAACGATCTCTTTCATAGTATGCGGAGGAAGTTCTGATAGGTCATTGATGTAATTTACTGACATATCATGTTTTGCTACAGCGATAATCTTATCGTCTTGCTCGCCATTGTCGATCATATGCATAACGCCGATAACTTTAGCTTCGATCAAGCTCATTGGATAAACATCCACTGAACATAAAACAAGGATATCTAATGGATCTTTATCATCACAATAGGTTTGTGGAATAAAGCCATAATTTGCAGGATACATTACGGAAGAAAATAGGACACGATCCAACTTGATTAATCCACTATCTTTGTCGATTTCGTATTTCGCTTTTGAACCTTTAGGAATTTCGATAATAGCATTCACGGAATTAGGCAAGTCTTCTCCAGGAGAAACTTGGTGCCAGGGATGTTGTGTACTCATTAAAAATTACTGTTTGTTTATTTCGTCTTTCTTTGATTTTCTGTTAGTCAACCACTTCTTTAATAAAGCAATGACAATAGGTAAGAACGCGATGACGATCAAGCCTATAATGATATACTCTACGTAGTTGATAATGCCGGGGAACTTAATACCCAAATAGTAGCCTGTTAATGTCAATAAGGACACCCATAAAAAGGCTCCAAAGATATTATAGAATACAAATTTGCGGAAGTTAAGTTGCACTACGCCAGCAAATATGGGTGCAAATGTACGAATAATCGGAACAAATCGACCAATTATTAATGCTGTACCGCCATATTTCTGGAAAAACTCTTCAGCCATGATCACGTATTTTCGCTTAAACAAGAAGGAATCCTTCCGTTTAAAGAGCATGGGGCCCGTTCGATACCCAAACCAATAGCCCGCGAAATTACCGAGTATACCGGCCGCTAAAATCCCAAAATAAAGCGTTACAATATCAACATCAATCTTTTGCGCTGCACAGAATAGTCCAGCCAAGAAAAGTAAATAATCACCAGGTAGGAAGAAACCGAAAAATAAACCGGTTTCCGCAAAAACAATAAGACAAACGATGTAGAACCCACCGTGACTTAATAGATATTCAGCATCCAGCAATTGTTGAAAAGACAACAAATATTCTTGCATAATATATTCAATAGTTCCCTCTAAACTTAAGCTAGCCAAGACAGCGCCAAAATGCTATCTAAACTGCGTAAGTCAATATTTTATGGATTTGTAATAGCAGAAATAGCCTCGCGAATATTCTCCGCAATTGACTCCATCAATTCCTTATCCAATGTCAATTTTGGTCTTTCAAAATTCATATCCTGTACCTGATTCAATGGAATCAAGTGAATGTGGGCATGTGCTACTTCTAAGCCTACAACAGCAACACCGACTTTCTTACATGGAAATGCTTTTTTAATACCTTGTGCAACGATTTTCGCAAAAACCCACATACCCATATAATCTTCATCATCGATGTCGAAAATATAATCTGTCTCCTTTTTAGGGATTACTAATACGTGACCTTCTGTTAATGGATTTACATCTAAGAATGCTAAATAATCATTGCTTTCGGCTACTTTGTAGGCTGGCACCTCTCCAGCAACTATCTTAGAAAATATTGTAGACATAAACTTATTCTTCAATCGTTTGAAACAAAGATAATAAAATTCTGCACATATGTACGGTATAATAACCGTCATATTTCCAGTTCTATGGGCAAAAAAAAGCCCCAATCAATGGGGCTATATACTGTAAGGATGTGCGGTTATGGCATCCGCACATAACCTAATATCACTTATCTAGAGATCTCTAGGACTTCTAATTCCATCTCACCCGCCGGGACTGCAACTGTCGCTACATCACCAACTTGTAAGCCTAAAAGACCTTGAGCAATAGGCGATTTAACAGAAATCTTCCCTGCTTTCAAATCGGCCTCCGTCTCTGACACTAATTGATAGGTCATAACGGCTCCATTCTTTTTATTCTTAATCTTTACGAAAGATAATGCTAACACTTTGGAAGTATCCAAGTTCGACTCATCGATGATCCGTGCCGATGCTAATACCTCCTCTAATTTTGCAATCTTTGCTTCGTGAAGACCTTGCGCTTCTTTCGCCGCATCGTATTCTGCGTTTTCCGAAAGATCGCCTTTATCTCTTGCCTCTGCAATAGCTTTAGCTATATTTGCACGTCCTTCTGTTTTCAGGTATTGAAGTTCTTCCTTCAATTTAGTCAGACCCTCTTCAGTGTAATAAGTTACTTCTGCCATAATATTAACCTTTTACGCGTTACTATATTTTAAATTTATAAACAAAAAAAAAGAACAAGACCACACCATCCACAGGGACAACATGGTCTTGTACTTCTTACGAAGTTAAAAAATATTTTCTAATAAAACAAATTTATGAAGCCGCTTCTTCTTCCTCTTCTTCACTGATGAAGCGATACCCCAAACCTCGAACAGTTTGAAGATAATATGGCTTATCGGGATTCGTTTCTATCTTCTTGCGAAGACGAACAACGTGCATATCTAAAGTCCTGGTATTGACATTGGAGCTATATCCCCAAACAACCTCCATCAACTCTTCACGTGTGATATCTTTACCTTTATTTTGCAGAAAATGGAGTAAAATTCTATTCTCCAAAATTGTCAATTCAATTTTCTTACCATCTCGAATCAACGAGTGTACATTCGGATGGTGTTCCGTATCACCGAAATAGTAAACCTCATTTTGCACCTTCGGCACGAAGAAACGAACCTTATTCTCGATCATAGCAACCAAGACGTCCATATTAAACGGTTTGGTGATATAATCTGTTACTCCATAGCTGTAAGCGTCAATCTTATCAATATCTTGAGACTTCGCAGTCATCATGATAATAATATTTTCGAAACCCGCTTTGCGGATGCCTTCGCAAACTTCGATACCTTCTTTCCCAGGCAACATCCAATCCAAAAGAACAATATCTGGTGAGGAGGATAGAATCAGCTTTTCAGCTTCTAATCCGTCGCTACACTGAATGACATTATAATTTTCGGTTTGAAGTCTATGGCTTACAAGGAAACGTAAGTTATCATCGTCCTCTACAACTGCAATAGTTATCTCTTTGTTCATAGTTAAATACTAGGGATTATCGTGGAAATATTAACGTAAATACGGTTCCTTCACCTTCAATGCTACTTACTTTAATTTCTCCGCCCATAAATTCAGTAATCTCTTTACAAAATGCCAATCCTAATCCTACGCTTCCGCTTTGATTAAACTGGTTTTTTACTCTATAAAATTTCTTAAATATATTTTTAAGTTCATGCTTGTTGATTCCAATTCCTTGATCGGAAAACTGAATCACAAAATTCTTTTTATTTTGTTCTACACGAATATCAACAAATTTTCTCGAAACTTCGGAATATTTATAGGCATTATCAATCAAGTTCTGAAACACCGAATTTAATAAGATGGGATCGGTATATATATTACTGTCCACATCTATTTTCGATGTTAGGTTCAAATCAGGATACTTAATCCGTGTTGCCTCAAATATCTCCTCGCAAAAACTGTTCAAATCCACGTATTCTCCCTTAAATTTTAGAGACTTATTTTCTATCTGCGTGAATGACAGCAATTTATTCATCAAATTATTTAGCTTATCAGCTTCTTGATCAAGTATCTTACCATACATGTGTCTTTCTTGATCAGATATCTTTTCGGCACTCTTGATGTTATTTCCAGCAATCTTAATGACACTCACTGGTGTCTTAAACTCATGAGTCAAGTTGTTGATAAAGTCATACTGTAATTGAAATAAGCGACTATTGATCGCGATATTCCGATAAATTAAATAAACTATCAACAACAAAATAGCATACAATAAAGATACGCCTAACACTACGGGAAAGAACTGTCTGTTAATCTCTCCACGCAAGAACTGTTCCGATGAATCAAATTGCAACTTATATTCTGATAAAGCCCCAGGTAATGCCATCTCGGTACGGATGTAACCCTCTTCTTCCGTTAGGTTGGGATCAGCAATCGCAAGAACACTAATCTTCTCGAATAATCGTGGCTGAACGTTCTCAATCTTAATTTTTGCCGGATTTATCTTGTAAACAAATAAATCCTGATCGTAAGCAACAGCCGTCGTAATCGTGTCTTCCATTAGTGTTTTATAAGCACGTAAGGTATTTACACGAGGAATGTTGAGATAAGTAACTTTTCCAGGGACTGTATTATAAAATATACGATAGATGTCATTTTCCGTTAAAGATGTAGAATCATCTAAGACATCCAGAAAGTTCACCATCTTAATGGCCATATTATTGAAATCGTCCGATGTCGGTCGATTCACTGTAGCATCGATTCGATTACGCAGTAATTTATTCTGATTATCAAGTTTAAATGAATAAATAGACTGCGGAAAAATCAATAAGTTTTGAAACCGAACCCCTCGCGCTGCACTATTTTGATTAGTGAATAGTACGTCATAGAAAACAACTTCATCCACAAAAGCATTCTTTCGTAATATCTTTTCCGAATAAGTGACCGCATGCACCGAATCTAAATATCCTTGATAATTCGAAACTTCGGAAATACTATTGTTAAAAAAGTTATTAAAAGGCTTTAGTGTCGCATCAAATACATCGACCTTTCGATTATAGAATTCAGACTCTACATAGTTCGACATCATGACTCGCGCCAAGAAAACAGCAATAATATAAAGGATTGTTAAAAAGGCTACGAAGGCTACCAACAAGCCTAAATTCTTCCGGTATTTACTCGTTTTTTTGATCATGCCGAAGCTATTTCAAATTCTCAGCTAAAAACCGTTCAATCTCTTGGTAGTATTCTACTACATTTTCCTCATTTCTAAATCGCTTTCCTTCATCTTTTTTAAAGATGTAGCGCACTGGGACTTGATTAGATTTCAATTTACTCACAAATTGATTCGCATCGGTCACCGACGTGTATTTATCTTTACCCCCTTGGAAATACAAGATAGGGATACGTACTTTATCCGCATGAAATATCGGAGAGATTGCTTGAAACAATTCAGATTCCTTTTCCGGATTTCCAATAATTCGATAATAAAGCTGAACATAGTGCTTCATATGCGAAGGAATTTCTCGGAAATAAGTAAATAAATTACTATAGCCCGAAGAAGAAATGGCGCAACGATACAAATTGTTAAAGACCGAAGCATACAATGCCGAGTATCCACCGAATCCCGCACCCATAATAGCGATACGATCTTTATCTGCAATTCCTTGATGGATTAACCAAGCAACGCCATCGGAGATATCAGATTGAATCTTCCCGCCCCACTCCTTGAATCCTGCAGTCCAAAACTCCTTCCCATATCCCATCGACCCTCTATAATTGACTTGAAATACAGCATAGCCGCGGTTCGTCAAAAATTGAACTTCCGAATCAAAGCCCCATTCATTCCTCCGATTAGGGCCGTCATGAACCAGAACAACTACCGGACAATTCTTCCTTCCTGACTTGGGGTAAGTAATAAAGGCATGGATGGTTTTGTTATCTCTTGAGAGGTAACTTACCTCCTCCATAGCGTTCAGACTAAGATCTTTCAACTTTGGATTATCTTCAGAAAGCAATTTCAACACTTTATTAGATTTGTTGAAATAATATATTTCGCCGGGATGAACATCACTGTAAACGCGAAAAATATAGCCGTTCAACGATGTATCACTATCGAAAAAATCAACTTCCATTTCTGGAAACTTAGTCTTTAGATAATCGTATGCTTCTTTGTATGAAGAATTTATAATGGATTTTTTATTTCTATCGACGAAGGAACTTGTATAAAGTAGCTCCTGCAAATTGCTGGAGTATCCCTCAATGTTTAGGTCTCCCAGCTTATTTTCATATAATTTCTGCGTTTCATTGCCTTTAGCCGCGTCAAACTCAACCATAGCAAGTTTATCGCGTTTATCATTAGAAAGTGCATATATCAACTCTTTTGACCCTTTTTTAAATCCCATCGGAATAAAGGTAGTTTCAAAGTCGTTTTTCATCACTTCACGGAAAGGTTCTGTTTCAGATGCTCGGTACAAAATAGATTCCTGCACACTATCGCTCGTTAAAGCTAAACGCACAACACCGTCAGGAGATCCAATCCAATTCACTACATTCCCGGGGTTTGTATAGATAAGCTGATTTGGACGCCCATCAAGATAAACTCGATACAAGTCAAACAGCGAAGAATCCCGCTTGTTCATACCTACAACCAAACTCCCATTATTACTACGCAAAGGCCCAATCCACCGTAATTTTACATCATCTGTTTCTACAAGGGGATGTCGCTCTTCGGTATGAACATTGATCCGAAACAAACGTAAGCTGTCAGTCATGGACTGTGTATTCGAGAAAATAATTTGTTGATCATCCGCCCAAAAGAACCCTTGAACATTCAGACTAGATTGATAGGTCAGTTGTTTGGAGGAGTCGGGTTGGATTAAATCGAGAACGAAGATGTTCTTACAATGATCATGAACGCCTAAGTATGCGATTTTACTTCCGTCTGGAGACAAACGGAAATTATTCTTATCAGGTTTTACAAAGAAGTCTTCTATCGGAATAACCTTATCGCGCTTGCTTTGCGGCTTGCAGGAACCTGCCAGCATAAAAACACTTACAATAAGAACCAAAAATCTAAAATCCATATATTAACCAGCCCCTTTTACCAAATATTAGAAAAAAATGTCGGAAAGTACGTTTTGCAACCTTATTTTTACAGCAGTAAATAAATGAACAGCCGTATGTTTTTATATAATGTTTCTATAATCATTGAAGATTCTGTACACCAATCACTATTTGACTGGATCAAACAAGAACTACTATCTAACGCTCACCCCAATCTTAAATTGCTAAAGATGCTCTATTCTCCGCATGAAGGACAGACTTATTGTTTGCAAATCATGTTGGAAGACGAAGAAGCAATTGAAAGCATTAAGAACGGAATCATTCAAGACCTACAGGAACATATCGTGGTTAACTTCAGAGAGAAGGCATTCATATTTGACAGCGTGATGCAATATATCCCACATCAATAACCCATCGTCGACTTACTTTTTTAACGCTGCGTATTTCGGATTGTAGGATACCTTAGGTGATAAATAATGTAAAAGTATAAGCCTCGAATACCGATAATTGAATGGTGCGAAAATAAGTATGGTCGTAAACAACACGCCAATGTACATCCAAGGAGATTCGCTTTTCGTGATCATGGCCGTCAACAAGGCCATGCAGAGCACCTCACCAACGGAAAGTGCATAGCTCACATACATAGCCGCATAGAAATAGCCCGGTTCAATTTCGAATTTAAACCCGCAATGCGGACAATGATCGTGCATTTTCTGACGTGAAAGTCCATAAGCCGTCCCGGTGAACATCTTTCCTGTTCTACAACGGGGACATTTTGACGAAATAACAGCTTGAATTTTCGAAACCGACATTTACTCTTCTACTCCTTTTACCACAGTGAGCGAATTCGATTGATTTGTTTGACGGAACTTCTTATACCATAGGAGTCCAACCCCTGCAGCAATCAAAAATGGCATTGCTAATAGGAATAGGATACCATCATTTAGTCCTTTTCCTTGTGTATTTCCATCCTGCGTACTATTCTCCGCATTTAAAGAACACATGGCACATTGCGCAGTAGCTGTCGACATATTGGCCACATTTGAAAAAAGCAGCACAAAGACAAACAACAATCTGAAGGAATGTTTTCGAATCATATTGCAAAGTTAAGGATTTAATCTAAGAATCTTATACCTGCTCTGTCAGCAAGACATTGAATTTTTCCCAAAACCCATCTACTGGAAGAGGTGCCTTGATTAGCATATCTTCCTCTTTTATAGGATGCTCAAATGCCAACGAGCGCGAGTGTAAACAAATTGTACGCTTCAGACTACCTCTAGGATAACCGTATTTATTGTCTCCAACAATCGGACAACCCATATAAGCTAGTTGACTACGTATTTGATGGGTACGCCCTGTCAATGGATTCACTTTTAACAGATAAAAACCATCTAGCTGCCCAATCACTTCATAGTCCAATTCTGCATAGCTACCGTTCTTCACTTCTCGATTATAAGCCTTAGTAATCATCTTCTTGCGGTCCCGCAACAACCAATTTTTTAATGTTCCTTTTAAATGTTCCGGACGTTCGCGAACAACGGCCAAATAGGTTTTCTTAACTTTTCGGTCATGGAATAAACGATTCATACGATCCAATCCCTTACTAGTTTTTGCGAATAGAATCATTCCACTTACGGGACGATCAAGACGATGTATAACACCAATAAATGCACCATTGGGTTTCTGATATTTCTCAGCAACAAAGTCTTTAACCATCTCCTCCATGGACTTGTCGCCAGAATCATCTACCTGTACAATATCCCCTCCTCGCTTGTTAATCGCTATGTAATGATTGTCTTCGAATAAAACATCATGCTCGGTAATCTTTGTCATATCTCTACTTTCTGGTTTGCAACACAAACCTACCCTAAATAATCAAACAAAAAAAGCGACCAACGGCCACTTTTATAATCTATTGTAAAGCAAGTGAATGCTTATAATCTTTTTAGTTTGCAACGGAATCTTGCGCCTTTTCAGCCTCCTCTTTCGCTTTCTTCTTGAAGAATCCACGTAATAGGAAGTTACTTTGTAGGGCTTCCATATTTTTATCAAGCTTCTCCGTACCCATGTTCAGGTTCTTCAATATTTGCTTGATTTCGTTTGCCGCCTCTGCATCATTCGTCAAAACGCCAATCGCATTATCTTTATCATTTAAACGAGCGGTTGTCTCATTCAAGTTTGACATCAGTGCCGAAGCAGTTTGCGTCACGCCTTGCAATTGTGCAGCCGACTCTCTTAAGCTCGCAAAAACCTGTGTATCTGTCGATAAATCATGAATCAAACCTTGATCACTGTTTAACTTATTAGTTAACGAAACAAGGTTATTAACTGCCGTATTTGCTGTCGACATCGTCGAATTTAACGAAGTAACCGACTTTCTAAGATTATTTGCTATGTCTTCATCAGTCATCAAAGCCCCTACCGTACCTTTTCCTTCAACTAATTGTTTGGAAAGCGTAGCAAAGTTTTTAGTAATCTCCAGGAGATTTTCATTGTTGACTTGCAAAGTCGCAAGCATCGCTTCCATGCCACCTGAAACGCCCGATTTAATCACATCTCCATCCGCAACCGCAGGAATTTTCTCGCTGCCGCCAACCAAACTAATGATTGCATTACCGATTAAACCGTCGGAACTTAAGGTCGCAATGACGTCCTTACGAATAAACTGGCTTGATTTCTCCTCCACACTCATTACTACCCGTACATTCTCTACACTTTCAAACTTAATTTCTTTGATGATACCGACCTTTACTCCGGAAAACCAAACGTTGTTTCCAACTTTTAAGCCCTTTACATCTTTGAAATAGGTAGTTAATGCCAGATTCTTGCTGAATTTATTTTGCTGAGTACCCAACACTAAAATACCAGCTACCAAAATAACCAACCCTATTAAGGTAAATAAACCTACAATAATCGATCGTTTTCTATCTTCTGTTGTTGCCATAAATTGTATTATACAATAAAGTTATAATCATAGAAAGGTTTTACCCTTTCGTCATCTGTATCAAAAATTTCATCAAACTTGCCTACACGTTCAAAACGTCCATCCAAAAGCATCGCTACTCGATCACCGACCATTTTTGCACAGGCTAAATCGTGCGTGATAATGATTGATGAAGTCTTATAACGCTCTTGAACTTCATTAATTAGGGAATTAATATCCAAACATGTTATTGGATCTAATCCAGCTGTAGGCTCATCATACATCATAATATCGGGACGAAGAATTAATGTTCGTGCGATACCAATACGCTTCCGCTGACCTCCGGACAATTCCGACGGCATCTGGTTAATTGCACGTAATAATCCAACCCCCTCAAGAACATCTTCAACTTCTCTATTAATTTCCGCACGTGTTAAATTGCGCTTATTCCGTACCAGAGGAAATTCCAAGTTCTCACGAACAGTCATACTATCATATAATGCTGAGTTTTGAAATGAAAACCCAATACGCAATCGAAGTGCTCGAAGTTCTTTTTCACTCAATTGATTAACAGTCGCACCCAGTACGTTGATATCGCCTGCATCTGGCTTCAATAGACCAGAAATCAGCTTTATCAAAACAGATTTCCCTGTTCCAGAACGACCTAAAACAACTAAGTTCTCACCATTGTATAGTTCTAAATCTACGTTCCGTAATACATGCAAATCACCAAAAGATTTACTTACGCCATCCACATGGATGACAACATCGTTATAGTCAATTTGCGCTAATTTCTTATCTTCCATACCTGATTACCCCACTAAAGCTAAAACTTGAACAATCAGTAACTCTTCGATAAATACGATAAACATCGAAGCAACAACCGCAGAATTGGCTGCTTTCCCGACACCTTCCGTTCCTTTTGAAGAATAATAACCAACATAAGTACTAACGAATCCAATTGTAAAACCGAAAACGACAGCACGGAAAACCATTGCAAACACATCTTTCGGCGCAATTGCCTCAAAGACTTGCGTAATATAACTTAACACACTGAGTTGATCCTTCGAGATAATACTCAAATATCCGCCGGCTAATCCAATTCCCGAAACATAGAAACAAAGAACAGGAATCATAATAGTAGTCGCCAAAATACGCGTACTAATTAGGAATTTAAACGGATTTGTACCAGATACCTCCATCGCGTCAATTTGCTCCGTTACATTCATAGAACTTAACTCCGCTCCAATTTGCGAACCAACTTTACCTGACGCAATTAATGCAGTAACAAGTGGCGCTAAGGCTCGAACGATCGCAATAGAAATTAAATTTGGCAACCAAGAAGCCGCTCCAAATTCTTCTAAGGAAGGTCTCGATTGTTTTGTAAATACAAAACCAACAATAAATCCAGTTAAACTAATTAATGGGAAGGACTTCCATCCAACTTCATAACATTGTCGAATAATTTCTTTGAATTCATAGGGTGGACTTACTACTTCGCGGAAAAAACGCATCAGAAACCGATGCAGCTTTGCAAATTCCAGTAGTAAAGATTCTATCTTCTTCGCCATTAAAATCGTATAGTTTAAAATATTAAGCCGCGTTTCCTTCGGCAAATAACCTGGCAAATGTACAAACTTTTTAGGTATCAGCTGATGTCAACTTTAAATATTAACTGCAACAATTCAAAAGGTCAAAAAGTTTTAGAAAATTATTAATCATTAAACCTTTTGTAATGCTGTCCTGTCATAGAATAAAAATTGGTTGTAAACTTTAACAATTAAGGATATGAAAAACATAAGGACATACAGCATTTTAGCCTCCCTAATCTTAATGATTGCCGGGGTTTTTAAAACCAGCGAAGTATCCGCACAAGGATATGATGATGTCACTTTTGATGACTTCTATGATGAACTGGATCCTTATGGTAATTGGGATGATGACCCTGAATATGGTAATGTATGGTATCCTGATGTAGAAAGAGACTTCAGACCTTACGGAACCAACGGGTATTGGTCAATGACCGAATATGGAAACACATGGGTATCGAGCTACGACTGGGGATGGGCACCATTTCACTACGGTCGCTGGGTACATCGTGGAAACCGTGGATGGGGATGGATTCCAGGCTACGAATGGGGACCTGGATGGGTAAACTGGAGATCTGGTGGTGGATACTATGGATGGGCTCCAATGTCACCTGGCGTAAGTGTCAATGTGTCATTTAATTTACCAATCGATTTATGGGTATTTATTCCTACCGCACGTATCTATGATCATTATATGCCTAGATATTGGTCACATGGTTCTAGATACCATAATATTTACAACAGAACGACGGTGATTAACAACACGTATATCGTGAACAATAATCGCTATTACAGCGGTCCTTCACGCAGGGATGTTGAGCGAAACATTGGTCGTCGTGTTAATGTAAGAAATGTACGTTTCGAAAACAATCGCGGTGCAAGTCGCGCAGATAATCGCAATGTATCTATCTTCCGTCCGAATCGTAACAACATGGATCGTGTTAGAAACGAACGTGGAAACAACGGTAGAAATTCAAGAGTAGACAATAGAGGTAACTCGCGTTCTGACAACCGTGGTAATGCACGTGTAGACAATAACAGATCATCTCGTATGGAAGACCGCAGCAATAGTCGCAATGGTCGTGCAAACGAGAGCCGCGTAAATCGTAATGATCGTTCCAACTCTGATTATAAAATCAGAACAAACGAACGTGGACAACGCGAGATGCATATCGGCAATAATTCTGGCCGAAACGATCGCTCGACTGTAACAAGACAACCGAACAACGAGTCTCGTCCTGATCGTTCAGCAGGAAATATCCGCAATGAGAACAGATCAAACAGACAAAGTGAACGTCAGATTCAAAGAGAAAGACCTACTCGTGAAATAGGTAATTCTCAATCGCGTCAACCTCGTTCATCAGGTCAGGAACGCACTGCATGGGATCGCGGATCTTCATCTTCTAGACCATCTAGATCAGAAGCAACACCGCAACGTATGGAACGTAGTCCAAGACAATCGGCGCCAAGTTCTCGTGAACAAAGAGCACCACAACAACGTGCCCCTCGCATGGAACAACAACAATCACGTCAACAAAGTCGTGTGTATCAAGCGAGCAATAATCAACGCAGTAGTGTTGAAAGACAATCACGTTCATCGTCTGTACAACGTAGTGCACCAAGTGTGAGTCGTCAATCAGGCAACCGCTCAAATACTGGATCAGCACGTGCTGATCGTGGGAACGGAAGAGGCGGACGCAATTAATATTAACATTTAGTCGAAATAAATTTTTCTGAAAGAGCTGCCCAAAAAGGCAGCTCTTTCGTTTTTTGTTTGCGATAAAACCTGCACATTTGTATTTATTTTTTGTTAACTTGATAATTAGCACTAATTCTAGAGACAAATGGCGAGACTCACTTCCATCTTAGATAACGACTTCTATAAATTCACCATGCAATACGCAGTGGTTAAACTCTTTCCGAAAGCTAAGGCCCGCTATCAATTTATCAATCGGGGGAAACATGCCTTTCCCGCTGGATTTGCGGAAAAATTGCGCGAAGCAATTAACCACATGGCCGAACTAAAGCTGAGTAAATCGGAGAAGTCTTTCTTCGCCAAAACATGTCCATACATTGACCCTACCTATTTTGATTTTCTACAAGGCTACCAATACGATCCTGATGAGGTTACGATTACCCAAGACGGACCCAATCTAGAGGTACATATTGAAGGGTATTGGTATCGTACAATTCTTTGGGAAGTACCTGTGATGGCACTAATCTGCGAGTTGTATTACGAAGTTACCGGACAGGAACGTGTTTCGGATAAGGAGGTAGCACAGATTGTTAACGATAAAATGGATAAGTATGACAAGTTGAATATCACTATTGCGGATTTTGGAACGCGTCGTAGACATTCCTACGCTGTCCACGACTTAGTCATTAAAGCACTGCGAGAACATCAATCGAATACCTTTATCGGAACAAGTAATGTCCATTTTGCAATGAAATATAAAACAAAACCTATCGGCACGCATGCGCATGAATGGTTTATGTTTCACGCTGCAAAATATGGTTATAAAATGGCGAATCTTCTAGGATTAGAACATTGGGCAGATGTATATCGTGGAGATTTAGGAATTGCCCTCTCAGACACGTATACAACTGAAGCTTTCTTTAAGCAATTTGACAAGAAATTAACTAAATTATTTGATGGCGTTCGCCATGATAGCGGCGATCCAATCGAGTTTGCAAAAATGACCATCAAACATTACGAGAGCAAGGGTATCAATCCGTTAAATAAGACGATTATTTTCTCCGATGGCCTGGACTATGAGAAAGTCGTCAAGATTGTCAAATTCTGCGATGGGAAAATTGGTCATTCATTTGGTATTGGCACTGATTTCACCAACGATGTAGGGCTAAAACGCATGAATATTGTGTTGAAGATGACAGAAGCATATCCGGATGAAGGTGAATGGACGCCAGTTATTAAACTGTCGGACGAGCCGTTAAAGCATACGGGTGATCCAGAAGAAATCAAGATGGCGATGCGCTTTTTAAACATTTCCGATCATGCATAGAGACGTTTATGGCGAGGCTTTATTCGATTTTCAAGAGAAAGGCGAATTAGCAGAACCTTTATTGCTGCATAGCAGCTATGGCGATATTGAAGAGATGCCGGTCGAAGTATTTTACCGCGAAGAAGAGGATATTCCGGAGATGGAATTTATTGCTCTTTCGCTCTGCGACGGGAAGGTATTAGATGTTGGCGCTGGAACTGGAGTTCACGCGCTCTATTTACAAGAAAAAGCATTTGATGTCACGGCGCTCGAAGTTTCTGAAATTGCCTGCAACATTATGAGAAATCGGGGTGTGCAGCAGGTCAAACATGCAGATTTCTTCAAGTTCCATGGGGAACAGTATGACACCCTACTCTTCTTAATGAACGGGATTGGGATTGCCGGAACATTAGAAGGATTCCGTCTGCTACTCCAACACGCTAAAACATTAATGACCGATCGCGGTCAATTACTGTTCGATAGTTCTAATATTGACTACCTCTATGAAGAATACCGTATCGAGCGCCCTGATCACTATTTTGGCGAAATTAACTTCCAATACGAATATAAATCCCAACGGGGAGAACCCTTCAAATGGCTCTATATAGATCAGGATACACTAATTAAGATTGCGCATGAAGAAGGTTGGGTCGTACAGGTACTCTTTGAAGATGAAAATGATCAATATCTCGTTCGCATGGAACCCAGAATGAAAAGCTTATAAATAAAACACCTTTGTAGAAGCCGATTTAATGTATTATCTCACCCTATAGTGGTCAGTAATAGCAACGATTCTCGATATTTTAAGCTTGTAATCCCACTCGTAAAAACATAAGCATTCAACCCGAATAGTTTAAGACTCTTCTCGAGTTTGGTTTGGACTTTCGTCGGACATCATTCGATAGTTTCCGGCGAAAGTCCAAATATCTACTAAGTAGATCAAACGCCAAATACACCCCTTGTATTTCCAACCGAGGTAAAATCGCTGATTCGTTTTCACTAAATTCTATCTACAATCAAAAAATAATTTTCAGGCAGGTATGGAATTCTATAGTATCTTGCATCAGATAGGAAAAAGTTTAACTATCATATCTCATTAGCATGCTCTATATTATGAAAAGACTCTATTCAATCCTTCTTATGCTTATCCCTGCCCTAGTATTGGGACAATCCAAGCAAGAAAGTGCAGCGATAGCTGATAAATGGAAAGAAATTGATCGATTGATTTCAATTTTGAATTATGAGCAGACCAAGCCTTTGCTCGCAGACGTAAAAGCTTACGCCCTAAAATATAAGGATGACCCTATGTTTGTAAAAGCGTTTTTTGCAGAATCGACAACACTTCGAATTAACAAAAAGGAGGAAGAATTTTTCGAATTGGGACAAAAGCACTTTGAAACAACTATTGAAAAGACGAAAAGTCCATTAATTAAAAGCGTACTCACTAATTTCTATGCTCAATACCTCGAATCGAATATTTATTTTGAGCTCAGTGAAACGAAGAATAGCTTTTTACAGAAAAACAGAAACGATAAGCTTACCCAGATTAATTCCCTTTACGCCCTATCGCTAAAAGAAGAGCAAATCTTATTGAAAGAACCACTAACGGATTGGATTAGTGTACTGTCCCCACAGGATAACAGTTCATTGAGCCCAACGCTCTATCATTATTTAAGCTATGCTTATATTACTTACTTAGGAACGAATGAGGCAGAAAATATCGAAAAGAGGCAGAAGCTAATCGACGAATTGTTAAAGCGAAGTAGAGAAATTAACGCTGCTGATGCTATTTCATATCTGTTGTCAAAAAAAATAGATCCGAATAGAATAAATAGTAACGACAAGTTTGAAAAAGTTTATTTAGATATAATAAATAACAATAAGAGCGACTATAATGCCTATCTCTATTTTGAAATCGCGTCTGCATACCTTTCAGTTGATAATACTCCGAAAGCGCTGAGCATCATTGAAAAAGCGAAAGCTGAGTATCCAAAAAGCAAATGGATAAATGTGGTTAAGAATCTAGAAACAAACATTCTACGACCAGAAATATCCGTATCGCATAAACGTCTAGAGCCTTCTGGATTATACAGTCCTTTCAAACTTAATTACAAGAATCTCAAAACTCTATACATACGAGTTTACCAAACAACAAACACACCGGATAACCTCACGGAATACAAGGTAATTAGGGACAGCTTATCGCAACTAGTATCTGCCAATGGAAAGCTTATTAATGAAGATCAACTTTCACTGGACAAATTTCAAGATTATAAGAATCACTCGACCATATACAAATTAAATCCTTTAGAATATGGCAAATACATCGTGCTGTATTCGAATAATGCAGATTTTAAAGATGATGGTATTCTATCAAAAGTAATTCACTCTGAATTACAAATTAGTGATTTGCTTTTCGCTAACACACAAACATTGGAAAGTGATTCGAAAAACATATATAAAACGCTAATTCTAAATAAAAAAAGCGGATTACCTTACAGTAATAAGCAATTAAGCTTCTACAGTCGCCCGATAGGTGCTTCGAAAGCTAAACTTATCCAAACCCTCAAGACGGATAAAAATGGGGTGATGGAGTACGAATCTGAGGACAACACCAAGACTATTGATTATGATCTCTATGATATCTATTTACCAGAGGAAAAACAACTAATCAACTATAGCAGCTTCCGATCTTACAACGATTATTATCGTTCTGACGAACAAGAGGATGAACCAGAAATCGCTGCGCAGACGCTTTCTGATAGAACGATTTATCGCCCTGGGCAAGAAGTTTTCTTCAAGTCAATCATCTATTTACAGGATCCTCAACATGGAAAAACATTAGCCAATGAATTTGTAGAGGTAAGACTAATCGATGCAAATGGACAAAAGGTAGATTCGCTGCAATTAAAAAGTAATGCCTACGGGTCCGTAAATGGTAAGCTTAAAATACCTTCTGTTACGTTAAATGGAAACTTTACGATTGCTGTTGTTCATAAAAAATCGGATATAGATCATCGATACATTCAAGTTGAAGAATATAAACGTCCTACCTTCAAGGTTACGCTGGATACCATTCGCGAAACATATTCAAAGAAAGACACATTAGAAATTCGAGGGAAGGCATTGATGCTATCGGGGGCTCCGTTGATTGATGCTATCGTTAATTACAAGATAAATGCAAGCGCATACGCTCGTCGATATCGAAACTTTATACTTAGGGACAGCTCAAGTCGAACCGACAGTGATGGGAATTTTGTTATTAAAGTTCCCCTTGCGGACACTGCTCTCGCGGAATTCGACGACTTCAATTTAGGTTTTTCAATCGAAGTTGTTAACCAAACTGGTGAAATGCAAACTGCCGCAGGATCTTACATCTATTCGAGTAAGCCTTGGAGGTTATCTATAGAAACGGCATCACAATCGATAGAAGGTAAATGGAAAAGTTTCCGAATAGGCTCTAAAAATCAAAATGGGCAATTCTTAGCAATGAAGGGTCCGGTCAAGATCTATAAAAAAACTGCTGGAAATAAGGTTATTTCGAATTCGTTTATCCAATACTTTAACGAGGTTGAATATTTAGCATTGAGTGATCAAGAATATGAGCGTTATTTCCCTCAATATTTTGATCAAAGTACATTATCGAAATCCGTTCGAAGAGAACTGATTGCTACTTACGAATTTAATACTGCTGAGAGTGATTTAATAAAATTAGATAGTCAGCTTTATAGCCGCGGGATCTACGAGATCGTCGCTAGTAGCGTCCAAGGTGAGGATAGTATCTCTGCTCAGCGTACAGTTTGGGTAGTCGATGAAAAGACGAAGGAATATTCCGATCATAGTTTTTTCTCGGCTTACTTAGATAAAGCTGTTTATGACGTTGGTGACCGAGTAACGATCCATGTAGAATCGAAGAAAAAAGAAGCTAAGAATGTAGTCTTAGTTTCGTTTGTTGGCAATAAAATGGGGACTCCAATTCACCTGCCTTTGAAAGAAGGGAAAGCAAATTA
The DNA here is from genome assembly GCF_009557615.1 of Sphingobacteruim zhuxiongii. Classification (NCBI taxonomy): domain Bacteria; kingdom Pseudomonadati; phylum Bacteroidota; class Sphingobacteriia; order Sphingobacteriales; family Sphingobacteriaceae; genus Sphingobacterium; species Sphingobacterium zhuxiongii. The sequence continues at coordinate 3,277,564 of NZ_CP045652.1, forward strand.
TAGCTATACCATCAATGCTTCAAATATAAATCCGCCACTTCGATGGACAGCGATATTCATGAATGACAATCAATTGGAATACAAAGAACTGGAGGCGAACATAAAAAGAACGGATAAGGAAATTGTTATTAAAACGACGACCTTTAGAGATAAACTATCGCCAGGAAGTAAGGAAAAATGGAGTTTTAGTTTGACATCGAAACAACGAGGATTGGAATCGGAAGTGTTAGCCAGCATGTATGATGCATCGCTTAACCAATTTTCAGAAAATAATTTCCCAAAAGAATTTCAATTAAATTACCGCTATTATGGAAATAACTTGCGATATATCTTAAATACGTTTAATCAAGAAACGCAAGCAAGCCAATCCTTTCCTAATCTGCTTGCATTTCCATATCAAGGCAACGAGTTACCGACGCTGATTAATTATTATTTCTGGAATAACCCTTTAATTCATTTCCCTTCACCTATGCTGTATGGTAATGAGGGTATGGTTTTCGAAGCGGCAGCAGGCATTCGTGGCGTCGCATCGTTAGACTCGCAGCAAAAAAATAGCTTATCCCCAATGCAAAGAAAGAAAGCGGAAGGTTCAGTTACTGGAACGACAAAAGGCTTTGAGGGAAGTGACGTAGAGGTTGCTACTCCTCAACCGAGTGTAAATCTAGAGCTTGTAACTTCGCGTGCGAATTTAAAAGAAACGGCGTTTTTCTTGCCAACGCTATATACCGATGCGCAAGGGAATGTAACTTTTGAATTCGATACTCCGGAGGCATTGACACAATGGAAACTTATGTTATTTGCACATGGAAAGAATTTGGAAGCCGGAACTGCTTCGTTCTATACGCAAACACAGAAACAACTTATGGTACGTCCGAATCTACCACGATATTTGCGTGAAGGAGATGAAATAATAATCAAAGCACAAATTCAAAGCTTAAGTGATGAAGAGCAAACGGGTCAAGCGAAGATTGCATTCATAAATCCTGTTGACAATAAGGATATAAGCGACTTATTTCTGCAAGAGGATTTAATTAAGCCATTCAGAATAGCGAAGAAAAGTAATCAAATAGTCGAATGGCGTATTAAGGTTCCAGCAGAATATTCAAGTATTCAAGTGAAGGTTATTGCCGCTAGCGAGGAGTTTTCAGACGGTGAGATTCAAGAACTTGCTATACTTCCGAATAAAGTATTAATTCTCGAAAGTCAAAAGGTCGCTTTAAAAGGCAATGAATCGAAGACCTTTCCATTGGAAGTTTCTGGTAAAGACAATCTAATGGCAAAAATACAAGTACAAAGTAATCCTATTTTAGAGATTATCTCTGCATTGGATTATCTAAATCAGTATCCATACGAATGTACAGAGCAAAGTAGCAGTCGCTGGTTCGGTTTGAAAATGGTACAGTATATCGGAAATCACTATCCTGCAATTGCAGAATATTTCAAAAAAATAAAAGCGAATGAGACCAAGAGTCGTTTGGAAGAAAATGAAGCACTTCATGAACTGAAGATGCAAGAAATGCCATGGCTTCGCGATATTCAAGGTGACGAAAAGAAATTGAATGCGCTTGCAGAGCTTTTCAATTCCAACATTCAAAGCGACATCAATCTACTGGAAAATAAACTTGCTAAAGCGCAGTTGTCGAATGGGGCATTCCCTTGGTTCGAAGGTGGAAATGCAGACACACATATTTCCATACGAATTCTAGAAATTGTCGGCAAAGTGTTATATCTAGACAAATCGCTGGTAGACGCCGATCTACAGGCGCAAATGAAACGCTTAACAACATACCTAGATGCGGATACGACCATTTTTAAAGAAAAAGCTTCTGCGGAACTTGCGTTAGACTATCTCTATGCAAGACATCTTTGGAATGGCTATTTTAAGCTCTCTAAAGACATATCTAATCAACTGAATAAGAAGATTGCTAAAGCTCCTTTACTTACCGCAGCAGGCCCGGCAGGTTATGCTGCTAAAGCCTGGGTGGTAAATCAATTATATGGCTCTAGCAAAGAAGCCAATGAGTTGAAAAATAGAATTCAACAGGAGGCAATATTCGATAAAGATAAAGGGACTTATTGGCCTTCTAATGATCGTTATAATGATATTAGCTTGCACACTTACATGATCGAAGCCTATAAGAGTTATGACCCTTCTAAACTCATGGAGATTAGCCAATGGTTATATTATAAGAAGGAATCTAATGCATGGAGAAGTACCTGGATGACAGTCGATGCGATTTACGCGCTCTTATATACAAATAATCCACAAGACTTTGCGATGGAAAACACCGTTCAAGTTTTAGTCGATCAACAGTCTGTCGCATTGGAGCAAGCTAGCCTAGGACAAGTGAGTAAGATTTTCAACAAAGAAGAATTGGGACAAAAAAATAGGTCGATTCAGGTTAACAACAATAATGACAGAACTATTTATGGTGGGATATATCATCAATATTTCCTTCCTGTAGAAGCGATCAAATCGAATGCACATGAGCTAAAAGTAAGTAAGGAATATTTGGTGGAGCGGAACGGTAAATGGATTGCTACGAAAGAGGCTAAACTGGGCGAACGTATTAAAGTGCGAATCAAAATTATCAATGATAAAAATTTAGCATATGTACATCTTAAAGATAGTCGACCTTCGGGAGTTGAGCCGGTTTATAAAGCTTCTGGCTATCAATGGGCAAGACCGTATCGTTGGAGCGCAGGCTATTATTTCACATTGAAAGATGCTTCCACTAATTATTTCTTCGATAGCCTTGCAAAAGGTGTTCGGGAGGTAGAATATGAGGTTAAAGCAAATAATGTAGGTGTGTTCAATTCGGGGATTACAACGTTAGAATGCATGTATGACCCAACTGTTAATTCACGGGCAGAGAATATACAACTCATCATTGTTGAATAAGTTGAACAATAAAAAACGCCGCCCAATGGGCGGCGTTTTTATTATTTAAGTTTTGATTGTTGATCGTTTATTACAATAGCTTTTTCTTTCACTTCTTGTTTTTGCTTTTTTGCTTGTTCGGCGAGATGATGTCCACCTAGAATTGGTGCAATGACCAAACCAACTAAACAAGTGAGTTTAATTAGAATGTTCATAGAAGGCCCTGAGGTATCCTTAAATGGGTCACCTACCGTATCGCCTGTTACAGCTGCTTTATGAGCATCGGAACCTTTATAAGTCATTTCTCCGTTAATCATAACTCCGGCTTCAAATGATTTCTTCGCATTATCCCATGCGCCTCCAGCGTTGTTTTGAAAGATTGCCCATAAGACTCCTGATACTGCAACACCGGCCATGTATGCTCCTAAAGCCTCGGCTCCCATTACAAACCCTACGATAATTGGTGTAATGATAGTAATCGCACCTGGCAACATCATTTCACGTAATGCTGCTTTTGTTGAGATATCCACACATTTACCATATTCTGGTTGTGCTGTTCCCTCAAGAATTCCTGGAATCTCTCTGAATTGACGCCTAACTTCATTTACCATATCCATCGCCGCCTTTCCAACAGATTGCATGGCAAGCGCAGAAAATACAACCGGAATCATACCACCGATAAATAGCGCAGCTAATACATCAGCCTTAAAAATATTGATACCATCAATACCTGTAAAAGTTACATAAGCAGCAAATAAGGCCAATGCAGTTAGGGCTGCAGAAGCGATCGCAAAACCCTTTCCTACAGCTGCTGTCGTATTCCCTACAGAATCTAATACGTCTGTCCGCTGTCTAACTTCTTTAGGTAGCTCACTCATCTCTGCGATACCACCAGCATTGTCAGCAATTGGTCCAAAAGCATCGATTGCTAGTTGCATTGCTGTTGTTGCCATCATTGCTGAAGCTGCAATAGCAACTCCGTAAAATCCAGCTAAAGCGTATGAACCCCATATCGCCAACGCAAATAATAAGACCGAAGAAAATGTGGATTTCATCCCTGTCGCCAATCCAGCGATAATATTGGTAGCAGCGCCAGTTGACGAATTCTGAACGATATTTAGCACAGGCTTTTTGCCTAGGCCGGTATAATATTCCGTGAACGATGATATTAATCCGCCTACAGCCAATCCGACAATTGTAGAATAAAAGATATTCATGCGCGGAATTTCTTTAAAGCCCTCTCCGAAAAACTTCATGTGGATAGTTTCCGGAAGCATATATTGGATCAAGAAGAAACATGAAATGACAGTAAGGATTATTGAAGCCCAGTTGCCGGTGTTTAAAGCCCGCTGTACCTGTGCTTCCTTGGCATCATTACTATTCACTTTCACTAAGAAAGTTCCAATGATAGAGGCTAGAATACCGACTCCGGCAATCACAATAGGTAATAAGATTGGCCCCATACCATTAAATGCATCTGTAAAAGTAGTCCCTGTCGCTTCCGACATATCTTTGATTATATAGTTTCCAAGAACCATGGATGCGAGTACGGTTGCTACATAGGAACCAAATAGATCCGCTCCCATCCCTGCAACGTCTCCTACATTATCGCCTACGTTGTCAGCAATGGTTGCTGGGTTACGCGGGTCATCTTCTGGAATACCCGCCTCAACTTTACCTACTAAATCCGCGCCTACGTCAGCAGCTTTCGTATAAATACCGCCGCCTACTCGGGCAAATAAAGCAATAGATTCGGCTCCTAATGAGAAGCCTGCTAGAGCTTCCAATACTACCGTCATTTCATCGTAGAACGAATTAGTATTGGTTACAAACATTTTGAGGAACAATAGAAAAAAGATGCTGAGCCCTAAGACTGCTAAGCCAGCCACTCCTAACCCCATTACCGTACCTCCAGTAAAAGAAACCTTTAGGGCTTGGGGCAATGAAGTTCTCGCTGCTTGAGTTGTGCGCACATTAGCCTTAGTCGCAATGCGCATTCCGATATTCCCAGCTAATGCAGAGAAGAAAGCACCAAAGATAAAAGCGACAACAATAATCCAATGTGTTGTTTCGACTAGGGTAGAAACAATAAACAAAGCGATTGACGCAATGACAACGAAAATGAGTAGTATTTTGTACTCGGCTTTTAAGAAAGCCATGGCACCCTCTTGGATGCTCTTGGAAATAAATTGCATTCGGCTTTCCCCCGCATCTTGTTTCCCAACCCAACTTGCCTTCGAAAGCATGAACAGCAACCCCAATACAGCTAGCGCTGCTGGCAGATAAATTACAAATTGTTCCATATAAAGTCTATTTGGTTTACTTTAAAGGTATCATTTTTTTTATATCTAAAAAAATGCGTTTTAGTACATTTTTAAGTGATATATAGACAGTTATCAGATTGGGGTGATACGAATCTACTGTCTAAAAAACCGGCCAGCTATAAAGGTTGTCTTTCAAGAGAACTTGCTCTGAATCCAATAATTCGCGTAGGACTTCGAGTCTTGTTTCTTCCTTTCCAACGCTTAAACAATCAATTAGGTCATGAAGTGTTCTTGGGTTCGCAAGGAGTATTTGTTGAATTTCTTGGGTGATTTTGCTTCGCTCGTTGTCTCGAAATGCTCGCGTAACACATAGATCGCAGACACCGCAAGCCTCATTCGTTTGCTCCCCAAAATAGTGTTGTAAAGCGAGACTTCGGCACTCTTTGGTATCTAAATAATGGTAGATTGCCTTAACTTGCTCTTGTTTGAAAGCTTTACGAGCTTGAATAAACGGCATATCGATATATAGGTTTTTATAATCTACCCGAGGTTGGAGAAACTGCAACTGTGGTTTGTCAGTTTTCGCTAGGTAAGTTCCCATTTCATATTGCTGCATCATTTTGAGCATATGAATAACTTCGTCAACTGACTTTCCGATTTTTTTGGCCAGCTCAAATTCATTAATTGGTACAAAGTAATCAAATACCCCTCCATATACACGAAGAATTGCTTTGATCAGGTTGTCATAAGCGACACTACTCACCTGAAATTTGTAGAGTTCTTGGAAACCGACTTCAAATTTGAAGCGTGCAGGTATATAGACCGCATCCGAAAGACTTAGCCATTTATCACGTTCAAGAAACTTTAAAGCACTAATGGATTTCAACAATTCCAATTTGTATTTCTTAGAAAATTCAACGACATCAAAATCAAAGACCATCCCCTGTCCTGCTCCTAAAGCAATTTGAAAATAATTACATAAATAGTGATAGCACTGCTGTATAAAGGTAAAATCAGGAAAGCTTAGCTCTACATTTTCCCATAATTCATCGCGATCGGATTGCTGGTAAAGTAATACGGGATAGGCTTTCTTTTCGTCACGTCCAGCTCGTCCAGCTTCTTGATAATACGCTTCCAGTGAATCAGGAATATCGAGATGAATAACAAATCGAACGTCTGGTTTGTCTATTCCCATCCCGAAAGCATTGGTAGCGACGATTACTCGCGTTTTATTTTTTGTCCATGCCTCTTGTTTCTTCATTCGAGAGGACATTTCTAAACCGGCATGATAAAAATCTGCTGGGACACCATGGTTCAATAGATACCGTGCTACCTCTTGCGTTTCACGTCGATTGCGAACATATACAATTCCTGTCCCTCCCATCTTCTTGATAACGCGCAGCATCCGCCCCATTTTGTTTTCCTCATTGAAAACCATGTATCCTAAGTTTTCACGTCGAAAACTTTTCTTTAGAACGTTCTCCTCTTTGAATCCTAATTTCTCCTGAATATCGGACACTACTCTTGGAGTTGCTGTAGCCGTCAGTGCTAAAAAGGTAACATCTGGATGTAATTCACGAAGTTTCGTTAACTCTAAGTAAGATGGTCGGAAATCATATCCCCATTGCGAAATACAATGTGCTTCATCTATCGCGAATAAATTCACCTTCATATGGCGGATTCGTTCTTGAACTAAATCAGAATAGAGTCGCTCGGGAGCTAGATAGAGGAACTTAATATTTCCGAAAATACAGTTATCTAAGGCAATATCGACCTCCCGCTTAGACATTCCTGAGAAAATTGCAATGGCTGGGATATCACGCTTACGAAGGTTTTCAACTTGATCCTTCATTAATGCTATCAAAGGGCTGATGACTATACAAATCCCATCTTTCAATAAACTAGGAACCTGAAAACAAAGCGATTTCCCTCCGCCCGTAGGCATCAACGCAAGCGTATCTTTACCCAATAGCACGTCGTGAATAATCTCTTCCTGCAACGGACGAAATTTCTCATATCCCCAGTATTGTTTTAAGACAGAAAGACTTGTTTGTTCCATGTTTTATCCATCCCAAACATACGCAAAATTATCCTTCAAAATATAATAGGGCTGCGCTAGACCGTCTAATTCTGTCGTATATCGTCGGATTGAAGACCATGAGTTACTCCCATCAAATACCAATAAGCTTGTCCGATTATTGGATATTAATCGGGCATCATTTCTCAGAAGAATAAATTTTGCCTGTGATGTACAATGGCTATTACAAATTGCTAAAGTATGGCGCTCTCCTAATTTCAAACTATAGTTTCTATCCTTTGTCAGCTTACGGTATTTCACCTGTTTTAATCCTGCAAATTGGGAAACATCGCGATGCACATTGAATTTTAAATTAGGTTGATTAATCGTATCCGCTGATCCGAATAAAATGACCTCCCTCCTTTGAATGTATGCTATCGCATATTCTCGACCCATTTGATAAATTCTAAGTCCTTGATAGGTATTCAAAGCTTCATTTTTTTGATAGGAATTCATTCCAAGAATCAGTACCGCGAGCATGCTTGCAAATAGCATCCATTTGTTTTTAAAGCGCAGCGCTATCAGTAAAACCATTAACAAGAAATATATTGCGAAGGTCTCCTTCCAGTTTATTGATATACCTTTAATTGAAGAAAATGGTAACGATTCTATGTACTGCAGCGCCTTATGACTGTATAGTAATACGGATTGAATATTAGTTCCCAGAAAATGGTTGATACTATTAAACGGACTAAGGGATAGGAACATTCCAGCAATTAATATTAAGCTTGAAGGAATCGCCATTATTAGGTTACCAACGAGAAAATAAGTTGGAAATTGTTGAAAGTAATACGTTGCTAACGCAGTAGTACTGATTTGTGCACCCATACTCATGTAAACGATATCAAGTATCTCTTTTACTCCGCTATTAAACGAATAGTAAAATCGTTTGAAGATGGGCATTGTACTCATTATCCCGAAAACAGCGAGGTATGATAATTGAAATCCCATATCAAATAAATTCAACGGATTCGCAATTAGTAATATGAGTGCGGAACCCGCTAAGGAATTCATACCAATTAAATCTCTTCTTGCCCACAAAGCAATTAAGAATAGACTAAACATGACTGTTGCTCTTAATACTGCCGGTACAAGTCCACAAAGCAAGGCAAATAACCAGATCAACAATAACGCTAGTACAATTGCTATCAGTCTTCCATGTTTAATCAAGCGCAACGGCATAAGTACTAAGCTTAAAAACCCAAATAGAATACCTACATGCATCCCTGAAACACTTAAGATATGTATGGTACCTGTTGTGGAGAATGTTTCCATTAGCTTTGAACTTATCTCAGTTCTGTATCCAAATGTAATCGCTGCCGCTAAAGACGCATAGGTCTGATCGGGAATATAATCATGAAATCTTCGATACAGTAATCTTCGTCTATTGGAAATTATACTTTCAAAGTTTCGTTGAGCTTGATTTGCGATAATCTTATAATCATTCGTTCGAAACCAAATTTGATACTGGACACCTTGGCTCTTTAAATAAGCTTTATAATCAAACGCATTAGGATTTCTCATCTTACTTATGTTTGTAATGCGTCCTTTTATAAGGATAGTATCCCCGAGCTCCCCATACTGATTAAGCAGACTATCTTTTTGAAGTAAACCTTGAACAGGTACAGGCTGTGCAAGCTGCTTTACTTTTTGTCGATCAATACGTCCTAGAAGGTTTAGTTTAAACCGAATTACCTTTTCCCGTTCGATTGGTTCTTCTTCCAAAATTGCTAGCCATACTTGATTATTCTCAAGATCTTCGGCATTCAATTGTGGTAGCTGATTCAAAGTCAACTGCATTCCAAAGAATAAAAAACAAATGAATAAATAGCAGGATGTAGCTGGGCTTTGATTTTTTCGATTCAGTAGGAAAAGCACTGGTAGTAAACCCAAGAGAAATGTAAAGAGATGAGTCAGTTCGCTTTGGTTTACATCATTGACGTAGACAATGATAATACCTAAACAAAATGGAATCAATAGCTTAAAGCATGGAGATTTTGCTATGCCTAATTTAAATTCAAATTGGCTCATCATTGATATCGAATTTGAAAACGAATCTCTGTACGACGGTTCTTCTCTACTAAATCAAGGCCGAACCATACGAATCCTGATCGAAATATCTTGTCCAGCCTACCTTCGCCCAGATTGCCCATTTTTTATTTAGTTTGACACGTTGATTGATATAAAGACGAGCCCCTCTATGGTAATAGAATGGAAAGGATAGAGAGTAAAGCATATCGCGTTCGAAACTGTATATTCTAGCATTGTAACTATCTATATCAAAATAGATCATGCGCACACTTGCTTTCCACCGCTTTTCAACATCTTGCCATTGAAAATCCTGATATGCAAGCACACCATTTTGCTTGTGCTCCATTGATTTTGAAAAATGGGTGAATTCAACGCGATTTGCAATCTCCCAATTAGTCGAAATTTTATAATGAAAATTTATTCGTATTTGATCCTTCTTCACCTTTGCTAATTCATCATAAACCTTAAATTTAGCAAGGTAATTCTCCTCGTATTCACGATGCTGATATCGGAGAGCAATAGCACCACGTTTATACCAAATTCTTTGTATTTGGCTATAGAATAAGCTTCCTTGACTGGGTAGCCTTGCTCGATAGCGTAAATCAGGAAATTTGTGGAAATCGATAGCAGTAGATAGATCCCAGCTTCTTGATGGATGGTATCTCAATGCGAAATATACCCCCCTTTCATTGCCGAGTGTTGATAATCTCCCATATCCTTCAGCGTAGAATTGATGATAATTCGACTGATAGTTTCTATAATTTATTCCAACTGAAAACTTTTTCCCCAAGGATACGACAGACCCCATCATATGCGCCCAGCCTGTATTTATACTGTGTGCTGTTTCCCCATAGAAAAAGGTATTGAGGGATGTGTATTGTCCATAAATTCCTAACTGTCGTAAGTGTCTACCTTTAAAGCGATATTCATTATATGCTTGCTGAGACGGCGAAACATCATGTTTAAAGTCAGTTCCTAGATAAGTGATCCCCATCTTGAGGCGAGATTTATCATATTCTGCATTCAAGCCATAGACCCTTTGCTTTACAGCCCTCCTATTCCGCAGTTCGTAGGCAGTTCGATGAAGTCCGGATGCATTGAAACCTGTAATCACCGTTGCTCCTTCCCTCGATGCCAGATTACCTGTCAATGCATTGTAAGACACAAAGGGAGTTAACTTTGTGCGTCGAAATTTTGTCGTTAACGCAATTCCTCTAAAATATCCCGACTCACGCATTCCGGTATGCTGACGAATACCTGCCCCTAAACTGGTTGTTTGCAGCACCGCATTTCCACGTGTAAACTGTCCCCCCGACCAAAGCGTTAATCCTTGTCCAAACTGGAGATTATAATCCCCAATTACGAGCTTCTCCATTCTACCAACATCTTTGGCTAAAAGGGAGCCTGAATAGTAATCAAAGCCATAGCGTTGCTTTCTATTGAAAAATGGCTCTCCGGGATCCTTCTTAGCATTAATCGATAAGTAATATCTGTTTTGAATTTTATGTCGTATTCTAACTAGTATACGATTCGGATCCCCCAAATATCGTGATCGAAGTGTATCTGAAATTTGGAAACCACGTTTGATCTCTAATTGGCGAGCGATGCTGCTCATAATATATCCCTTACCCTTACTTATGGATGAACTTGGCGGGATGAGTCGGGTAGATTCATTAATTGTGACGAGTGGCAGCAGCATTTCTACCGTTTCGATGTCAAAACCAGCAATCGCTTGTAGCTCATAAATGGAAATAAAATCACCAGCGAGCTCTCTGTGTCGTAGAAATTGCTCGATTTGATAAAAACTTAAAAAAGGTATTTTTTGAAGGCTTGCACGATCTACTTGATTTAGATTAATTGGCTTACGTCTAAGTTCTTCAAGATACTCTTGGTGCTCTATCAAACCTTCATGTATTTGCTCTTCCTCGAGACTAGAATTGGCGATATTTTCAACATAATTCTCTTCCGCCTCTTGAGCAATAACAATAGAACTGAGTCCTAAAAATAAGAGTATTAAGCCAACAAAAACTATCATAACCTGTTGATTAAGAAGAAGCAATCTAACACATCGTTTTATTTATTAAGAAATTAATTATCATTAATAATATTTAGATTACATCTCTTTAAAGAGACCATCAGCGTTAGATTTCCTCGATAATTAGGTTATCGAGGAGGATTTGCTACAAATTTTAGGTAATAACCTATAAAATTGAGCACGTTACAAATTTTTAGTACAACTTTTGATAGGTAAAACTGAAGGATTGATGAATTCTAATAAAATACCTGCTAGCTGCAGCAGCTATAGAAGTTAAGTAAAGAAAATATTGGATAGCGATGAAAATAAAAGTTTTGATAACTGGAGCAACAGGAATGGTTGGAGAAGGTGTATTGCAGGAATGCTTACAGAATGATCAGGTGGAAAAAATCTTGTTGATAAACAGAAAATCTTCTGGTTATCAAGACAGCAAAATCGAGGAAGTATTAATTGATGATTTTTTCGACTTAACTGCTATTCAAAATATCGTAAAAGGGTACGATGCCTGCTTTTTCTGCCTCGGCATCTCTTCAATTGGTATGAACGAAGCAGACTATACACGTACAACCTATGATTTGACCCTACATTTCGCTGAGATGCTTGCAAATGTTAATCCACAAATGACGTTTTGCTATGTTTCTGGTGCTGGAACCGACTCTACAGAAAAGAAAAAAACAATGTGGGCAAGAGTAAAAGGAAAGACAGAAAATGATCTTTTAAAATTACCGCTTCAAGTTTATAACTTTCGTCCAGCATTTATGAAGCCTTTCAAAAATGCCAAACATGTAAAACCATCTTTGAAGCCACTTATTGGATTTATGTCTCTTTTTCGTCCGCTTAATCCGAGTTATTTCTTGACTTTAGAAGAAGTTGGTGACGCCATGATCAATGTAAGTTTGCATGGTTACTCTAAAGATATATTAGAGACAAAAGATATCTCATTCATGTCCAGTACAAGATAAAAAAAGAAGGTGTCTAAAAAGGCACCTTCTTCTGTTTTATAGCTTTTGCGATTCCATTACTGTTTTCATTTTTGAGTTTTAAGCAGTAAGTCTATATTTTGTGGTTTTAACGCTCCTGACTCCAATTTTTATCGTATATAGTGTTTTATCGCTATAACCATTTCGAAACAAGACATCGTTTGCCCACTTTTTTGCCCATTTTCTGAGGTTATGAGCAATGGCCATCAAACCGAACTCTACAGCGACTTTCTCCAGTCCTTTCATCGTGAACCGGGTAAACTTGTTGTTGCTTTTCATCTGACCGAAAACAGCTTCCACTTCTATGGGTCGCTTGCTTCGATGGTACATTCCCTCTTCTGATAGCAGTCTTTTTCGGGCTTTAGCCTTGAGCTGATCAAGCCTGTGGTTCACTTCAATAATACGATTGCCTTTTGCTTTATGGCACCCACTGCGCATTGGGCAGCCTTCGCATCGCTGAGCCTGATAACAGCTTACCCGGGCAGTATATCCATTGGTACTAACTCTGGTTGCATGACCGATATAGCTGAGCTTCTGTCCGGCCGGACATACATAATAGTCATCTTGCTGGTTGTAATACAGATTCTGTACCGAGAAAGGATCCTGTTTATGCTTGCGCTTCTGTTCCACATGAAAGTAATTGTACTTGACAAAGGCAGTTATGCCCTGTTTTTCCATCAATTCATAGTTCTGTTCACTACCATAACCGGCGTCTGCTACAAGCTGTTCGCTTTGTTTTCCGTAATGGGACTCAAAGCCTTCCAAATGTTCCGGCAGGGTTGTGGTGTCGGCAGTTGTTTGATGGATGCTGTAATGGGTGATGAACTGATCTTCGGTGCTGATTTGGGTATTATAGGCTGGCTTAAGCTGGCCATTCTTCATGTGGTCCTCTTTCATCCGCATAAACACAGCATCGGTATCGGTCTTGCTATAACTATTGCGATCTCCCAGTACTTCCAGTTGCTCTTCATATTTCTCTAGTCGAGGCAAATAGTCCTCTTCAAGTTTCTTAAGCTGCTTATCAGTAGATTTATTGGCTCCTTTGAACTTGGCATTGATCGCTTCGATCTTTTCCTTCAACCGACTGCTATCAATGGCCTTGCTAACTTCTTGATGCCCTAATGAAGATTGGTCTTGGGCGATCTGAGCCTCGATTTCCGAAAGAACCGAAGCAATGTTTGCTTCTAGCTTTACCTTATTCTTCTCGACCGATTTCTTCCAAACGAACGTATAACGACCAGCGACCGACTCGATCTTGGTGCCATCAACATATTGAACTTTCAGGCTAACATACTCCATATCATGCAGCATACGAACGATACTTGCAAACAGCTCTTGTATCTGTCCTTTAAGACGCTTTCCTCTGAAATAATTGATTGTACGATAATCAGGTGTGCTATTGCCCGAAAGCCACATGAAATGGATATTCTCTTGTAAGGCGCGCTCAATTTTTCGGCAAGAATAGATATTGCTTAAATAGGCGTAGAACAGCACCTTAATGAGCATTCTAGGGTGAAAACTAGTGGTGCCTCCGCCTTTATACTGACGGATAATATGATCTAGATCCAACTGATCAACAACCTGACTCACCAACCGAACCGGATGGTTCATTGGAATACGATCTAAAATATTCTCAGGAAATAGACTCGGACTATTGGATGGAAGCGCTTTGAATTGTATGTTTGCCATATTGTTTTTTTGGGTGCACCTTAAGATACAAAATCTTAAGGACAAAAAAACAGAAAAACCCCGCCATTTTTTAATGACGGGGTTCTTTCTTTAAGAGACCTTTTTAGACAGCCCCTTTTTTCTATTTTATAATCTGATCTCTTTGAATTATACTTAATTCCTAGATATCTATTTTAGCATATTTCGCATTACGCTCAATAAACTCACGTCGAGGAGCAACTTCATCTCCCATTAACATAGAGAAAATGCGATCACATTCTGCTGCATTTTCAATCGTAACTTGACGTAATGTACGACGTTCTGGATCCATTGTTGTATCCCACAATTGCTCGGCATTCATCTCACCAAGACCTTTATAACGTTGAACATGTACACTATCTTCTTTACCAGCTCCTTTTAAACGTTGGATTGCCGCTAAACGCTGATCCTCTGTCCAAGCATATTCAAATTCTTTACCTTTTTTAACCATATACAAAGGAGGTGTAGCGATATAAACATAGCCACGCTCAATTAATTCCTTCATATAACGGAAGTAGAATGTCAATAATAATGTCGCGATGTGAGAACCGTCGACATCAGCATCCGTCATGATTATCACTTTATGATAACGAAGTTTATCCGTATTTAAAGCTTTCGAATCTTCTGCTGTACCAATACTAACTCCTAAAGCTGTAAACATATTCTTGATCTCCTCATTTTCGTAGATCTTATGTTCCATCGCTTTTTCTACGTTTAGAATCTTACCACGTAAAGGCATAATCGCTTGGTACATACGATCGCGACCTTGCTTCGCAGTTCCGCCCGCAGAATCTCCCTCGACAAGGAATAACTCACATTTCGCAGGATCATTGTTTGAACAGTCTGCCAACTTACCTGGAAGACCTGAACCTCCCATAACAGTCTTACGCTGTACTAGCTCCCTTGCTTTACGCGCCGCAGCACGAGCTTGGGCAGCAACAATAACCTTCTGGACGATTAACTTTGCTTCTCTTGGGTTTTCCTCTAAGTAAGAGCTTAAAATCTCACCAACAGCAACGTCAACAGCACCCATTACTTCAGAGTTACCTAACTTTGTCTTAGTCTGTCCCTCAAACTGAGGCTCGGCTACTTTTACAGAAATAACTGCCGTTAAACCCTCGCGGAAATCATCTCCTTGGATATCGATTTTTAGATTCTTCAATAAACCTGAATCATCCGCATATTTTTTCAATGTACGTGTTAGTCCACGACGGAAACCTGCAACGTGAGAACCACCTTCAATCGTATTGATATTATTCACGTAAGAGTGAACATTTTCAGAATACGTATCGTTGTATTGAAATGATAACTCAACGGGTACACCTTGTTTAACACCTTCTACATAAATAGGTTCAGCAATTATAGATTGGCGATTACCATCTAGGAACTTAACAAATTCTTGTAAACCACCTTCAGAAAAGAAGTCATCTCTTTTGAAAGAGCCGTCATCCAATATTTCACGCTCATCAATCAACGCTAAATGAATTCCTTTGTTAAGGAACGCTAGCTCGCGCAAACGATTTGCTAAAGTATCATAATTGTAAACCGTAGTTGTAGTAAAAATCTCTGGATCTGGATGGAATGTAACGATAGTACCATTCTTTTCCGATACTCCTATTTCTTTCACATCAAACTGAGGTTTTCCTTGTGCATATTCTTGAACAAAGATTTTACCCTCACGGTGTACCTCTGCACGTAACTTTGTAGACAAAGCATTAACACAGGATACGCCGACACCGTGTAAACCGCCAGACACCTTATAGGTATCTTTATCGAATTTACCGCCAGCGTGTAATATTGTCATAACCAGCTCAAGAGCTGACTTATTCTCTTTCTTGTTGATACCCGTAGGGATACCACGACCATTATCGCTTACAGAAATCGAATTATCTTGAAAAATTGTGACAATAATATCATCACAATAACCCGCAACAGCTTCGTCAATTGAGTTATCGACGACTTCATATACCAAGTGATGTAGACCTTTCACACCGGTATCACCAATGTACATGGAAGGGCGCTTACGCACTGCTTCCAGACCTTCTAATACTTGAATATTGTCTGCTGAATACGTAGATGCATTTTTATTTTCTTCGCTCATGAAAATACCTTAAAATTACGATGATTAACTTTCAAAAATACGAATTTTTAAGCTAAATATCAAACAATATCACGTTAAAAACGCTCTCAAAAACTTTAGTTTTCATAAACCCCGCAATAGAGATTTTTAACGGCTTTTAACCTTAACAACTAGAAAATTTAAATTTTTTATCTTAGGTTTGTCGTTAATAAAATAGAAATACACTATAGAATGAATAAAATAGCAAAATTGACCCTAGGCCTGTTAGCTACAGCATCAGTGGTTGCATGTAATCAACAAGGTGAAACCAAGTCGACAACTGCTACTCCAGCGGCAACAAATGCCGTAGCAGAAGCAAAAGAAGACAAGATTGTTTATGTGAATTCGGACTCATTATCGGAGCAATATCAATACTTCAAAGATATTCGCGCAAAACTAGAAGCGAAAGTGAAAAAAGCACAAAGCGATTTACAAGCGAAGGGTCAAGCATATCAACGCGAGGTTGCTGAATACCAGCAAAAAGCGGGTACTATGAGTGCTACAGACCGTCAAGCAACAGAAGAACGATTAATGAGAAGACAACAAGAGATTCAACGTTTAGATCAAAATGCTTCTCAATCTATAGCACAAGACGAAAGCACTGAATTCAATAAAGTGTATACGACAGTTACAGACTATTTAAAGAAACACGCAGAAGAAAAAGGATACAAATTTGTATTAACTTATTCTAAAACAAATCCAGCTGTACTTTATGCTGATCCAGCATCAGATATTACGAAAGCTGTAATTGAATCGTTGAATAGCGAATACAAAACAACACAAACTGCTGAAAAGAAATAATAGCACAAATATTTAAAAAAGAAAACGCCGCTAATTTATGTTAGCGGCGTTTTCTTTTTTAAATCAAGTAGAAAATGACTAACCGCTAAAAAAGCTGTTTGAAAAGCATTCAACATGGAAGCCGCTTTGTCGAAGCGTCATTTATAGATCTATCCTTATTTCTCAAAAAAGGCCTTAATTATAAGTGATCTAAAACTTTTGGTATATATATTAAAAACTTAATAACAAATACTAAATTTGATTATGGTAAAACAGATTCTAAGCAAGGAGCAAAACGGATTTGATTGGTTCGATATCAGCAACCCGACTATTGAAGATTTCAAAGAACTTAAAGATAGATACAATCTAAATGACGCTTCAATTAAGGACTGTTTAGAAACCGGACATTTACCTAAAATCGAAGAATTTGACTCTTACCATTTTTTAATTATTCGATTTATTGCAGATGATTTTCCTGAAAATTCCGATCATTTGATCGAAGTAACCAATAGAATCTCCATCTTTTATGATGAGGATTTTCTTATTACTACCCATCGCTATGATATCCCTGTTCTTCAAGAACTTATAGACATGGATAAAAACAATAAGCGATTTAAATCGAGTAAAAGCCTGGTTAACACGCTTGTTTCGTCTTCCATAAAAACGTTTGAAAACTTAGTGGTGAACAGTCTATCGACCAAGCTTGACTTATATGAGGAGATAGTTTTTCTACATAACCGCAGAAAACCTTTCTTGCGCAAGCTGTACTATCTAAAACGACAGATTGACCTTATTCGGATTATCCTCACGTTCTACAAAGATATCGTAGACTACTTTCATATGCCTGAGTATCAAAACATATATACACAGGATTTACGTGATTTGTATGCTAGAACAAATACCCTATATCGGAATATTGGAGAGAACACGGCACAACTTCTGTCGATATATTTCAATATCGAATCAAATCATACCAATGAGATAATGAGAACACTGACCATAATATCTGTGTTTTTTATGCCATTAACATTCATAGTAGGCATATACGGCATGAACTTCAAACACATGCCTGAACTGGAATGGTATTATGGGTACTCCGCTGTTTTAGGCGGTATGGGATTTTTGTCCGTAATTATCTATATCTGGTTTAAAAGAAAACAGTGGTTATAGTAAAGGAGATTTCTTCGGCGCGCTGACTACAAAATCTTTGAGGTAAAAAGGCTCAAAATAAGCGACGTCTTCGAATTGATTCTGTTGAAATTTCTCAAATGAAATCGCATCTTGGAAACTTGCCTTCGTATCGAAACCAACTTGAATTTGGATAGCAGACTGACTACTGAAAAGTTCCTCAAATTTATCCGCTCCGGACCCGAAAAAGATTAAGTTGTTACCATTTTCCAAATAAGTATTGAAAGTATCGGCATCAACTATTAACGCCTTAGTCTCTTCAATTATCTCTCCATTGAGAGAAAAGACCTGCGTATAAACCTCCTGTCTCCTCGCATCTATCATTGGAAAAAACAAGGTTGATTCATCAGCTTTCGTAGATAAGCCCCTAAAACCTGAAAACATCGCCTCTAACGTATTATTTGCGATCATTGGGATATCTAGTGCATAACATAATCCTTTAGCAACAGAAACCCCTATTCGAAGTCCTGTATAAGAACCAGGGCCTTTACTAACCGCTACTGCGGAAAGCTGACTCATATCCACATTCCCTTCTTCGAGCACGAGTTGGACGAACAATGTTAATGAAGAGGCATGCATATTTGGTTCATCGCCAACTAACTCATATACCGTACTCCCATTTTTCGATAACGAAACTGAACAAAGCGGAGTCGCGGTGTCTATTGATAAAATGTAAATGTCTGACATAGTATAATTATGGAACTGGATCATGGCCATGACCACCCCAGGGATTACAACTTGCAATTCGCTTGATCGTCAACCATCCACCCTTAAAAGGGCCATACTTCATGATTGCTTCCTTCCCATATTGAGAACACGTTGGCGTATAACGACAATTGGCACCAAGAAAAGGAGAAATAAATAGTTGATAGAATCTAATGATAATTAAGAAAACCCATTGTAGGGGTTGCTTAATCCCTTTTTCCCAGATTAGACGAAGCAAGTTCATGTGATAGTTTTTCTAGCAATATCTTCATTTTCGCATGAAGTTCGACAAAAGGTAACTCCTCTTTACCGATATACTGAATTGCTAATAACAAATGTAGGGAATAATCGCTCAAATTATCATAGAAAAAAGGCTTTTCTAAACGATAACATTCTCGAAGAAGTCGTTTTAGTCGATTTCGAGTAACTGCATGCTTAAATCGGCGTTTTGAAACCGAAATAATAGCCTGAGCTTTAGAAGGAAGAGTTTCACTTGTGTTACGATACATCAAGCGGAAAGGATACACAACAAAAGAAGAACCATTATGGAAAAGGTCATCTATTAACCTTTTGCTGCATAATCGTTCTTCTTTTGAAAATGTATATTTCTTCATCTCGATGAATAGATCCGGCAGTTTTGCGCTCGGCTCATGGATCACCGGAGACCGAATAGATTACCCTTTGTGACGGCTTTCGTCAGAAACAGTAAGACGTTTTCTACCTTTAGCTCTACGAGAAGCTAATACTCTTCTACCATTTGCAGAGCTCATACGCTCTCTGAAACCGTGCTTATTTCTTCTTTTTCTTTGTGAAGGCTGGAATGTTCTCTTCATGACGCTTTTATGCTTGTTTTAATACTTTGATTCAATTCTTTCCCTCCGAAGAGGAATGCAAAAATAAAGTTTATTTCACAATTCCGCAACACCTAAACAACAATTAATAAAAAAAGCAAATTATTTCAGTCAAATACCGTCATAATTTGCTTTGATATTAGTAAGAATACCCCTATTTATTTTTCAGGATATCACGAATTTCAGTTAATAACGTTTCTTCTTTTGTAGGTGCTGGCGCCTCTTCTGGAGCAGCAGGAGCTTCACGTTTCAAGGAATTGATACCTTTCACCACTAGGAAAATACAAAATGCAACAATGATAAATTGGATTAATACATTAATAAATGTACCATAACCAATTGCAACCTCTGCAACGCCTGCAGCCTCATTACCCTCTTTCAAAACATACTTCATGCTAGAAAAATCAATACCCCCAGTGAGCATACCAATAGGTGGCATAATAATATTATCCACTAAAGACGTAACAATCTTTCCGAAAGCACCACCGATTACAACACCGACAGCAAGGTCGACAACGCTGCCACGCATGGCAAACTCTTTAAACTCTTTTAAAAATCCCATAATTCTAAAATATATTTTAGTGCGAAAAATGTTGAACAGTTTCATTGTTCAACGACCCAATAAACACAAAAAAAAAGTTTTGACATGATATTCTAAAATATTTTTAAGAATATTCCTATTTATTGCAACATAATAATTGCTAAACTGAAAAATATTTCTAATAAATGATGTAGTAAATCGAATAAACCATTATATTTATAGCGAAGATAAATAGCGGAAACCATAAATATCCTTCAACATTATTACGTTTAATGACATTTATTTCTTCTTACTATATATTTCAAAATAAGGATGTGAGGGTGTTAAATTTATTAAATCACAATACATAATTATTCAAGAAAGTAACAGCAGATACATGAAAAAAATACTAATAGCTGATGACCATATCATTGTTCGGTTAGGAGTATCGACAGCAATTAAAGAAACGCTTAAGAACACCGAAATTGTACATGCTGAAACCTATGACGAGGTTTACGAGAAGTTAACAAACGGAAGATTTGATATGTTACTATTGGATATTAATATGCCTGGTGGCAATAATATCAAAGTAATCAAAGAACTTCTAGAAATTCAACCTGATTTAAAGATATTAGTGTTTTCATCTTACGACGAAACGCTTTATGCACTTCGATATATTGAGGCTGGCGCAGCAGGCTATGTCAATAAAACGACAAGTATGACCGAGTTTACAAATGCTATAAATAGCATTTTTGAACGCGGGAAATATATGTCTGACGCCATCAAGGATTTATACGTTCAAAAACTTACGACCAGTAAGTCAAAGATTGACAGCCTAAATCCACTTTACAAGTTATCAAATCGTGAAATGGATGTCGCAAGGCATTTAATTGAAGGACTAGGAATTATTGAAGTTTCAAGCCGTCTAAACTTGAGTTCATCAACAGTAAGTACCTATAAGAGTAGAATCTTTGAAAAACTTAATGTTCACAATATCCCAGACTTAATATCATTATTTAAGATACATGCAGAAAAGGAGTAGTTTACACTACTCCTTTTTTATTTTTCAATTAAATAAAATCGCTCAACTGACTTAAATTACAGTAACTGATCGATACTTAGTACAGGAATATCTTTCTTGTCTTGAACAACCAACTCCTTAGGGTTTACATAAGAATAACCGTCAGAATTCAAATCCCATAATAAAGGCGCTAAGAAATTAATACAGGCCTTAGCCCCTTGATTGATAGCCCCCATATTTTGTGTATCCTTTGAATTCTTCGCCTCATTCTCTATTTCAAACGGTCCGGAAAACTCGCGCTCATGTAAAACACGAACAAATGCGTTCCAATCCATATCATCCGTACCACCAAAACCCGGTAACATCGCTGTATAATGATGCCTATCCCAATCATGCTGTGGTATAGAAACACCTGCCTCCTTAGCTAATTCCGGATTAACGGATTGCATAGGATACATCCCTCCCCACTCTACGCGAGATTTCCCATAGTTTATTTTTGTAGTCTTCACGTGCACACGTTTTAAACGCTCAATGTCCATCGCTTGAATTACATCAACAGGATTTACATTCTGCCAGATATCATGGGACGGATCATAAATCTCACCATGCGCTTTACTTGGGATCATCGCATACATCAACTTACGAGCAGCAAGCACTGCCGGCAGATTATTGTAGGTGCTCGAAAAACGAGATGATCGCCATCCTTCCATTGGACAATTTTCATAAACAACAGTCACACCTAAATCCTCCGCATATTGAATAATCGGAGAAAAAACACGCTTGTACTCATCTAAATTCTTCTGGAAACCATCAATCTCATTACCTAGTGTATGATTATAACCTACAAATGTCCCCACTTTCACATCATTCTCGTCGCCCCCCAATAAGTAAGCAATACGAATAAGCTTTAATAAATGATTTTGATTTTTAATACGCTCAGCTTCATCACCTCCAATCATATTCTCAAAGGCGCCAAGAGATAGCCTCAAACCGGCTGAATTAAAGCGATCTAAGACAACCTTAGCGTCGTCTAACCCAAATCCCTCATAATCCAAATGCGTTGCTGTATGATCTTCTCTAGTGCCGTCCTTTCGGAAAACACAAAGATCAATACCTTGCGCTCCACTCGCCTTCGCAACTTCTAATAACTCAGATTGATTTAACTTTTCATACGCTGAGCTCATCAGCCATATTGGATTCTGTATTACTTTCATAAAATTGAAGATATAAAAAAATTACACATAAAAAAAAGCCCTGACGGGCTTAGAATGTAACAAGGCTTTCAGAATAACCTATTTTTTATTCTTCAAATCTTGAATGCCTAGACGTAGCGACTGCGATAAGGTCTTGATATCCTGAAGACCCTTTCTAATACGCGTACCAGCAGCACTATTGCCTTTTGAGAAAAACTTATCAGCATCTCCTTCTAAACCGTCAATTAGAGATTTCAACTCTTTAAATTTATCAATACTTGCCATAACTGTTAGATTTATTTGTTTAAAATTAGTAACTAGCTTAAAATTAACATCTTTTTCCAAGAATCAAAATCTAAAAACAAAAAAAAGGTGACCTTCACAGGCCACCCTCATTTATTAAATAGGATAAGATTAATCTACATTATCGTGTAAAAACGAATTGTTAGGTCTAATTTCTGTCTCACCATCGTCGAAAGAAAGAGTGAAACGAGAAACTTGGGATTGAGAAGAATGAGGCACATCATCCAATGTTTTTTGCTTTCTCTTGTAAGCAGGCTCATTCTCTAATTCCTGAAGACCGTTTGAAGATTTTAATTTCATGCTCAATTCTTTCAATCGCAAGATTCGCTCTTTCGTTTTCAACAATTGATCCTCAAAATTAATCTCTTCTTTTTTCGCTTCTTCAAGCACATCTTCAGCAACAGGAAACTGCTCTGAAATTTCATTTGCAAAACTTGACTCCTCTTCTTGATCAGCTGCCGGTTTATATGCATCAAACACGGTCGGCAATTTGAATTCAAATAAAGAAGGTGAAGTTTTCAATTCAAAACCGTGTGGATTTGAATCTTCCTCGACCTCTTCAATCTCCGAAGAGTTATCAAATTCCAAAGTATGACGAATGATTTTATCACCATTGTCAGCCACAGCTGCTGCACTTGGCGAAGTCACTGTCTTGTTGGAAAACAAATCTTGAGGAGGCTGAGGCGCCGGATTTTCAACAGATTGAGTAGGCTTTACAAAAGCACTTTGATCAACTGCAGGACGCTCAACAAATTGATTTTGAGAAACCGGTTTTATGAAAGCAGAAGTTTGAACCTCTGGAGTTAAGGGAATAGCAATTTTCTCTTTCTCTTTTTCTTTAACACGCTCCTCAGCTGTTTGGAATCCAGTTGCGATAATGGTAACAGAAAGTTCATCATCATAATTCTCATCGATACAGTTACCCCAAATTAAGTCCGCAGATAATCCTGCTTTCTCTTGGATATAATCTGTAACGATAGCAACTTCATCCATAGTAACTTCACGTTTACCGGAAGTTATGTTTAATAAAATATAGCGAGCACCTTCAATCTCATTATCTTTCAATAATGGAGACGCTAATGCGCCAGTTACAGCATCTAATGCACGTTGTTCACCAGTAGCAATAGCATTACCCATGATCGCAACACCACTATCGTTCATCACTGTGCGAACATCTTTGAAATCGACGTTCACATAACCAGGGATTGTAATAATCTCCGCAATACCTTTCGCTGCTGTTGTCAGTATATCATCTGCTTTAGCAAATGCAGCAGTCATTGTTAAGTTGCCAAAGATCTCACGAAGGCGATCATTTGAAATGACTAAATAAGAATCTACATATTTACGCAATTCACCAAGGCCTTCCTCAGCTTGCATACGACGTC
Source organism: Sphingobacteruim zhuxiongii (assembly GCF_009557615.1). Lineage (NCBI taxonomy): Bacteria > Pseudomonadati > Bacteroidota > Sphingobacteriia > Sphingobacteriales > Sphingobacteriaceae > Sphingobacterium > Sphingobacterium zhuxiongii. The sequence goes on from NZ_CP045652.1 coordinate 3,301,604, forward strand.
TTTTACCTTCGAAAGTAAATGGAGTAGTAATTATAGCAACCGTTAGAATTCCCAATTCTTTTGCAGCTTTCGCCAATACCGGACTTGCACCTGTACCAGTTCCACCGCCCATACCTGCAGTGATGAAAAGCATCTTAGTATTTGTACCCAACATGCGTTTGATATCCTCAATACTTTCGATCGCTGAATTCTCACCAACATCGGGATCAGCTCCAGCACCCATACCTTCTGTTAGACTTGCACCTAACTGAACCTTATTCGGAATGGGACTAAGCTCCAATGCCTGTGCATCCGTATTACAAACGATGAAGTCTACACCAGAAATTCCTTGCTTATACATGTGATTTACGGCATTCCCACCGCCACCACCTACACCAATTACCTTGATAATTGATGAATTCTCCTTTAACATCTCAAATTGTATCGACATATATGTTATCCTATTTAATTCTTCCTCAAGCAATTACGTTATCGCAATTTGACTCAACAATTCTAAGGTAATATTACCAAAATCTTAACAACAGTTTTCCACATTTGTTAAAATGTGGAAAAAAGAGAGTGATGTTGATAATTATTTTTTGCCGATGAAAGTATCATCGTCTATATCTGCGCCATCTTTGATCCAATCGCCTAAGAAACGTGTTAACCAACCCTCCTTTTTTGATTGACCCTCCGCTATTTCTTTAACGCCTTCTTTAGACTTTTCTTTTATTTGAGGAGACTTTTTAGTTACTTTTTCTTCATTTCGCATCTCCTCCTCTTCGATAGATTGAATCCCCTTAATCAATAAACCAATACCTGTTGCATATAACGGGCTTTTAAGTTCATCAAAAGCTTGTTTATTCAACATCTCAGTTTTTGCCAAGTATTCATTTGGATAGCCAATTCGGCAATCGATACCCGTGATATACTCAACAAGTTGAATTAAATGTTTCAACTGCGCACCACCACCAGTAATAACGATACCTGCAATTAATTTATCCTCATATCCTGAAGATTTGATCTCATAGTAAACATGCTCAATAATCTCTTCCATTCTTGCTTGAATAATGTAAGCAAGGTTTTTTACAGAGATTTCTTTTGCTTCACGACCGCGGATACCAGGTACACAGATCACCTCGTTATCTTTGTTCTCATCAGCTAAAGCAGAGCCATAACGAACCTTTAATTGTTCCGCTTGATTACGTAAAACAGAACATCCTTGACGAATGTCTTCTGTAACAATATTTCCACCCAATGGTATAACCGCCGTATGACGAATAATTCCCTCGTGGAAAATAGCAACATCAGTCGTACCGCCACCAATATCAACTAAAACAACACCAGCAGTTTTTTCCTCTTCATCCAACACAGCCTCGGATGATGCAAGAGGTTCTAAGATTAATTCAGAAACTTCTAAATCCGAATTATCTACACAACGTTTAATATTTTTTATATCCGTTACTCGACCAGAAATGATATGGAAGTTTGCTTCCACACGACGACCTGCCATACCGATAGGCTCTTTAATTCCGGGCTCATTGTCGATAGTAAACTCTTGTGGCAACACATGAATAATCTCTTCGCCTGGAGGCAAAACCAATTTATACATGTCGGAAATTAAACGTTCAATATCTAAACGTCCGATTTCATCATCATCGTTCTTGGTCAAGATACCACGATGCTGAATACTTTTAATGTGCTGTCCAGCTATACCAACATTGACAACTTTAATGTCTACATTGGATTGACCTTCCGCTACGGCTACGGCCTCGCGAATACTTGTAACCGTTTTTTGGATATTTGCTACTACCCCACGGTTAACACCGGCAGATTCAGCTTTGCCTACACCTAAAAGTTCCACCTTATTAACCCCACTACGACGACCAACGGTAACACAAATCTTTGTCGTACCGATGTCCAATCCAACGATTATTGGATTTTCTTTTTCATTTTCTGCAATTCTAGGTTTCATATGCTGTGTTTGATGCTGTATATTATTTCTTCTTTCTGTTTACTTCTTATTCATTTGCATTTGCAGGCTATCGATGAACCAATCACCGTTACGCTCGCAAATAATTTGACCGCCATATTTCACATTTACCTTACTATATGCTCCAGTCCCTACACGAGGCATAATGTGTTTATAGAAGGTGGCCAATCGACTCAATTTATAGTCTAAAGAATCTGCATTCCCAATGATCAGCGTTTGCTCGCCAACTCGCGGAATCAATTCTATATCTCTATCCTCATTAACATAAAGCTGAACGATTTGGTTACTCCACAAATCGTCATGCTTTGTATGCGCTACGACATCTACTAAATCTTTCACAATAGTTGATTGCACAGGCTCAAGCGCTTTTTTATACCCTTCTTTTATATTCCCATTTGCAACCATTACATGCGGAACATATTTCAACGTCACTGGAATTTTTTGATTCTTTGAATCCACATAGAACTCTTGACCTGCCTGATTAATCACTCGTACAACAACTTCTCGTTGCATGACCTGAACTTGCATCGTACCGTCCATATCCATATGCACATCGGCTTCTGAAACATAAGGCGATTTCTTCAACTCGTTCTCTATCTTTTGCAATGGAATTTCGTTTAAACTGCGACCAACGACTCTTCCAAACTTTTCATGTATCATAGAAGAAATATCCTGCTGATCAATAAAAGTCTCTTTCCCTTCCACCAATACTTTTAAAGAAGTACATACTTGGACTTGGTCTTTTTTCGAAACCAAACTCATCAACATAAATACCCCAATCAGGGAAGAAATTCCCAGAAAAAAGTAGCCTACTTGACGCCATTGTATGTTTCTAATCTTATTAAGCATTTGTCAAAACTTCTTTAATAGGTTTCACTAACTTATCAATATCACCCGCACCAACCGTTACAATTAATTCTGGTTGTTCGGTCTTCACGATTGCAAGAACTTCTTCTGGACTTACTAAGCGTTTATTTTCTAGACGAATTTTATCCAGTAGCCATTGCGAATCGACACCAGGAAGAGGAAGTTCACGCGCGGGATAAATCTCCATCAATAGAAGCTCATCAGCAAACGCTAAAACCTCCGCAAATCCATCGACAAAATCTCTAGTGCGCGTAAATAAATGTGGCTGAAAAACAACCGTCAGCTTCTTATTCGGATATAACTTTCGCATAGAAGTCAAAAACGCTCTTAACTCTTCTGGATGATGTGCATAGTCATCTATATAAATATGCTCCGGCGATTTGAATATATATTCAAAACGACGCTTTACACCAGCAAAAGTCGACAATGCATGAACAATCTTAGTGGCCTCGATTCCTAGTAGCTTTGCTACCGTGATTGCAGCAACTGCGTTCTCCACATTATGCAAGCCTGGAATACCAAGATGGATATCCTTAATTGTCAAATCTTCCGAATGGTAATCAAAATAAAACTCACTATCTCGAACATGAACATTTTCAGCGTAAGCATCTGTATGTTCTTCACGCGCATAATTAATATCAGCGGCGAATGGCAAACCATTCTTAACGATTTTTTGTCCATCAGCAACAACTCTATCCAAGAAAAGCTGGAAAGTTTCAGTAAGCTTGCTTGCCTCACCATAAATATCCAAATGATCTGCATCTGCGGATGTCACAATTGCAATGTTTGGATGAAGAGTTAAAAATGAACGATCGTACTCATCAGCTTCAACAACAACAACGTTGTTATCACCGAATAGAACATTATTTTGGTAGTTTGTACTAATCCCTCCTAAGAAGGCTGAACAATCATATCCACTATCTTTTAAAATATGAGCAACCATTGTTGATGTGGTTGTTTTGCCATGAGTTCCAGCAACTGCTATCGTAAATCGGCTTGCCGAAATAAAGCCCAGAACCTGAGAGCGTTTGAAAAGCTCATGACCAGCTTCAATAAAAAAGGCCTTTAGCGACAAATCCGAAGGAATCGCTGGCGTAAAAATGATCAAGGTCTCTTCACCTACTTGACTAAAAGATGAAGGTATTAATGTAATATCATCCGAATAGACAATAGGCATCCCCTCTGCTTCAAGTGTTCTAGTCAACTCTGTCGAAGTGCGGTCATATCCAGCAACCTCACAACCCAATTGACTAAAGTAACGAGCAAGACCACTCATTCCGATTCCTCCGATACCTAGTAAATAAACCCGTTTAATCTTATCGATATTCATCTTTACTTTTTTATTAAATTCAAAACTTCTTGAGCAATGACAACATCCGCATCCGGCAGAGCCAGTTTGTTAATCTCATCTCCCAACGCTTGCATTTTAGACTCGTCTTTCAATAGATTCAATAATGTATCAACCAAAATATTGCGAGCCTCATTATCTTTCACCATCAATGCCGCATCCTTATTGACTAACGCCATCGCATTTTTCGTCTGATGATCATCAGACACATTTGGTGAAGGCACAAGTACAACTGGTTTGCCAATCACACAGAGCTCAGAAATAGTCCCAGCACCTGCACGACCAACAATAACATCAGCGGCAGCATAAGCGTAATCCATGCGATCCAAAAATGCCAACAGCTTAATTCCCGCTGGTAATGTGTCGCCCAATTCTGCTTTCAGTTTGTCATAATAATAGCCGCCACATTGCCAAATAACTTGTACGCCAGCTTCCACAAACTTCGAAATACCCGCTTTAATACAATCATTCAGTGTCAACGCCCCAAGACTACCACCAGTCACTAAAACCGTCTTCTTGTTCAAATCCAAGGCAAAAGCATTCATTCCTTCGGCCCTTTTATTCTCAATAGCAACTGACGATTTACGAATAGGATTTCCTGTCAACAGAATGCGCTCCGAAGGAAAAAAACGATCCATTCCTTCATAAGCCACACAAATCTTTTTTGCCTTTGCACCCAACTTCTTGTTGGTAACACCTGCATAAGAATTCTGCTCTTGAATAATCGTCGGTAAGCCCATCATGTTCGCCATCATCAATAATGGACCAGACGCATAACCTCCGACTCCAATTGCAACCTCCGCATCAAACTTTTTAAGAACACTGCGCGCTTTCAAAAGGCTCTTTAACATTTTAAAAGGAAGCGCTAAATTTTTCAATAGCGATTGTCTGTTAATACCGACAATATCTAAACCCACAATCTCATATCCGGCAGCTGGTACACGTTCCATCTCCATTTTGCCCTCAGCACCAACAAACAATATCTCGGTATCTGGTGCTAATCGCAATAATGCATTCGCGATTGCAATCGCTGGGAAGATATGTCCACCCGTACCACCACCACTTATGATTACTTTATGAGCCATATTTTTATATCGTTCCAACAACCACCTTACTTGAACGCGGTTTTTTTACGACTTCTAATTCTTCTTTATTTTTTAACTCTTCAATGTTACGACTCACACTAAGAATAATACCTAGGGCTACACTCGTAAATAAAATCGACGTACCACCCATACTTACCAAAGGCAACGGTACCCCCGTCACTGGCCCCAAGCCGACAGCAACAGCCATGTTTGCTAAAGCCTGAATTGTCAAACTAAATCCCAAACCCGCCGCCAAGAATGCGCCAAAAGCTCGTGGACTCAGCGTAACAATACGTATGCACCGATACATTAATGCGATATATAAGAAAAGCAATACAGCTCCTCCAATTGTGCCATATTCTTCGATGATAATCGCGAAGATAAAATCTGAATATGGGTGAGGTAAAACATTACGTTGAACAGAATTACCAATCCCTTTTCCAAACATTTCTCCAGTTGCAATAGCTATCTTCGCATTGTTGGCTTGGAAATTCTTATCTTCTTGGAACGAACCTTTCGAATCGTGAACTTCTTCAGTCTGAAAGAAGCCCTGAATACGACTAATGTAAGTTCCACGACGTGGACCTAATAACATAACTAATGTTAAGAGAACCGCCCCGCCCATACATACAACCGCAATTTGCTTAAAATCGATACGACCAATCATTAACAGCAATACACTTACACCAAACAGCATTAATGCTGTGGAAAGGTTAGCTAGCGCAATCAGCACGAAAACAGCACAAACAGCGCCCATGATAGGAATAAACGATTTCTTGACATCTTTAATCTCTTCCTGTTTTCTAGACAACATACGCGCTAGAAATGTAATAAGGGCAAGTTTCGCTAAATCGGAAGTTTGAAATGTTTGATTGATAATCGGAATCGTCAACCAGCGACTTGCTTCATTCACTTTGCTACCAAACAACAAGGTGTAAAGCAACAAAGGAATGGTGATTATCATTAACAATTTTGATATCCCAGCGTAATACCGGTAATCCAATTTGTGTGATAGATACATCAACCCTAAACCAGCAATAACGATAAACAAGTGCTTAAAAAGGTATAATTCAGTACCCTTACCTTCTTTATAAGCCAAGGTACCTACAGAGCTGTATACAGCAAGTAGTGACCATATGGACAACAAGATCACAATGATCCAGATCCACTTATCGCCTTTTAGTTTAGAAAAAATGTATTCCATCGATCCTCCTTAATTATAAAGCCATTACAGCTTCTTTGAACTTATCGCCGCGTTCTTCGTAGTTTTTAAACCAGTCAAAACTTGCACATGCTGGTGACAATAAGACTGTATCGCCTTTTTTCGCTAAATGTGACGCTATTTGAACAGCATCTGACATTGATGCACTATTCACAATAACATCGGTTTCGTCCTCAAACGCTTCATGAATTCGACCTGTATCTTTACCAATACAGATGATCGCCTTTACTTTCGAGCGCACTAAATCACGCAACATATCGTAGTCGTTACCCTTGTCAACACCGCCCATAATTAAGACGATATCGCTAGAAAAACTTTCCAATGCGTACCATACAGAATTTACATTGGTTGCTTTGGAGTCATTGATATAATTTACCCCACCAACGCTAGCCACATGTTCTAAACGATGTTCAATATTTACAAAGGACCCCATACTCTCCTTCATCGACTGATTACGCAATTCTTGAACCTTTGCAATCAATCCCGCCGCACTATTATTGTAAATATTGTGCTTGCCTTGTAATGATAATTCTTCGATATTCATGGTAAAAACTTCTCTATTAGGTACTAAAATGTTCAAATTCTTATTTGCATCTACAAAAGCACCTTGTTCTAATTCACGCTCTTGTGTAAATGGTAAATGAATAGCTTTGGTGGGATGCTTATCCAACGCAGCTACCGTTTCTGGATCATCTAAACAATAGATGAAATAATCAGACTCCCCTTGATTCTGAACCATTCTGAATTTAGAAGCCACATAATTTTCCATCTTATAATCATAGCGATCCAAGTGGTCAGGCGTTATATTTAAAATCACCGCAACATCTGCACGGAAATGATACATGTCATCAAGCATAAAACTTGAAATCTCCAACACATAGCAAGCATGCGGATCACGCGCGACTTGTAAAGCAAAACTGTTTCCTATATTTCCTGCTAAACCGACATCCAAACCTGCATTCTTCAATATTGAATAGGTTAACATGGTCGTCGTTGTCTTGCCATTAGATCCTGTAATACAATATAATTTCGAATCTGTATACTGAGCTGCAAACTCGATTTCCGAAATCAAGGGCTTGTTCAAAGAACGTAGCTGCTTAATCAGTGGCGCTTTTTCAGGAATGCCAGGACTTTTAACTACTAAATCTGCATTCAGAATCAACTCTTCGCTGTGCTTTCCTTCTTCAAAAGGAATTTGCTCTAATTCTAATGTTGCTTTATAAGAGCCCGCAATTTGACCCATATCGGATACAAATACATCAAAGCCTCTATCTTTTGCTAGAATGGCAGCACCTACTCCACTCTCGCCCGCACCTAGTACAACTAGGCGGCCAGATTGAGGATAATAGGTATGTGCGATATTTGACATCTTTATATAATTATCTAACTTTCAATGTAACGATGGTAAGAATTGCTAAGATGATCGAGACAATGACAAAACGTGTCACGATCTTAGACTCATGATAACCCTTCTTTTGGTAGTGATGATGTAATGGGGACATCAAAAATATACGTCTCCCCTCACCATATTTCTTTTTCGTGAACTTGAAATAAGAAACTTGAATAATTACTGACAAATTCTCAATCAAGAAGACACCACATAATACTGGAATCAATAGTTCCTTACGGATTAAGATGGCGAATGCGGCGATAATACCACCGATTGCTAAACTCCCCGTATCTCCCATGAAGACTTGTGCTGGATAGGCGTTGTACCACAAAAATCCAGTACATGCACCAATGAACGCACCAGCGAAAATCACCAGTTCCCCAGAATTAGGGATATACATAATGTTCAAGTAGTCGGAAAAGATAATGTTACCCGATACATAGGCTAATATGGCTAGGGTAATCCCCATAATAGCCGAGGTCCCCGTGGCCAGCCCATCTATACCATCCGTAATGTTTGCCCCATTTGAAACTGCCGTCACGATGAACACGACAACGACTAAGAAAATCATGAAAGTAACCCAAGGATTGGTAATGCCGAAAACATCCAATACTTTCGCGTAGTCGAACTCGTTGTTTTTATAGAAAGGTATATTTGTCTTTGAAGACTTTACATTCTCTGCATAAATTTTCTCACCTGTCGATGGGTTAATAACAACCTCAACTGGTTTCGAAGAACTTGGATTTGTCACCTGTTGACGAACTACAATATCCGGATGGAAATACATCGTAATTGCAATTAAAATACCTAGACCAACTTGTCCAATCACTTTAAAACGACCCGCTAGTCCCTCTTTGTTCTTACGGAACACTTTGATATAGTCATCCAAGAATCCAATTGCACCCATCCAAATGGTTGTGATAATCATCAATATGATATAGATATTATCCAACTTGGCAAACAATAACGTAGGAATTAGAATACCTGCGATAATGATTAAACCTCCCATGGTTGGCGTACCTTGCTTCTTCTTTTCGCCTTCTAATCCTAAATCACGGATCGTTTCTCCAACTTGTTTTTGATGAAGTAAACGAATTAGACGACTACCGTATACCGTGGTAATAATCAACGAAACTATTACAGACATGGCCGTCCGGAAAGAGATATACTGGAACAATCCAGCTCCCGGAATATGAACATGTTCATTAAGCCAAGTAAATAAATAATATAACATCCCCTTTAATTGATCTCGTTAAATATTTTTTCCAATTCTTCCTTATCATCGAAGTGATTTCTCACCCCGTTAACTTCTTGATATTTCTCATGCCCTTTACCGGCAACAAGGACAACATCGCCCGGTTGAGCCAAATGAACAGCAGCACGAATTGCTTCTCTACGATCAGTAATCGAAAAAACATTCTTGCGTTTATCTGCTACCAAACCAGCTTCCATATCCTTTATGATTTGTACTGGATCTTCTGAACGAGGATTATCCGACGTCAAAATAACCTTATCACTTAAGCGAGAGGCAACTTCCGCCATCTCAGGTCTCTTCGTCTTATCCCGATCTCCACCACAACCTAAAACCGTTAAAATCTGCTGACCCGGCTTTCTCAAATCCAATATGGTTTCTAGAACATTCTCAACCGCATCAGGTGTATGCGCATAGTCTACAATCGCAACAATACCTTGGCTTGAGCGAATGGTTTCAAAACGACCCTCTGCCCCTGTAATCTCACTCAAGGCAGTTAATACTTTAATTGTCTCTTGTTCTAATAGAATAGCAGCACCGTAAACCGCTAATAAATTATATGCGTTGAAATGGCCAACCAATTTCACCCATAACTCTTGGGCATCAATTTGCAGCAACATTCCATCAAAGTGGCTTTCCAAAATCTTTGCTTTGAAGTCAGCCATTTGTTGTAAACCGTATGTTTTATGATGAGCGAACGTATTTTGCAACATGACCTGCCCATTCTTATCATCAATATTTGTCAAAGCGAAAGCATAACGATCTAGATCATCAAAAAACTTCTTTTTTGCTTTGATATAGTTCGCGAACGTGCCGTGAAAATCAAGATGGTCATGTGTGATATTCGTAAAAATACCTCCAGCAAATCGCAACCCAGCAATACGCTGTTGAACAATAGCATGGGAGCTCACTTCCATAAAACAATAGTCACATCCATCATCTACCATCGAACGCAATAAAGCATTCAGCGAAATAGGATCTGGAGTCGTATGTGTAGCAGGAATAACGCGATTCCCAATTTGATTTTGAACGGTCGACAGTAGACCTACATGGTAACCTAATTGGCTAAACAAATTAAATAATAGCGTAGCCACGGTAGTCTTACCATTGGTACCTGTAACACCTACCAACTTTAAATCCTTTGAAGGATTTCCGTAAAAATTAGCAGCAAAAACCCCTAAGGCAAAAGAAGAATCATCAACTAAAATATAAGTGACGCCTTCCTTTGTTTCGGACGGATATTCTTCCAATAGAATAACAGATGCTCCAAGTCCAACAGCCTTCTCAATATATAAATGACCATCAGTCTGCTGACCGCGAACCGCTACAAAGGCAGAACCTGCCGCTGCTTTTCTTGAATCCAAGCAAACCGAGCTCACCTCGACATCGAGGGAACCTAGGTAATCTTTTACCGGAATAGCGTGCAACAATTCTTTCAATAACATCTTAATGCAATTCTATTAACACCTTAGTACCAGACTTTAATCGTTGTCCGGCAGCTAGGGATTGATTATAAACTTTTCCTTTACCACGAATAGTGGCTTTAAATCCGGCATTTTCCATAGCAAAAATGGCGTCAACTAGCCCCATCCCTTTGACATCTGGAACAATCCCCTCTTTAAATTCTGTAACCGTAAATGGTAATGCTGTTGTCGAAGAAGCTCCTGAATCCGACTGAACAATTGAATTCCAGTTGACTGACTGAATACCCAATAGCTCATAAACCTTAGCCGTGGCATCTTTTGAACCTTTTAACGTATAAGGAATCTTGGTACCTTTAAAGTTTACCTGACGTTTATCAAGTGTGCTATGTAGCGACAAATCATTTGCATAAACCATATCGGCTAATTCCCGAAATACGGGACCAGCAACCGAACCACCATAGTAACCATTTCGAGGATTACGAATCACCACAATCATCGAATACTTTGGATTCTCTGCCGGAAAATATCCGACGAACGACGATTGGTAACGACGTGCACCATAGCCACGTGAACCATCAGCCATTTGTGCAGTTCCTGTTTTCCCTGCAGAACTATATAAAGGACTACGTAATTTCTTTCCGGTACCTTCAATCATGACACCTTCCATCATTTTACGCATTTTCCCAATCGCCTCTTCTGAAGCCATCTGCTTGTTAATAACGCGAGCGTCAAACTTTTGAACGGTTGTTCCTAAATGTTGGATTTCTTTTACAAAAAGCGGCGCTAACATCCTGCCGTTGTTCGCAACACCATTAACTAATGTCAGCGTTTGAAGCGGCGTCAACTTCAGTTCATAACCATAAGCCATCTGTACGAGTGACAATTTACTCCAAGAGCGGCTATCAGGCATTTTGACCCAAGGCTTTCCTTCCCCTGGGATTTGTAATCCCAGGGGATCATTCAATCCCCATTTATGTAATTTCGAAGTGTATTTCGCAGGATTACTACCGTAATGTTGATTTATCAACTTGGCAACCCCTACGTTTGAAGACTCTTCAAATGCTTCTTTCGCTGTTACACGAGACTTCTTCGGCGGATGTGAATCACGAATGGTATGGCTTGGAACTTTATATGTACCGTTGCCGATATCAACAATTGTATTCGTATCAATTACCCCATCATCAAGAGCGACTAGATAAGAGGCAATCTTAAATGTTGAACCAGGGTCTGCACCCTGTGCTATAGCATAATTAAACTTCTCTCTATAAACACCTTCAGCATCTCTTGTAAAATTCGCAATGGCTCTCACTTCTCCGGTATTCACTTCCATCAAGATCACACAACCGTTATCTGCATTGCTCTGAATCAATTGCTTTTCCAATGCACGTTGCGCCATATCTTGCATGTTCACATCGATGGTCGCAATAATGTCAGAACCATCAGTCGGTGCAACTTCCATTTCTCTATTCACTGGAATCCAAACACCTCCTGCAATTCGCTGCATCAACTGAACACCACTATGCCCTTCGATATAATCGCCATATGCACCCTCTAAACCAACACGAACGGTATCGCCTTTCGTATTTTTATACCCAATTGTACGGGCAGCTAGATTAGTAAAAGGTAAAATGCGCTTGTTTTCACGAACCGCAATTAAACTGCTTGAATAACGCTTTTTATTTTCTTTGAATCCTTTTAGTAAAGGGAACTCTTTCAACACTTTGAGCTGTTGATGAGAAACCGCACGTTTCAACAAAACATAACGTTGTTTTTTTGCACGCGCTTCTTTTAGTTGCCCTAAATATTGTCGAGGCGATTTATCAGCAAAAAACTTCGACAGTTTAATAGCTAATGAATCAACACGAGCATTGAAAACATCATTTTCTTCTGCTGGAATTGCCATCGCGTCGAAACGAACATCGTATTCTGGAACAGATGTCGCCAATAGACTCCCATCATTTGAATAAATATTTCCACGTGCCGCTTCTATAACACGCTCGCGAATAGTCAAACTGTCAGCAATTTCTCTCCAACGTTCGCCGTCAACATATTGTAAGTGCAAAAGCTTTCCAAAAACCAGTAAAGCACCAAATACCATCAGCCCGAACGCCAGGTACACCCGAATCAATATGGATTTCCTAATATTCATGTAATGGTTTCTTCTTTTACTTTTTTACTTCTTTTACAACTTGTAATTTGATCGGCGGCTCGGTTCTTTCTTTTAACCCCAGCGTATCCGCACGTTTTGCTATTTCCGTTTGCGTCGTCAATTTCATCAACTCCGCATTCAAAGATTTATAATCCCAACTCAACTCCTTCACTTCTTTTCCCAATCGATCAATTCGACGAACGGTATTCTCCGCGAGGTGTCGATTTGAAATATAAAGCAATCCCAACAAGGCCAAAAAAGCCACGAACGGAAGGTTCTTGGCAACGAGATAAGTATTGAGTTTTTTTTGAGAAAATACAGACTTCAGAAAGTCCTCCGTCTCTTCAACCTTTTCTTCCAAGGCATCCGACATTTCCTCTTGCACTTCCTCGCTTAGCTCATTGTTTTTGATTGTATTCCTTGCCATTCGATTCCCTTTGCTACTTTACACCTTTTCTGCGATTCGCAATTTCGCACTGCGCGCTCTATTGTTCACAGCCAATTCCTCATCACTCGCAACAATCGCTTTTCGGCTGATTACTTTAAATGGCTTGATTTCATTTCCAAAGAAATCCTTCTCAACCTCACCTCTAAATTTCCCCTTCGCCACAAAATTCTTTACCAGACGATCTTCTAGTGAATGATAAGACATGACCACTAATCGACCAGACTCCTTCAAAACGCCTACAGTCTGCTCTAAAAACTCCTGTAATGCTTCTAACTCTTTATTTACTTCAATACGTAGGGCTTGAAAAACCTGCGCATGATATTTATGCTCTTTACCTTTCGGAACGTGCTTCTTAATCACCTCTTTCAATTCCGCAACGGTATTTATCTCCTGATTCAAACGAGCAGTAACAATCGTCTTTGCTAATGTCTTCGCATTGATAATCTCGCCATACATTCCAAATATGCGATGCAAATCTTCCTCTGCGTATGTACGAAGGACTTTACGCGCATCCAAATCTGAAACTTGATCCATTCGCATATCCAAGTCCGCATCAAAACGGATAGAGAAACCGCGATCAGCGTCATCAAACTGATGTGAAGAAACCCCCAAATCAGCCAATATACCATCGACAGTGCGAACACCGGCTAAGCGTAAATAATTTTTTAAGAACCTAAAATTTTGATGAATCAAAGTGAAACGTGGATCATCCAAAGCATTCTTAACCGCATCCGGGTCTTGATCAAAAGCAATCAATTTTCCTTCCGGACCTAAATGCTTCAATATTTCTTTAGAATGACCTCCACCCCCAAAAGTCACATCAACATAAACACCATTCGGTTTAATTGCTAGAGCGTCAATACACTCTTTCAACATCACAGGCACATGGTATCCGATTTCATTACTCATTCTCTAACCCTCCAAAATCAAAGCCACCCATCACCTCTTCAGCTAAGGAAGCGAAATCGTCTCCCATATCAGCGTCCATAATTGCATCGTACTCGGCTTTCGACCACAACTCTATCTTATCAAACTGACAAGCTAAAACAACATCCGTTTGAATCCCTGCATACTCCAACAATCCTTTCGGCAACAACACGCGACCCGCCGAATCCAAACTTAACTCAGTTGCTCCTCGCATAAACTGACGAATGAAATTTCTATTCTTAGCATTATATTGGTTTAATTTTGCCAATTGTGCCATCTTCTTATTCCACTCATCTCTAGTATAAATCACCAAATTCTTCTCAAATCCTCGGTTCACAACAAGCCCCTCCTGCTCCGCTTCCGGCAGCTGCCGTTTTAGCGAAGCTGGAACCACCATTCTTCCTTTGGTGTCTAGCTTACATTCGAATTCTCCGATTAATTGATTCATTCAGTATACGTCTACACTAATTATAATGTAAAAGTATACACTTTCCCCCACAATCTCCCACATTCCCCCACAAAAAAGTTTTCCACATTCAATAGCCCTCACAAAAACCAGCATAACTACAACAAAAACAAGGGATAATATTGAATTACAATAAATTAAAAATTGTAGCGAATGCGCTAGAAAGACCATAATAAGTCTTACTTTTTACCATGATTTCGTTAAATAAACCACCAAATCACTAGTAAAGTGGTTGAAAGTGGGAGCACTAAATTATGAACCCAAACATCGGATGAATTCCTCGCGTTTTTAACCCCTCAGGATTAAAACCAGAAGTAAAAAAGCTTGATAATAAGCATTCGCTATACCTTATTATATATGTTTACTTTTATCTTGATAGCGACATCTTATCCAAATGATCTAACCCAAAGACCTAATCGAAATCCAATTCTTTATTTTCAATTAAATGCAATAATTTTGTCCTTCTACTAAAAGACAGTAAATCATGCACAGAACACATACTTGTGGCGAACTTAGAATTGAAGATATTGGTACAACCGTAACCTTAAGTGGTTGGGTTCAGAAATCACGTGACTTAGGGGGAATGACCTTCATTGATGTTCGTGATCGATATGGCATCACTCAATTAACTTTTAACAGTGATGATGATGAGACTTTACGTAGCCGCGCACGTGAATTGGGTAGAGAGTTTGTTATCAAAGTTACAGGTACCGTTATTGAGCGTTCGAGCAAGAATGCTAAAATACCTACTGGAGAAATAGAAATCAGTGTCAGCAATCTTGAAATCTTAAACGAATCAAAACTTCCTCCATTTACTATTGAAGATGAAACTGACGGTGGTGATGACATCCGTATGAAGTACCGTTACTTGGATATTCGTAGAAATCCTGTAAAAAACAGCCTACTTTTCCGACATAAAGTAACTCAAGAAGTTAGAAATTACTTATCAAATCTAGACTTCTGTGAAGTCGAAACACCATACCTTATTAAGTCTACGCCCGAAGGTGCTCGTGACTTCATTGTGCCTTCGCGTATGAACCCAGGGCAGTTTTACGCATTGCCACAATCACCACAGACCTTCAAACAATTACTGATGGTCGGTGGAATGGACAAGTATTTCCAAATCGTAAAATGTTTTAGAGATGAAGATTTACGTGCTGACAGACAACCAGAGTTCACACAGATTGACTGTGAAATGTCATTTGTAGAGCAGGAAGATATTCTTAATATCTTCGAAGGTATGACCCGTCATCTTTTAAAGAACATTCACGGAATCGAAATTAATCAGTTTCCAAGAATGACATTTGATGAGGCCATGCGCACCTACGGAAATGACAAACCCGATATTCGTTTCGGAATGAAATTCGGCGAACTAAATGCTGTTGCTCAACATAAAGATTTTGCGATCTTCAATAATGCAGAATTAGTAGTTGGTATTGCTGTTCCTGCTGCCGCTACCTATACTAGAAAACAAATCGACGAGCTAGTTGAATGGGTGAAACGCCCACAAGTTGGTGCTTCAGGCATGGTATATGCCAAATACGAAAGCGACGGAACATTAAAATCTTCTGTCGATAAGTTCTACGATCAAGCTGACTTATTGAAATGGGCGGAAGCGACTTCTGCAAATCCAGGTGACTTAATATTAGTTTTGTCAGGTCCTGCCAATAAAACTCGTGCACAATTGAGCGCTCTTCGTATGGAACTTGGCAATCGCCTTGGACTCCGTAAACCAGATGAATTCGCGCCATTATGGGTTGTTGACTTTCCTCTGTTAGAGTGGGATGAAGATACTTCACGTTATCATGCTATGCACCACCCTTTCACCTCACCAAAACTTGAAGATATGTCTTTACTAGACAGTGACCCAGGTAAAGTACGTGCGAATGCCTACGATTTAGTGCTGAACGGGAATGAAATTGGCGGAGGATCGATTCGTATTCATGATAAAGACATGCAAGCGTTAATGTTTAAGCACTTAGGATTTACGCCAGAACAAGCTCAGGATCAATTCGGATTCTTAATGAATGCTTTCCAATATGGCGCTCCTCCACATGGTGGACTTGCATTTGGTCTTGACCGCTTAACAGCAATACTAGGTGGACAGGAAACAATTCGTGACTTTATTGCTTTCCCTAAAAATAATTCAGGACGCGATGTTATGATCGATGCCCCAGCAACGATTGCCGTTGAACAATTAGACGAGCTAAGCATTTCATTGAAGCCTGTTAGTAAATAAAAGGCGGAACGACGTCTTGAGAACATTATAATTATTATATTTAAAAAGTTGACCATATCCTGGTCAACTTTTATTTTTGTATATATCGCACACATCACCCCTATGGCACAATCAGTAGCAGACAAATTCCTTCAAGAAAGTAAGACGAAATCTTTTGACTTGCGACACCGCCAAATTATCAACAGCAATATTGACAAGTACAACCTTGCTTTTGAGCGTGGTAAGGCTAAATTTCATGACTTGGAGAATTCTAAGCAGAAGGCTAATTTGATCAAATGGAAGGTGATGGAAAACCTCGATCGTTATTTATTGGATTTTGAATCCAATTTCACAAAAAATGGCGGACATGTTATTTGGGCAAACGATGCAGAGGAGGCTCGACAAGAAATCGCTAAAATTATCGAGCAACATCAAGCGAAATCTGTTATTAAGTCAAAATCGATGGCTACAGAAGAGATTGAATTGAATCACTTCTTAGCGGATAAAAACATTGAAACGATCGAAAGTGATTTAGGCGAATTTATCATCCAACTTCTCGACCAAAAGCCTTACCATTTCGTTACCCCAGCCATGCATCTCAGCTTGGAGGATATCGCGAAGCTTTTTCATGAGAAATTCGAAACACCGTTGGAAGCAACCGCGGAAGAATTAACGATGAAGGCGCGTGAAATATTACGTGAAAAATATACGAGTGCCGATATCGGTATTACTGGAGCCAACTTCTTAGTCGCCGATACAGGTAGTATCGCGATTACCGAAAATGAAGGTAATGCCAGATTAACTACCTCCTTTCCTAAGGTTCATATTGCCGTAGTAGGTATTGAAAAAGTTATTCCGAGCATAAGTGACCTTGATTTATTCTGGCCATTACTTGCATCCCATGGTACAGGACAAAACCTAACGGTTTATAACAGTCTGTTAAGCGGGCCTCGAAAAGCTGGAGAAACAGACGGTCCGGAAGAGATGTATGTGATCCTATTGGATAACAATCGAACGAACGTCTTAGAGCAAAAAGATCAACGTCAAGGACTTTATTGTATTCGCTGTGGAGCATGTCTTAATGTTTGCCCGATCTATCAAAATATTGGCGGTCATACTTATGAGACCACCTACCAGGGACCGATTGGCTCTTTAATATCTCCTCACCTGAATGGTATGAAAGAGTTTAAGCATCTAAGCTATGCTTCTTCACTATGTGGTAAGTGCACAGAGGTATGTCCTGTAGGTATTGATATTCAAAAGATGTTACTCATCAATCGTCGTGATTCCGTTCAAGAGAATTTAACCACCTCTACTGAAAAGAGAGCATGGGGACTTTTCACTTGGGCAATCCAAAAACGAAGAATAATCGATTTCTTCGGTGGAAAAACAAAAAATTTCTTCGTTAAAAACTTCTTCAAAAAAGCATGGGGAGAGAACAGAGAACTTCCAAAAATTGCTAATAAATCGTTTTCACAACAATATAAAGAACTAAATAAGAAATAGAATAGTCCCTATTTATTCCTTACCCTAAAGCATATAGACCTTGGTCGAATTGGCACTAGTTTCAATTCAACCAAGGTCCTTTTTTTAGACTTCTGAGCTCAACAACAAACTTATTATCCCCTCCTATTTACTATTGCACTAAACAAATGCTATAAACTTCCCTTCGATCTTAAGCCTACTTGATTCGTATTTTTCGTACTTTCAACGAACGAGGTACGCTTAAGGTAGGCTTCAGGTAGGGCTTAAGTACGAGTAATTTTTAATAATCCACTATCTTTTATCTAAAGCTGCTGCATTTTCTGCTAAGCGTATAAATTCAGCTCTATACCCTTCGTCATCTTTGCCTTTAGCTGATTTCGCCCTAGCGATAAGACTTTTATAACTCGCTTCCTGTTTATAATCTGAATTGCGCAATAACATACCCAACTCAGCTACAGCTGTTGCAAAGCGGAAATCTTCACTCATTTGATCTAAACTAGCAACCTTATTCAAAACAAGCTCTTGTTGCAGTTGGCTTTTATCACCTTTCGGATCCTTATATCGGAATTTTACAGTAGCAAGTTCTCCGTTTAATTCGCCTTTTGCCGCAGATTTATTTTCTTGATATTTTAATGCATCTACTGAACCTATTATACTGCTTTTTACACCCACAGGAACAATTTCATAAAGCGCTGTTACGCTGTGCCCTACCCCCATATCACCGCCCAGTTTGGCATCGTTATTAAAATCTTCAGCTGCCAATAAGCGATTTTCATATCCCACTAAACGGTAGGCTTGAACATAAGCGGGATTAAATTCGACTTGTATCTTAACATCTTTGGCAACCGTAAACATCGTTCCTCCAAACTCCGTCACCATCGCTTTACGCGCTTCAGAAATATTATCGATATAAGCGTAATTTCCATGACCTTTATTTGCTAACAACTCCATTTTGCTATCCTTTAGGTTGCCCATTCCAAAGCCAAGGACTGTTAAATGTACGCCACTTTCACGCTCCTTGCTGATTAAATCCTCCATCGCTTCATCACTTGATGCCCCAACATTGAAATCACCGTCTGAAGCTAAAACGATCCGATTATTACCATCCTTCATCAAGTTTTGGCGCGCAATCTCATAGGCTTTCTTAATGCCCGCTCCTCCAGCGGTACTACCACCGGCCTCGAGTTCGTCAATAGCGCCTTTAATTTTCATTTTTTGACTGCCGGAAGTACTTTCCAGCTTAACCCCAGCATTGCCTGCATAAGTAACAATGGCAACACGATCTTGGTCACGTAATTGATCTACGAGCAGTTTCAATGATGATTTCACTAGGGGTAACTTATTATCCGAGAACATCGAACCAGATACATCGATTAAGAAAACAAAATTCGATGCTGGTAGATTCTCGGATGGTATATCTTTAGCTTTTAGTGCGATTCGAATGATTTGATGCTCTTTATTCCAAGGTGCAACGCCAAGTTCTGTATAAATCTTTACAGGCTCTGCCTTATTAGGAGCTTTCAAGTCGTACTGAAAATAATTAATCATCTCTTCGATACGGACTGCATCTCTATCGGGCAATTGGCCCGCATTTAACATGCGACGAACGTTACTATAGGATGCGCCGTCCACATCAGCAGCGAAAGTTGACAATGGGTCCTTGAATGGTGATTTAAAATCATTCTCGTCGATATTTTGGTAGGTCTCGCTATTTGCAGCCGGTCGGATTCCTCCGATTCTAATTCCCTGCATATTACCCGCCAAACGAGTCTCCGCACGTGCTGTCGCCATTCGCTTATCCATTCTTCCTCTTACATGAACACCCGTCACGACGACCTCTTCTAACAGTTGATCATGTTCTTGCTCCAATAGTTGCATTTCCATATTAACAACCGTCTTGTTTCCTACTTTTGCGCGTTGTTCTTGATATCCTTCAAAGCGAAACAGCAGCTGATCGCCTGGCTCTAGAGTGATTTTGTATTTCCCCTGAGCGTCAGTTAACGTGGCAGCAGTTTTCTGATAAACAGAAACCTCGACCCCTGCAAGTCCCATTTTTTTCTGCCGATCGGTTACTTGCCCCGTTACAACAATCTCTTTTGCCTGAACAACCGCTAGAAAACTAAACAGTAAGATCCAAATTGTGAGTATATTTTTCATATCGTTCGAATTTTGACAAGGGATGCAGTAATTCCATAATTTCCATAAACCAGAAAAAAAATTTATTTTACCGCTTCAATTTGCATTAGGATCTTGTCGAAAAAGATATTACAAACAGACGATGAGTTATTAGATGCCTTCTTAAGGGAGGGCAGTCTCGCGTATCTAGGCGACCTCTATCAACGCCATAGCGAGATGGTCTATTACGTATGCTTACGATACTTTAAAGACACTGAGCGCAGCAGAGATGCTGTCATGCAAATATTCGAGGAATTAATAGGAAAGGTTAAGAAGCAGGAAATTCAAGATTTCCCGCGTTGGCTTTATGTCGTCAGTAAGAATCATTGCTTGATGGCACTACGAAGCGCTAAAAGTAAACCCGAAATTGTTACAAATGATTTTGTGGAATTTGCCGCAAACTTGCATCAGGAAGAAAACTTTCAAGAACGCGAGGATCAATTATCGCAATTAGAACGTTGTATTGATCGGTTGATTGAAAAGCAGCAGCAAAGTATCCGCTTGTTTTTTATTGAGGAAAAATGCTATAAAGAGGTTGCTGAGATTACAGGTTATAGTATGAATGATGTGAAGAGCGCGATTCAAAACGGAAAACGCAATCTTAAAATTTGTATGGAAAGGGCAGAGCATGAGTAATCAATTTGATATCGCTTATTTACGTAGGTATGTGAACGGAGAATTAAGTTCCTCCGAGATGTACGCTATTGAGAAAGCGTCTCATCAAGATGAAATGCTCATGGATCTAATCTTAGGTCTTGAAGAAGAGAAGCGGTCAGGAATTACCGCAGACGCGAAAGACCTTCATGCTGCCATCTACGATCGCAGTCACCCGAATACTACCGTTCGAATGTTTCCTTATAAATCCCTAGGTATCGCTGCTTCGTTGCTCCTTTTCCTAGGAATAGGCACCATCTGGTATTTAAATCGACCAAAAGAGTCGGATGAACTAGATATGGCTGCAGCGGATGTAGCAACTTCAGCACCTGAAGACAGCACATTAAACAGTATTGATTTAGACAGTATTGATTCTGGTGATACAAGTGAAACTTTGATAGCAGCAATACCAGAAATACGCGATGCGCAGGCCACCGAATTGAGCCAATCTAAGCAAGTGCGTTCGAGAGAAAAAACCGAAGCGCAGAAAAAGGATCTCAGTTTAAGTCCAGATCTATTTATTGATACATCACGTTTAGTCCCGGATCAGATGATTGCTAAACGGGACACCAAACTCGCTAAAAAAAGAACACAGCTAGCGTCAGCCAACAATCCTAATGTGATTAACCTGCAAGGGAGCATGGCAAAAATAAGCGTCGCCCCTCAGGCTGAAATCATGGAGGAACGGCTAGCAAGTCCGCAAGATTTCAAACGTATCATTACCGGCGAGGTGATTGACCGAGAATCGGGCTACCCAATTCCCCAAGCGACTGTAAGAAATATAAAAACAAATGAAGTTGTTGTTACGGACTCATCCGGAAGTTTTGTTATGCCGACATCGCTAGAGTCTACTGAACTGGAGATTCTATCTATTGGTTATCAATCAACGCGCATATTAGCGAAGAATCAACAAAGAATTAGCTTATCTCCTGAATATGAAACGCTAGACGAGGTGGTCGTTAGTGGCTATTCAGCCAATAAAAATAAAACAAAATCTGAACCTCTCGTTGGATGGAAAGCCTATAAGCGATACATTAACGACAACACGAAAGAATCCTTATTTGGGAAAGGAAGCGTGACCCTTGTCTTTGACGTTTCGAACTTTGGTCGCCCAATCGACATTAGCGTTGTAAAATCTGCGAACCCATCACTAGACCAACAAGCGGTACAAATCATTAAGAATGGTCCTGATTGGAAAAAAGGCAACGATGGAAAACGTATTGAGATAAAGATATCCTTCAAATAATAAAACAGACAGCTTTCGATCAATGATTTCCAAATCGCTGTTCAATAAATCAAAAAGGATAAAATTGATCATAAAAAAAGACTAACAGCCCTTTCGTTCCTGCTAGTCTATACAATAAGCTATGCTGTTTCTTTTGAGCTAAACATGCATTCTCGCTAATGGCGAAATATCCTGCCCTACAAAGTCTTTTTTTAGGAATTTATGATATCCTGCAATTGCAATCATTGCAGCATTATCCGTACAATATTCAAACTTTGGAATAAAGACATTCCATTTATATTTTTCGCCCATTGCTAATAATGAACTTCTTAATCCAGAATTGGCGGACACACCACCTGCAATAGCGATGTCTTTAACACCGGTTTGCTTGGCTGCCTTTTTCAATTTGTTTAAAAGAATGGAAACAATACGGTCTTGTACGGATGCACATAAATCGTCCATACGTTCCGCAAGGAAGTTTGGGTTTTTCTTTATTTCCGCTTGAACGAGGTATAGAATTGCCGTTTTAAGACCTGAAAAACTAAAATTGAGTTCCGGTATTTGAGGTTCTGGCAATTTGAATGCCGTCGGATCTCCGTCTTTAGCGTGTTTATCAATTAATGGTCCTCCAGGATAAGGCAAATTCAAAATCTTCGCCGTTTTATCGAATGCCTCTCCCGCTGCATCGTCTAAAGTTTCCCCAAGTAGTTCCATCTCAAAGTAATCCTTGACCAGTACAATCTGTGTATGACCACCAGAAACAGTCAAGCATAAAAATGGGAACGCTGGTTTTGGCTGGTCGATAAAGTGCGCTAATATGTGCGCTTGCATATGATTAACCTCAATTAGGGGTACATCCATTGCTAATGCGAAAGATTTTGCAAAGGAGGTCCCAACTAATAAAGCACCTAAAAGTCCAGGTCCGCGAGTAAAAGCCACTGCATCTATATCTTTTTTACTTACTTTTGCTTGAAGAATGGCTTGATCTACCGTAGGAATAATATTTTGTTGATGAGCACGGGACGCTAACTCAGGCACTACCCCTCCGTATTTCGCATGGATTGCTTGACTTGCAATAATATTTGATCGAATTTCGCCGTCTATACAAATAGATGCGGAAGTTTCATCACACGATGATTCTATACCGAGTATGATTGCCATTTTGAGGGATGTATTAAATATAAAGCACAAAAGTATCAAAAAAATACTTAAAATAACGTTGTATAGCTTCCTAGGCTTAATTGCCTTGCTTTGCCTTGTGGTATTCAGTCTGCAATTTGCATCTGTGCAAACATTTGTAACACAACGTGTCGCTAAATATCTCTCTAGCGAACTAAACGCTAAAGTAGAACTCAAGCATATTTATTTTCGCCCATTTGATCAATTATCGTTAACTGAATTCAAGATTTCAGATCAAAAAGGAACACCTATACTTGCTGTAGAGGAGCTCAAAGCTAATTTGATGCTACGCCATTTCCTTCAGAACAAAATCGTTGTGGAAGACTTGGAATTGCATAAAGCATACGTCGACTTCCAGGTGTATAAGGACAGTTCCAATATCAAATTCCTGCTAGATTACTTTGCGCCAAAAAAGAAAAACGTCACAGCTAAGCAAACCCCATTAGAACTACAACTACATAATCTTAGACTGTTCGACAACCATATCAGGATAGTAAATCATAACCAAAAACATCACAACAAAGGGGTTGACTTTTCAGACATTGAACTCAAAAACTTAAATCTTGATCTGGCGAACATCAAGTTTGATTCGACATCCCTTAGAACAGAAATCAAAAGGCTTTCACTCGTTGAAAAATCTGGTTTTGAGATCAAGAAGCTTTCTTCAAAAGCATTCATTAGTGGTAAATCAATGGAGTTTGATCAACTTAATTTACAAACTAATCAATCTAGAGTTGGTCGCTATCTGAAATTCACTTACGATCGATTTAGCGATTTTGGAGATTTTATCAAGAAGGTGCAGATCGCCGGAACGATGGATGATGTTTATGTCGATTCTCGCGATATCGAATACTTTGCTCCTTCGATGAAGTCTGTACAATTTACAGCCTCAGTCCCCCAAGCAACAGTTGACGGAACGGTAGACGATTTAAAAACGACGAACGCATTAATAAAAACTGGGAATGAAACTGTCTTACGTGGTGACTTTCGTATTAAAGGGCTGCCAGACATCAACAAAACGATTTTTGACTTCGATGCTGAAGACCTTCAAACCTCAGCAAAAGACCTTGAATTGATCATCCCTAAACTTGCAAAGCGGAACCGCTTTTCACTGCCTCAGGAACTTCATAAGTTAGGCTTAATAAAATTTGCAGGCTCCTTCAATGGATTATATAATCTCTTTGACGTCAAGGGGAATTTTGACACTAAACTTGGCGCCATACGAACAGAAAGTAAGATTGATATCCAAAAAGACATTCTTTATCAAGGGCATATTGCCTCAAATCAATTTCAATTAGGTGAGCTAATTAAAAGTAAGACGTTAAAATCAACCGCGTTAGCCTTTAATTTTGATGGCAGCAGTTTTGATTTTGATAAAATGAGTCTACAATTAGATGGCGGACTCCGTAATTTACAATTTGGGAATTACCAATATGATAGTATTGAGGTTTCTGGCTTGTTGGATCAAAAATTTGTTGATGTTTCCGGTTTGATTCGGGATTCAAACGCTCAATTAAGTTACGATGCGAAGATTGACTTCCAATCAGATGAAACAAGCTACGATGTGGCGGCGGAAGTAGACTTGATCAATCTAAAGAAAATGGGGCTAGTTGAGAAAGATAGTATTGTCATTTTCAATTCGCAAATTAACACACATCTTAGCGGTAACAACTTAAATAATTTGAACGGCGAGGTTGAAGCCGAGCAAATTAATATGCGTACATCGAAAGGCGACTTTCGAGTAGACGATTTATTCTTTTCGGCAGATGGTACGCAAGCGGATCGGCTTTTGACTTTGCGTTCCAATGTACTCGATGCTGAAATGAAGGGCATTATCGACTTGAATACGTTAATCCCCTATTTCAATGCTTTGGCAATGCGCTATGCCCCAGCGATTGGATTGAATTTAGAGCCTTACAATCCTCAAATATTCGATTTACAGGTTAATGTAAAATCCTTCGAACCCGTTTCAGCATTTTTAGATCCAACATTAACGCTCGACGACGGCGCTTCATTGGAAGCACATTTCTCGTCGGAAGATTTTACCGCCGAATTTACGGCCTTTAGTCCTTTCGTTCGATATCAGGGTATTAATGTACAGAACATTCATGTTCGCGAAAATGCAGATCAGAAGGCATTCTCATTGGATATCACTGCAGACAAGCTGTTCTTGAGTGATAGTTTATTTGTAAATGATATAGAGATTAACAATGTGCTATCCAACGACAGCCTTTTGTTCAGTATAAATGGAGCAAAAGAAACTGACTTGAATTATTTGCGGTTAAATGGTGATATACATTTCGCACACAATAAGCCTGCTTTTATCCATTTCAACAAATCATCAATCGTTATAAATCGCGAATCATGGGCATTGAACACGGATGCTGAGATGCGTGTATCGAAAGGGAAATTCTATTTAAAAAATTTAATCGCCAGTCAGGGCCAACAAAAAGTAGCCTTCAATGGTGTACTATCCAATGAAGACGATAAGCTGGAAGTAAACTTTAGCAAATTTAATTTAACCTCGCTGGAAGCATTTTTAAAACCAATTGGCATACGCCTCATTGGAGAGTTAAATGGGGATATTGAACTCCATTCCGTTTTCAAGAAGCCATACCTCTCTGCCAATGTTCAGACTAGCCCATTGGTATACAATCAAATTCCTATTGGTCAACTGCGTTTAATTGCTGATTTTGACCCAGAAACCAAACAAGCGAATTTGGATTTGCAACTACTTGATGAGCTGAATAAAGGATTGAAGCTTGGAGGAACTTACCAGATCGGTGGAGATGCCCAAGAATTAAATTTAAAAGGCTCCCTCAATCAAATGGAATTGATATTATTCCAACCCTTTGTTCGAAGTTTAACCTCACAACTTCAAGGGAAAATGAATGCTGAAATTCAAATTGGCGGAAGCTTAAAACATCCTGAATTCAATGGGATATCGAAAATAGAATATGCGTCGTTCAACGTTAATTATCTTAAGACTTCCTATAACCTGAGTAATCAAACCGTGTTATTAGACAAGAATAATATTATGCTGAGCAACTTAACGTTCAATGATCACAAAGGACATCAAGCTGTTGCCAATGGTATTGTAAACCTGAATAAACTGAGCAACCCTTACATCGACGTTGACGTGGTAACTAAAAACACCATGATATTAAACACGACTTACAAGGATAATAACCTCTATTTCGGGACGGCTTATGCGACCGGTACATTCCGATTTAAAGGTGCTACCTCGGCAATTGACATTAACATTAAAGCACGCTCAGAAGATAACACGGCAATCACAATCCCTTTCAATTCCGCAATGACCGTAACGGACAGTGATTTTATCTACTTTGTAAGTAATGATTCCAGCAAAAATAAACAGCAGGAATCGAAGTATTTATTGAAAGGAATGACAATGAATATGGACTTAGAGCTAACGCCTACCGCTGAAGTCAATCTACAGACTGACTTGGGTTCATTAAAAGGTAATGGTACTGGGGAGATTACGTTGAAAGTTTCTAGTCTTGGGGATTTCGAAATGTTTGGTGACTACACGGTTAATTCAGGAAAGTTCCACTTTACGGCGCAAGATTTCTTTAACAAATTCTTTGATATAAAGCAAGGTGGTACGATTCGATGGACTGGTTCTCCGTCCGGCGCTAACATCAACATGACAGCGATTTATCAACAAAGAACGTCGATATCACCCTTGTACAATGCGGCGGGTCGCTCGGGTCAAGATGAACGCGTGATGGCGCAGGCCGATATGAACATCAAAGGTACCTTGAGTCAACCTGATGTTTCCTTTGATTTAAATTTCCCTCAAACTCCTTACGTTAAAGACGAATTACAAGCGTATTTGAGTGATGCAAATAACGTCAATCAACAAGCTTTAAGCCTTATTGTACGCCGGAGTTTCACGGCGAGTTCGAACAATGAATTGGGTCGCGAAGTAAATAACACCCTACTGTCTGCGGGAACAGAGATTGCGTTCAATCAATTAAATAACATCTTAGCGCAGTCATTAAAGATTGACTTCCTAGATTTCAATATTCGTTC
This sequence comes from Sphingobacteruim zhuxiongii, assembly GCF_009557615.1. NCBI lineage: Bacteria > Pseudomonadati > Bacteroidota > Sphingobacteriia > Sphingobacteriales > Sphingobacteriaceae > Sphingobacterium > Sphingobacterium zhuxiongii. Next base: position 3,329,146 of record NZ_CP045652.1, read on the forward strand.
GCTGAACGACGCGTCTGCGTCATTTAGATTCTTTAATGATCGATTAGTGCTTACTGGAGGTATCGTTGATCGAAGGAACGTGCAGACCACGGATTTAACATTCTTTTCCAACAAAGTTGCTACCGACGCTGAATTGACCTTCAAACTACGTCGCGATGGTAATCTAATGTTTCGCGCATATAATCGCTTGAATACTCGAAACATCTTATTCACCCCTACCGATGATTATATCAATGCGGTTGGATTGATTTATCGTCAGGAATTTAATACGTTGGGAGAGTTCTGGAGAAAATTATGGAATTGGAGTGGAAATCGTAGTGACTTACCATTATCAACAAGCCCATCTTTAGACTCTGTAAAAACAGAAAGAAATTAATTCAACAACGAACGAACAAGTTTCTCCCACTCCTCAGATAAGCTCGCCTTACACTCCACTTGTTTCGCACGACCATACCAATATCTAGCGTTCCACAGATCACCCTCAACACGATGGAAATAGGCATGTACATGAGCTGAGATAGGATCCTCTAAATGGTCGATCAAATCATGTCCTTTTTTCCACTGTCCCTTCCCTTCAAACCAAAGGGCACTTAGCTGAATTGACCAATCCGATTTGGGTTGTGCATCTTCCAATGACTTTTTGAATTCTTCAAATTTCATGTATTAAAGGTACTGGATAGGGAATAAAAATCAAAACCCTTGTTTTATTCAGCAATTTCGATGTAATCATGGTCTAACGATTAGCTAGCTTTTGTTTCTCGATAAATTCTTACAAATGCTTTATTCAATAAATTGCTTAGCAAAAATAAAAACTTGCATAAAATCAAAATAAAGGTCTAAATACTTCATACTAACTACTAAATACTAAAGCAAATACTGCAAAAAATCATTACCTTTATCGGCAAAACAATCGAAACATTTATACTAAAAAATGAGTGCAGATATAAACAAGCTTGAACAGATTGCTTCTCAAGTAAGAAGAGACATTGTTCGCATGGTACATGCATGTCAATCCGGACACCCAGGTGGTTCTCTAGGTTGTACAGATTATTTTGTAGCATTGTACTTCCACGCAATGAAAAACGATCCTTCCTTCAACATGGATGGTATTGGTGAAGACTTATTCTTCTTATCGAATGGGCACATTTCTCCTGTATTTTACAGTACTTTAGCTAGAGCGGGCTACTTCCCAGTGAGTGAATTAGCGACATTCCGTAAACTTAATTCTAGACTACAGGGACACCCTACTACCCACGAGCACCTTCCAGGGATTCGTGTAGCGTCAGGATCTTTAGGTCAGGGCTTATCGGTAGCTCTTGGTGCTGCACAAGCTAAGAAGTTGAATAAAGACAACAGCTTAGTATATGTATTAATGGGTGACGGAGAGTTACAAGAAGGACAAGTATGGGAAGCAGCGATGTATGCTCCACATAACAAGATGGACAACATCATTGCAGCGGTTGACTACAACCACGCGCAAATTGATGGTTCTACAGATACGGTTCTTTCTTTAGGTGATCTTCGTGCGAAATGGGAAGCATTTGGTTGGGATGTGCTAGAAGTAGCAAAAGGAAACGATATGGCTTCTGTTGTTGCTGGTATTGATGAAGCAAAATCACGTACAGGAAAAGGTAAACCAGTGATCATCTTATTACATACCGAAATGGGTAGTGGTGTTGATTTCATGATGGGATCCCATAAATGGCATGGTGTTGCTCCTAATGATGAGCAATTAGCAAGCGCATTGAATCAGATTCCTGCAACCATTGGCGATTATTAAGATAACAAGCTGTTAGACCTAGAATGGCATAGACATTCTGACTGAGACATCACAACATGAAAAAATATACATATACAGAATCAAAAGACACACGCTCAGGCTTTGGTGCCGGCTTACTAGAAGCAGGACAGCAAAACGAAAATGTTGTAGCGTTATGTGCTGACTTGATCGGTTCATTGAAAATGAACGACTTTATAAAAGCTTATCCTGAACGTTTCTTCCAAATTGGTATTGCGGAAGCAAACATGATGGGTATTGCAGCAGGATTAACTATCGGTGGAAAGATTCCTTTCACTGGTACATTTGCAAACTTCTCTACAGGTCGTGTTTATGACCAAATCCGTCAATCTATTGCCTATTCAGGTAAGAATGTAAAGATTTGTGCTTCTCACGCTGGATTAACATTAGGTGAAGATGGTGCAACACACCAAATCTTGGAAGACATCGGTTTGATGAAGATGTTGCCAGGTATGACTGTGATTAATCCATGTGATTACAATCAAACAAAAGCAGCTACTATTGCGTTAGTAGACCATGAAGGACCTGCATATTTACGTTTCGGCCGTCCTGTTGTTCCTAACTTCACACCTGCAGATCAAAAATTCGAAATTGGTAAAGCTGTGATGTTAAACGAAGGCGCTGACGTAACAATTATCGCTACCGGACATTTAGTATGGGAAGCTATCCAAGCGGGTGAAGAATTAGAGAAAGAAGGCATTAATGCAGAAATCATTAATATTCACACGATTAAACCATTGGATGCTGCTGCGATTTTAAAATCTGTTGCAAAAACAAAATGTGTGGTTACTGCTGAAGAACACAACCGTTTAGGTGGTTTAGGTGATAGCGTTGCACAAGTTTTAGCGAAGGAACTTCCAACTCCACAAGAATATGTAGCGGTAGATGATAGCTTTGGCGAATCAGGAACTCCGGCACAATTGATGGAGAAATATGGTTTAACAGCTGCAGATATTGTTAAAGCAGCGAAAAAAGTAATTAGCAGAAAATAATCCAATATGGAAGATTCCCTGATCATTGCGAAGTTCGCCGATGAGAAAACTCGTGAGGAAGCATTTCGCGAGTTATTAAAAAAGTACCAGCAGAAAATCTATTGGCACGTCAGAAGAATGGTTTTAGACCATGACGACGCAGATGATGTTGTGCAGGATATCTTTATTAAAGTCTGGCGGAATCTCGAGAAGTTCAGAGAAGATTCACAATTGTACACTTGGTTGTACAGGATTGCGACTAATGAATGCATTACTTTCTTAAATAAGAAAAAACAAAAGCAGAATGTTTCATTGGATGATGAAACATCTGCTTATTTATCAGAGACTTTAGCTGACGGTTCTTATTTCAATGGAGATCGCGCGCAGCAAAAACTACAAGAAGCCTTATTAACGCTTCCTGATAAACAACGCTTGGTTTTCAATATGAAATATTTTGAGGACTTGAAGTATGAGGAAATTTCGGATGTGCTTGGCACCAGTGTCGGCGCTTTAAAAGCGTCATATCATTTGGCTGTTAAGAAGATAGAGAACTTTTTTGCCAAGAACGATTAAACCTTTTTAGCAAAAACCATTCTATACATGTACTATGAAAGAAAACAACACATATTACGACAACATGGAAGGAAATAACTTACCTGATTCGTTGCGTGTTAACCCTTTCATTGTACCCGACAATTATTTCAATGAACAAACCAATAGGCTATTGTTCTTAACACAATTGGATCGTACAAGCAAGGATCAACGAGCTGGTTTTGAAGTGCCGAATGGCTACTTTGACACACTGAGCGAACAGATTATGTCGCAAGTGAAGATTGACCAGTCACAGCAACATGCAGGTTTTGAAGTTCCTGCGGATTATTTCACAGAATTGAATAATCGCATTTTGCAGCATGTACAATTGGATCAATTGCAGGAAGAACAATTTACAGTTCCTGAAGGATACTTCGAAGATTTAAGCCTTTCTATACTTGCGAAAGTAAGTGAAGGCAACCTTCGAGAAGAAGTACAAGAAAGTGGTTTTGAAGTTCCAGAACAATATTTTGAAACTTCCGCCGATCAAATTATGGCGTCTATAGCTGTAGAAGATTTAAAATCTGAAGTACAGACCGATGGATTTTCAGTCCCTACAGGTTATTTTGAACAGTTGACTACAGGTATCTTGGATCAAATTCAAGATGAGAAGGTTATTCAAATGCCTAAATCAGTACCTGCGGCTACAGTTAAGAAAAGCAGACCTGTGGTATGGATTGGTGCAGCCGCTGCCGCTTGTGTTGCCGCGTTTGTAGGCGTATCAACTTACAACAGTACCCCTACTAATACGGATCAAGCGATAGCAAGTGTGGCAAGTGCTCAACAGGTTTCTCTAGATGAAATCCCAGAAGACGAAATCATTAGTTATCTTGCGAGTCATTCGGATGGTACAGATTTAGCTTATTATGCGGAGTATATCTATGAGCCTGAGGCATCTGAAACTATTGGTAGTCAAATTGAGGACAAAGAATTAGAAGAATACTTAAATTATAATACACTATAATGCTTCGTTTGAAACATATTATTACGACATTCTGTTTGGCTTGCTTATTATGTTTTGTAGCAAATGGACAATCACGTCAAGATAGATTTGAAGCGATAGAGAATCAAAAGGCTGCTTACATCACCAAACAGCTTCGACTGACTCCAGCGGAGGCTCAGCAATTTTTCCCGCTATATAATCAATATACAAAAGAAATAAGAGCGATAAAGACGCAAAAGAGTCGTGGCAACGAACGTAGTCAAGGAAGTTCAAACTCTTTTAGACCAGGCAATGATGCTATTTCCTTCGATGCGAAAGAAGTTGAAATTAAGAAAAACTATAGATCTCGATTTGCTGATGTTATCGGACAATCCCGAGCATCACAGTTCTTTTCTGTTGAACAAGAGTTTATAGAGCTACTCTATAGAGAGCTCAAAGGTCGAAATCACAAAAACTAATAAAAGAAGCTCTAATTTTGAGCTTCTTTTGTTTTGAATAAAACCCACCCATGATAAGTAATAGAGAATTATTCTTAAAAAATACAGCCCAGACTTCAGAGTCACCAAGACTAATTGAAGTTGAGCGAGCAGAGGGCATCTATCTTTACGGTCCAGACGGACAATCCTATATGGACCTGGTTTCGGGATTCAATGTCAGTAATATCGGTCACCGACACCCGAAGGTCTTAAATGCAATTCAGAATCAGCTAGACAAGTTTATGCATGTCACTGTTTATGGAGAGTTTGTGCAAGCTCCGCAGGTACAATTTGCGACTAGTTTGCTAGCGGTTTTACCAAGCTCTTATGAGTCTGTTTACCTTACGAATTCAGGTACCGAAGCGGTTGAAGGATCGATGAAAATCGCTAAGAAATTTACGGGTCGCCGAGAAATAATCGCTGCAAAAGAAGCCTACCACGGTAGCACTCAAGGAGCGCTAAGTTTAATTGGCAATGAAGAATATCGTCAGGCATATGCTCCTCTCCTTCCTGGTATTTCTTTTATTAACTACAATAGTCTTCCTGACTTAGAAAAGATCAGCCAGGAGACCGCAGCAGTAATCGTAGAAGCGATACAAGGGGAAGCTGGTGTTCGTGTCCCAGACAAGACTTATATGCAAGCCTTGCGAAAGAAATGCGATGAGACAGGAGCGCTTTTAATTTTTGATGAGATTCAAACCGGGTTTGGTCGAACAGGCAAACTCTTTGCATTTGAACATTTTGATATCATTCCTGATGTGCTTATGCTAGCCAAAGGAATTGGTGGAGGCATGCCATTAGGTGCTTTCGTAGCCCGTAAGGAAATAATGGATGTCATCAAAAGCAACCCGATGCTAGGTCATATTACGACTTTTGGGGGGCATCCTGTTAGTTGTGCCGCAGCAAAAGCTTCTTTAGAGGTCATTATCGAAGAACAATTGGTTGAAAAAGTAGCCTCCAAAGCTGCATTATTTCGTGAGGAATTAGCGATTCCACAGATCAAAGAAATTCGAGGATTAGGATTAATGATGTGCTTACAACTTGAGAATTTTGATCAGGTCTATGCGGTAAGTAATTACTGTGCGGAACAGGGATTAATAATCGACTGGTATTTACATTGCGAAACGGCTCTTCGCGTTGCTCCACCATTGACGATAACAGAAGAAGAGATTAAACAAGCTTGTAAAATTATTCGTGCGGGAATTGCCAAATATTGCTAGTTTCCTTATCTTGTATAGGTAAAATCAACCTATTATAACAAGACCATGAATTCAAGAAGAGATTTTTTAAAAAAAAGTATATTGACCGTGGGTAGTACTGCCGTTGGTAGCAGTTTAATACATGCAGCCGATTTTTCTTCCTCAAAACCGAGAGCTGGAATACATATTCAGGAGAACGACGTTATTCTTTTCCAAGGTGATTCAATCACAGATGCTGGAAGAAAAAAAGATAATTTAAATCCAAATGAGATGAATGCATTTGGAGGTGGGTATGCAATGATAGCTGGGGGCGTTCTATTGAATAAATGCGCTAGCAAGAATATTAAAATTTATAATCGCGGTATCTCGGGTAACCGTGTTCCCGATTTATTAAACCGATGGCAAGTCGACTGTCTAGATCTTAAGCCAAATATTGTTTCCATCTTAATTGGAGTCAATGATTTTTGGCGTACGAAAGATCGTGGCGCTGTGAATACCCCGGAGCAGTATAAAGGTCAATACAAAGAACTTTTAGACAAGACTCTTAGCGCATTACCAAATGCTAAGTTGATTATTGGTGAACCTTTTGGTTTAAAGAACGTGAAACATATCACGGATGATTGGTTTCCAGATTTTCCAAAATACCAAACCGCGGCACGTGAAATCGCTAAGGAATATAAAACCGCTTTTATCCCTTATCAAGCAATATTTGATGCAGCACTAAAACAAAATAATGGTGCCTATTGGACTACCGATGGTGTACATACCTCTTGGGCGGGATCTAATTTAATGGCGGAGAGTTGGTTATCTCAATTCAAACTCGGCTAGGAAAATCCATACCCTAACAAAAATAGAAAGGGCTGTCTAACCAGACAGCCCTTAGTTGGAACAACATGCAAACTAATAATCTTTAGCAGCTTAGCGAACTGAGCGCTTATCTTAATCTATGCCTTGCGGCTAGTGGAATTAATGATGAGGTAAATATGCGGCATACATAAACATTCTTTAAAATCTCTCACAAACACTATGTAATTCGTTTTTTGAAACATTTTAAAAAGATCTCGACGCATGCCGCGGGTATGAATTATTTAATTCAAATATTAAGCTTTTACACTATAAAGAAAATGATATAAATCATTTTTTAGAAAACTGTAATAACAGCATACAAACAAATCACTGACAAACAACTGGTTAAACCAGTGATCGACTATTATTTTGCAACTACAGCTTAACATCTTGTAGCAGCAATGCTACAAGGTTTAGTCTCACCTTGCGTATATCGATTAAAAAAGGGATTAGCTTGTCTGAGCTAATCCCTTTTTTACACTCTTAAATTCCTCTACGCTATCCTATAACACGCGTACTAGAAGGCCTTTTAAGTATTCTCCTTCATTAAATGATGCACGAACAGGATGATCTTCAGGCTGACAATACTGATAGATAAACTGTATTTCTTTTCCTGCATCCAATGCCGCCCATGCAATTACTTGCTTAAAAGTATCGATATCCATCGCTCCAGAACATGAAAAAGTTGCTAATAATCCGCCAGAGTTCAATAACATTAATCCTCGGCGATTTAAATCTTTATACGCTCTCGAAGCCTTTTCCAGTGTAGATCTCGAAGGTGCATATTTAGGAGGGTCAAGAATAATAAGGTCAAATTTCTCTCCTTGCTCGCCAAGTTCTCGTAAATACTTGTTAACGTCCGATTGAACAGCAACGTGTTTACTCGAATCATAGCCATTTAATTCAATATTTTGTTTCAATGTTTCGATCGCTAAAGCTGAACTGTCTACCGACGTCACTGAACTTGCATTTTCACGAAAAGCATTTAAAGTAAATCCACCTGAATAGCAAAAGCAGTCTAATACTTTTTTATCCTTTGCATATTTGGCTGTAATATATCGGTTATCACGTTGATCGCAATAGAAACCAGACTTCTGCCCTTCCACGATATTGACTTGATAAAGAATTCCATTTTCGATAATATCGACAAAGGCTGGTGGGGTTTCGCCTGATCGCAGTCCATTATCGTCCGGCAATCCCTCATATTCTCGAGATTTTAAATCACTACGTTCATAGATCCCCTTAGGTTTCAAAAGTAGATTTAACTCATCGACAAGAATGGATTTAATACGTTCCATGCCAGCGGCATGCACCTGAATAGAGATGTAATCTCCATATTTATCTGCTATTAATCCGGGTAGAAAGTCGGCCTCAGCAAACACAAGCCGCACGGTATTGTTCTTTTCGTTTAAAAGATGCAACCTATTTTTGACTGCTCGTTGCAATCTATCACGCCACCATGATTCGTTAATTTCCTTTCTGGGATCCCATTCTAACAATCGCACTGCAACGCGAGATTGATTGTTGTACATCCCATAAGCAATAAATTCATCATCGTGGTTGTATACTGAGGCGATATCGCCATTTTGAAGAGTTTCTGAAACGCGGGCAATTGCTCCGGAGAAAATCCAAGGATGTAACTGCCAGGCCGCTTTATCCTTTCCTTTGTTGAGGATTATTTTATTCATCCTTGCAAAAGTAATTAGAATTGAAAAAAAATAATCAGATTATCGAAAAAAAGGACTATCCCTTTTTGAGATAGTCCTTTCCTAACATATAAAATGAATCTATTAGTTATTTACCAAGAGATACGTTTTGAAAGTCTGATAATCTACTGGCATTTCCGTTGCTTGTTTCTCTTTATCAGCCAATAAAGAGGCTCCCTCTGGCAACTTCACATATTGATACACTTCTGGCTTTATCGCCTCTGGAAATTTACATGGATGAGCTGTAGAAAGGAACACAGAAGCATAGTGCCCTGGTTGATCCAAGCGATAGGCTTTCGAAGCCAAATACGCGATTGCCGTATGAGGACAAGCGACATATTTATACTTTTCAAAAAGTTCCTCCATCCCTTGTACAGTTTCTTGATCGTTGTAGGTATACGAAGTAATCTTAGCTTTTAATTGCGCTAGATCTTGATCAAATAAGTCTTGAATTCTAACCCAATTGCTTGGATTTCCAACATCCATAGCATTTGCCAATGTTTGAACGGAAGGCTTGGGTTCATATTGACCGTTTTTCAAGAAACGAGGTACCGTATCATTTACATTAGTTGCTGCAACGAAATGACTTACTGGTAAGCCCATTTTGTAAGCCAACAGCCCTGCTCCAATATTCCCAAAATTTCCACTTGGAACTGTGAACACGATTTCGTCCATTCCTTGTGATTTTAATTGCGCGTATGTCCAGAAATAATAAAACGTTTGAGGAATTAATCGCGCGATGTTGATTGAGTTTGCCGATGTTAATCGCAATACTCCATTCAACTCCTTATCGTTGAAAGCCTGTTTAACAAGTGCCTGACAATCATCAAATGTACCTTCCACTTCCAGTGCGCGTATGTTTTGACCATTTGTCGTCAACTGCTCTTCTTGAACTTTTGATACCTTTCCTTTGGGATAAAGGATTGTTACACGTGTCCCCTCCACGCCAAGGAAGCCTAAGGCAACTGCACCACCCGTATCGCCTGAAGTTGCTACTAACACGTCTAGAAGTTGATCTCCTTTTTGTGAAAAATAGCCCATTATGCGACTCATAAAGCGTGCGCCAAAGTCCTTGAAAGCGTATGACGGGCCGTGAAATAGTTCTAGAACTGCAGTTTCAGCATCTAGAAATCTTACCGGTGCATCAAAATTAATCGCTTCGTTCACAATCTCCTTCAAGTCGTTTTCAGGAATATCATCCCCGATAAACGCTTTTGCAATCGTAAAGGCAATTTCTTGAAAAGAGTATTGTTGTATATTTTTTATGAAATAGGGATCCAATTGAGGAATAGCCTCAGGCATATATAAGCCCTTATCTTCAGGCAATGAATTAAATACAGCTTCTTGAAAAGAAACGCGAAGAGCTTTATTGTTTGTACTATAGAACTGCATATTATTTTATTTTAGGTTGATCACTTTTGGTCCTTGCGCATTTACCGAAGAAACAAATTGCAAACTTTCAATTCCGTGAGCATTTAAGTGTGCTTGAATTTTATCCACTGCTTGTTGTGCTGCCTCTTTACCACGGCTTATTGCGACAACTGAAGGTCCAGAACCTGAAATACCAAAACTTAAGACACCACATGATAGCGCGATTTCTTTCATCGCGTAAAACTCAGGTATTAAGATTGCGCGCGTTGGCTCAATTAGAACATCGTGCATACTACGACTAATCAGATCGTAGTCGCTACGGTATAGTCCTGCTACTAATCCTGCAATATTTCCCCATTGAACGACTGCATCTTTTAAAGACACTTTTTCTTTAATTAATTGACGAGCGTCTCGTGTAGGAACATCCACTTGCGGAAATACGATTCCAGCTACCAAATCCTCAGGAACCGGTAGACTAATCATATCGAGAGGTTCATAGCCGCGAATTAGTGTTATACCGCCCATTAGTGCTGGGGCAACATTATCTGCGTGTCCATGTCCACAAGCAAGCCTTTCACCTTCAACACAAAAAGGCATCAACTCCTCCTTGCTAAGTGGGTCACCCAATAGGCTATTTATTGCAAACAAGCCTGCCACTGTACTTGCAGAGCTTGACCCCAACCCACTCCCAATTGGCATATGTTTGGTCAATTCAATCTCCACTCCTATGCTATCTGCTAATTCTAAATGATTCAAAAGCATTTTAACACAAGCGCTTACCGTATTTTTATCTGGATCTAACGGTAGTCTACCGTCATCACCATGTATTGCTAGGATTGTAACACTAGGCTTTGCTACCCTCCGCATGAATACTTCATCGCCAGGGAAATCGACAGCAAATCCAAGTATATCAAATCCGCAGATCATATTTGCTACGGTTGCAGGAGCAAACACCCTTACTTCTTGCTTTACTTTCGCGAAGTCTATATTTTTCTTTCCTTCCATTAGGGAGTTTTGATTTGTCAACATGTTCTTAAACTTATTTAGCCGCTACATTCACAAGGTCAGCAAAGACACCGCCTGATGTTACCTCAGCTCCTGCACCAGGTCCTTTAACCACCAATGGTCGCTCTTTGTATCGCTCTGTAGTGAAAGAGATGATATTATCGCTTCCAGATAAAGCATAGAAAGGATGTGAGCTATCCACCATCTGTAAATCGATAGAAACTTTACCATTTGTTAGGTTGCCGATGTAACGTATTACTTTGCCTTCATTAGCAGCCTTCAGCTTCAATGCGTTGAAGTAATCTTCTGATTTTAACAATTCTGTATAGAACTCATCGACAGAATTTGCTTTCAAACAATTCTCAGGCAATATATTACCCAATTCAACATCCGAAGATTCAATAACGTTTCCAGCATCACGCGCTAGAATCAACATTTTACGCATAAAATCAATTCCGCCCAAGTCATCACGAGGATCAGGTTCAGTATAACCTAATTCCTGCGCCTTCTTCACAACATCATAAAATGAGGCATCACCATGAAAATTGTTAAAGATATAGGAGATTGTTCCTGACAATATTGCTTCAATTTTCAAAATACGGTCTCCACTTAACATCAAATCTTTCAATACGCGTACTATTGGTAAACCAGCTCCAACATTCGTTTCGTAAAAGAAATCTACACCATGTTTCCTAGCTGTATCATGTAGTAATCTATACTGTTGATAGTCTCCAGAGTTTGCAATCTTGTTACAGGTTACAATCGAAATATTCGATTTAAATATCTCTTCGTAGTAAGTCGCCGGCAATTTACTCGCAGTATTATCAATGAACACACAATTAGGGAGATTCATCGCTTGCATTTTGCTCACGAAAGTTCCTAAATCAGCAACTTCTCCATTCTCATCTAACTCTTGTTGCCAATTCTCCAAATTTACCCCATCAACATTGAAAAGCATGCGACGAGAATTCGAGACGCCTACAACTTTAATCTCAACATCGTTATGATCAAGTAAAAAATCATGCTGTTCATGTAACTGTCTAAATAGTGTAGCTCCTATATTTCCTGTACCTAAATTGAACACATGTAAAGTGCGCTTTAATTCAGCAAAGAATGCATCATGTACTGCATTAAGTGCCTTCGCTAAATCATCCTTATTAATGATAACCGAAATATTAAATTCAGAGGAACCTTGCGCAATTGCTCTAACGTTTATTCCATTTCGACCTAAAGCATGGAATAACTTCCCTGACATTCCAGGGGTACGCTTCATATTCTCGCCAACAATTGCCAGAATAGAAAGGTTTTCTTCAATGACAGGCGTCGATAACTTATTTGCTAACAACTCTAATTCAAATTCATTTTGGATTAGAGAAACTGCTTTCTCCGCATCACTTGGATTAACCGCAAACGTAATGCTGTGTTCTGACGAAGATTGAGTAATTAAGATAACATTAATCTGCTCACGCGCTAATAAAGTAAATAAACGGCCGCTGAATCCAGACTTTCCAACCATACCACTGCCAGTCAAATTAATTACAGATACATCAGCGATTGATGATATACCCTTGATCGGATAAGTAGACTTACCGCTTTCAAATTGAATTACAGTTCCAGCCAAATGAGGTTCAAAAGTATTGCGAATAACGATTGGAATCTTCTTTAAAAAAGCTGGTACCATTGTGGGCGGATAAATTACTTTCGCTCCGAAGTATGATAGTTCCATTGCTTCGGTATAGGAAAGTACCGGTAAAGAGAAAGCCTTCTTTACTATTCTAGGATCAGCCGTTAACATACCATTTACGTCTGTCCAAATCTCAATTGCCGAAGCATTTAAAACAGATCCGAATATCGCTGCTGTATAATCCGAGCCACCTCGCCCTAGTGTAGTCACACGTCCTTGCTCATTAGAACCAATAAAACCTGTTACAAAGAGGAGTTTATCAGCATGTGTTTGGTAAAGCGCCTGTATCAATTGATTCGTAAGGGGTTCATTTAGGTGAGCATTTCCGAAATTCGAATCTGTTTTCACATAATATGAAGCGTTGATATATTCGGACTCAGCAACCTCTTGCTCCATAACTTTGGAGACCAAAAAGTTACTACAACGCTCTCCGTATGAAACGATCAGATCACGACTTTGATTGCTTAGTTCCTTTAGAGCGGAAACACCGAGTAAAAGTTCCTCTAATTCATTAAATAAAAGCTTTAAACGAGTGAGTACCGGATTCTGATACTTCACAGCAATAAGCTTTTTAACAACTTCAAAGTGTCTTTCTTCAAGTTGTTTCAAGCCTTCATCGAAAGGCTTTCCTTCTGCTGCTTCCTCCGCCATCTTCGTTAACAGGTTGGTGACACCTGACATTGCCGATAAAACGACTAAAGGATTTTCGCCTGCGTCAAAGGAAGCTTTAACAATCTTCAATACGGCCTGGATACTTTCTACGGAACCTACGGATGTCCCGCCAAATTTTAATATTTTCATACTGTTTAGTTGGTTGTTTTGCTGTATGTTAATAAAAAAAGCCTTCCCTGGTGGAGGAAGGCTTCTTATATTTGTACTAATTACTATACAATAGACTACTTCCTCCTAAGTTTTATCCCGGTGGTAATAATAATTGTAATAGAAATTGTATTGTTTTTCACTTTTCTTAATTATGATTTCCCAAATATATTACAATTCTTTTTAAAAAAACAAGATTTATTTAAAATATTTTTAATCTGCTTTTTTTTAGATATTGATAACTTAATACCTTGCTTGAATTAAAAGATTCAGGTATTTGCGTCAAAAATTGTTGACGTTCTATTTGTTAAAAATGTTAAAGATTTGTTAAATAGAGTAAAAATTGTTTTGAATTCAAGACAGTATGTATTACATTTGCTTCAGCCTGTTGAAAAAATCCACAAAATGTGGAGAACTCATCAAGCTAATGGTTGTAATAAAAAAGCGATTTAATGAAAACAAAGAAACTAGTGGCAGTAATGCTTCTCATAGGCTTATGTCTAGTCTCGCAGGCACAAACCAATAGTCAAAAGTCATCTGATCCAGATAACCTAGCTAAAGAATACTTCTCTCAGATTATGGGCGTTGCAGCAAATGCAACTTCTAATACAAAACTTTATCAATTTGTTTATGAATGGTTAGGAACTCCTTACCGCTTAGGTGGAGATTCTAAAAGAGGAATTGATTGTTCAAAATTCTCTTTGGCTGTTTATGAAAATGTATTTAATACGACGATTGGATACAATAGCCGTAATCAATACCAAAATGTTACTCCTGTACGTAAGGGCGAATTAGAACCTGGAGATTTAGTATTTTTCAAAATCAGAAGCAGAAGTATCACACATGTTGGTGTTTACTTAGGTGAGGATAAATTTGCTCATGCTTCTTCAAGTCGCGGCGTTATGGTAAGTAACCTAAATGAAGCGTATTGGAAAAGATACTACTACAATGGTGGTCGTCCAAAGGTTGATGAGACGCAAATCATGACTGCGGATGCCAATGCTAGAGGAAAGAATAATTTAAATTAGACCAAACTTTCAAATACTATAAAAGGATCCCAACGTATACACGTTGGGATTTTTTATTTCATCTCTTTTCACTCTTCGAACTAGCGCTTACGATAGATAATTATGTTCAGTCATTAGTATTTAGCATAAGTTTTAGTAAATTTACCCGTAACAAAAGTACTGCAATGTCATCGAAGAAAACACTTATTTTAAACAAGGATCAAATTCTCCAAAAATCGAAGCGTATCGCCTATCAAATCATTGAAGATAATTTTGATGAGCCTGCCCTTGTATTGGTTGGAATTGCCGATAGAGGTTATGTTTTTGCACAACGCCTTCAGAAGTTATTGTTAGAGATTGACCCAAATAGATCTGTGGAATTATTGAAAGTTACGATTCAAAAAACCAAGCGTAGCTTGGAATCGACAACCGATTTGCCAGTTGAAACAGTTAAGAATAAAGTAGTAATCTTGATTGATGATGTTTTAAACAGTGGAAGAACCCTAGCCTATGGTTTAGGCGTCTTTCTGAACGTTCCATTGAAACGGATGAGAACCGCAGTTTTAATTGATCGTAGCCATCATCAGTTCCCAGTCTTTTCCGACTATTATGGACTAAAACTATCTACAATCCTCAAAGAACATGTCGAGGTATTGTTAGAAGAATACGATAATACAGAAGATGCGGCCTATTTATCATAAGCCGCATCTTTTTTTGTTCCAGACAATTCCTTCGAATTAGCCTTTTCCTTTATATATTTTTAATCGTTGCCCTATTTTCAAGTGGCTCCCTCGAATGTTATTATCCGATTTGATTCGACTTACGCTTGCACCACGATGCTTTCCTGCAATATCGGAAAGCGTATCCCCTTTTCTAACGGTATAAGAAACAAATGTCGGATTACTTTTACTTTTCGCCTTTGACGAAGTAGCAGCAACGACATTCTTAACCATTTTAGCGTCCACTCCTTTACTTACAATCAAATTTCGACCAGAGATACTACTTTTTGCAGAAAGTCTGTTCCAGGCTCTTATTTGTTGCTCAGAGACCGCGTATTCTTTAGCAATACCTGCAATCGTCTCCCCTCGCTTAACTTGATGACGTTGTTCTTCTGTATTTTCCGAATTTGCTAAAGCCTGTATCACCTCTTCGCGCTGATTATTCAGTGCTGCATAGATCAATGAATCACTCATCTCCTCATGATAAGGAATGATCAGCCGACGTGGTTTCTCTGGAGATCCAGAAACAATCGCACGCTTATATCCGGGATTCAATTGCTTTAGTAAATCTGTAGAACAGTTTAGACCTTCTGCAATATTCCCAAAACTTAGAGCCTTTTCCACCATCAACACCTTGTGATCTGTCATCAAATCATTCTGTGCAGGAACCAACCCGTATAACTCTGCATGATTTAAGACATACGTCATTGCAATAAATTTCGGAATATAGTTTTGAGTTTCACGCGGCAAGAATGGAGAGAGCTCCCAATAATTGGGGTTCACTAAACCCGAGCGTTGTATTGCTCTTCTGACACAACCACGTCCGCAATTATAAGAAGCTAACGCTAACAACCAATCGTTAAATTCGTCATGTGCTTCTTTCAGATAAGTTGATACCGCATAGGTTGTAGAATAAACATCTTTACGCTCATCCAAATTACCATCCATTGTCAAATTGTAAATCTTCGCTGTTCCGTAAATAAACTGCCAGGGGCCAACGGCACCAGAGGTAGATACAGTATGCGGGTTTAAGGAAGATTCAACGACAGATAAATACTTCACTTCATCAGGAATTCCCTGTTCGGCGAAGATTTGGTCATAGATTGGAAAATAGTAAGAACCTAACCCTAATAATTTCTCCATGTAGGGCTTATAATTTCTCGAAATATATTTATCGAGGTAAGCTTTAACACGATCATTATATTCTAATGGGATTGTTTTTTGAATCTTATTAATACGCTGTGCAATATTAACATCTTCGGCAGAGAACTCTGTGGTTCCCCCCGCCTTTTGTTTAACGGAATCTAGATGAGAGTGAATTTGCTCTCGTTCCTTTTCCACTTGATCAATAACTTGGCTTTGAAATGTATCACTAAACGTATGCAAATCAGTACTGATTTCCTGAGCAACCGTTAATTTCAAAACACTTAGGCCTATTGTAACAAGAAAACTAATTTTTTTGTTCATAAGTAATTAAATACTGTCAAACTACTGGTTAGTTCTTCGCTTATCGTTGGCAAATGGAGCCAAAGCTCTCGGATAGCTTGAATAAAAAAAGTTTCACTAAACTAGGCAAAGCTAGTCTAATGAAACTTTGTAAATTTCTTTAATGTACGATATTAACGTTGATTGTTAACTGTATCATTATTCGCGGTGTTACTTGGATTATTTTCCGCTTCAGGACCATCTTTTTGTCCTTCTTTGAATTCCTTAACACCTCTTCCCAATCCACGCATTAACTCAGGAATTTTTTTACCCCCGAATAATAATAACGCCAATACTACGATAATGATGATCTCGTTAGTACCGATAAATAATAATCCCGATGTATACATATTTCTTTAAATTTCTAATCTTTCAGTTTACTGTATCTAACAAATATAAATATTTATAATGGAAAACCATGTAACTATCTTGCTATCCATGAACTTGGATTCATCGCAGTCTGTCCGCGGAAAATGCTCAAATCCACATAGGAATACCCAGCATCTGGATCCGAATCCGTCGTTCCGATTGCAGTTCCTGTACTAATCTTTTGTCCTTTACGTACAGATACTGATTTTAAGTTTGAATATACCGATAGATATTCACCATGCTGCACGATAACCGCTGACGAACCAATATTAATTACATTAATCACAGTACCTTCGAAAATTGATTTCACGGTAGCATTATCCCCTGTACGAATACGTATATAGTCATAGAAATCGCGAACGCCACGCTCGACAGTAACATTACCATAGTTACGCACAATATTTCCTTGAGACACTGGCCATGGTAGACGACCTCTATTGGAGTTAAAACCAGCAGACAACTTAGTCGCTTCTGGTGTATTATTTAAAACTGAACTACCAGTTTTCTTTTCAATCTTCTTCTCAGCCTCTGCCACAGTAGTACCCGTCTTCTTCGCTTCAGCCTCTGCTAACCTTCTACGGCGTGCTTCCTCTGCCTTACGTGCTGCTTCGACTTCTCGAGCGATTGCTGATTTAATTGCGGCATCTAAGCGACGTTTTTCTTGTTGCTTTTTCGTTAACTGTCCTTTAAAGCCACGCTCCTCTTTTACAATCTGACTTAATTGTTGCGAGTGTGCGGCCTTATCTTTCGCAATGACATTACGCTCAGATTGCTGCTCTTTCAATAAGGATTGTTGGGTTTGTTTATCACGCTGAAGTTGAGCGAGCTTAAGTTCGATTTGCTTTTTATGTCCTTCAATCTCGGATACTTTGACTTTTCGAGCATCTGTAAATTGCTGCAAGTATTTAACGCGCTTGAAAGCCTGATTAAAATCCTTTGATGCAAAAATAAACATCATTTTGTTATAGGAATTCTTATTGCGAAAGGCAAAGAGAATCATCTTCTCGTAATCCTGTCTTAATTTCTCCAATTCGTCTTTAAGCTTATCGACGATTTTATTATTGGATGAAATATTATTATTGATAATTCGAAGTTCACTATTGATTGTCCCAATTTTATCCTCACGTAAATCTAACTGTTTACTCAATGCGGACACCTCACGTTGAGAAAGCAACTTCTCCTGCGTCTTGGCACTTAAAATCTTCTGAAGTTCAGCAATTTCCCTATCAAGTCGTTCTCTTTGTTTTTTTAACTCCAAGCTACTTTGACCATACCCAACACTGACAAAAAGAAATATTGAAAATATACTTAATACGATTTTTTTAAATTCCATGAAACGCTAAATTCTTAATATCGTTTATTTTAAAACGTCCAAAAATAAGGATATACTTAATACGAAGTTAATAAAATAACAATTTTATTTCCGAATGAATCCCCGTAATTATTTGATTTCCTTATATCTTGAAGGCACACTAAACGGCGTTTCAATTGCCGTATTGAACTCAGTCTTATTGTATAACATATCTGCTTTGACTGTAGATCCTGCGCCTTCAATGTTTAACGTGAAACGTTGAGGAAAATTATATCCGCTAATGTCAGCAAACTCGCTATAACTAGTTTCAAGCTTTTGACTTTTCCCTAACTCAATAAAATTAAAGGCAAATGGTCTATTTTTATTATTAACACCGTAATGAAATGTTAATCCATCTTTAATGCCGATCACTTGAACATCTTCTGTACTCGTAGCCACTTGTAATTGATCTGTGCGCAACATATCCACGGTCATATTTCCGACTAAAATATCCTGTAGCATACGGAAAGAAATTCCTTTATTCGTGTAATTATAGATATAAGAAAATGGTTTAGCAATATATTCCCCCTGAATCTTATTCATGATTTTAACGCTATCCGGAGTTATTAACACACGCGCAGCTTCAATACCTAATAAGGCTGTCACAGATATCCATATAGACCTATCTCGATCCATACGTACGTTAACAGTAGCATTATGCGTCTCTTTACCAACCTGAACGTTTGCCTTCGCACGTCCACTGAAAGTATGAAAATTAAGATTACTCAATTCGTAATTCTTCAACAACTCCGCTTCAGTTTCAGCCCTTGGAAGCGTGTTGTCTTTTTTTGCAACCTGCTTTTTACTCGAACAGGAAGCTATTACTAAAGTTAAAATGACTAATAAACTAATACTAGTCCAAATATTTCTTCTCACTGATTTTTCGTTTTAATTTATCTTTGTCTACAGCGCTATTTACATCGTTCAAAGTTTGTGCCTTCTCCCACTGCTTAATCGCCTCTTTGCTCTTGCCACTCTTCATTAAAATATCGCCGTAATGCTCAAACAATACCGCAGAAGGTTCTGAATTTTTCACTGCGCGCTCAATCCAATTAAGCGCCTCTTTGTATTGTCCTTTTTGAAATAGAACCCATGCATATGTATCTTGAAAAGTACCAGAATTAGGTTCCAATTCATTTGCTCGCGCAGCGTATTCAGCCGCTTTATCTAAATTCTCTTTTCTAACAGACAAATAGTAAGCATAATTGTTCATCGCCGTTACATTCGTACTGTCTCTTGTTACAGCCTCCTCATAAGCAACATCAGAAGCCGACTCCATTTTGATTTCATGATACAAATCTCCTAAGCCTGCATAGATCATGGATTGAACAAATCCGTTCTCATTGGCGCTTTGATCTAATGCTCGTTCTAAATATTGACGCGCCTGTTCGTTATCTTTCTTAATAAAATGAGCCATCCCAACAAAATAGGTAAGCACAGGGCTTCCCGGGTTGTGCGATAGCGCTTCATTTCCATGTTGAATAGCTTCATCAAGTTCGTTTAAATTTAAATCGATGTTGATCAGTTTACTCCAAGCATCAATATGTCTAGGATTCATCCCAACAGTAGTTAAGAATAGCGACTTCGCCTGCGCGAGTTCACCCTTTTGCCACAAGATATCTCCCTTAAACATATGTGTATCAGGAATACGTGGATGTTTCAAGACTAACAGATTCGCTAATTCTTGTTTTTGATCAAGCGTTAACTTAGACTTTCCATTCAAAATAGTCATCATCACGCGATGCTTATCTAGAAAGTTAACGGTATTCGACTCAAAAGCCTTCTTCACATAATCAAAAGCCAGCTTATCCTTATCAGCAACATTATATGCATCTGCTAAATCAAGATATAACAAATCATCTTTGCTATTAACTATTCCTCTATCTAAAACCGAAATCGCTTCCTTTGGATTCTTCTCATCCAAATATATATAGCTTAACGTACTATACACTTGACGAATTGGTGAATTCTTTTTATCCCAAACCTGAAGCACTTTCTTCGCTTCTGAAGGCTGCTTTAAGTCCATTAGAATTTCCGCCTTTAAAACATCCAGTGTATCAGACTCACCAAATTTGCCCTTTGTGATATCATATACCTTTAATGCTTCCTCTGACTTCTTGGCAGCATGCAGCAACATAATCTTCTCTCTATACAGTTGACCTCGATCACTGTGTTTGCTAATAACTTGATCAATTAGTCCTACAGCGGCATCAAAATCCCCCTCCGATTTATAGAGTTCCATAAGATGGTTTCCATACACCAAATTAGAAGGATCAATCTCTACAGCACGTTGTGCTGCCGGAATCGCCACTTCGAAATTTCTTGCTTGAGCGAATAATAAAGATTTTGCGTAGAAGACCTCCGAACCCTGCGGATACTTTGCAAGGGTTTCTTCAATACTATTCAGTGCATTCCCGACATCACCACGTTTCAATTGCGTTTCTATAGCTGCGAGACTTTCTTTATATCCTGGTTCCTGTTTTAATTCTTGTTGCCCAAAAACGGACTGCCCTATCAATAAAAACAAACCTGCAAACCAAACCCTACATTTAAACGTTCTTCTCATTTTCTATCAAATATTTTATTAACCTGCATTAATACCTAGGTAGCTTAGGTAAATCAAGGTAATAAATTAATTCTAAAGAGCACAAAAATGCTGAAAAGTTTAAAGGGACGGGGCTTAATTAATGTTAAATTTACTTTAAACTGTCGCAAATACGCATAGTTACACACATTGGCCGATATAAATGCAAGTCAGCAATTCGTCTAACCCGGTTTATTAAATAAAGCCGTGAACTATTGTCCAGATGTTCAAATAGACACTAGCATTCCTAATGTTAGTAAAGAATCCAAGCCTATTCAAATTCAAATAGTTCGCATATAAAAAGCCTATAAAAAAAGATATATCAGATTTTTACGAATCGCTTTGCTAATACAATTAAATTAGTGTACCTTTGCGAACCTAATTGTAGGGATTACAACTAGGATTTAAAACATTATTAATTAATTAATTAAATAAAAGCAAGTGAATACGTTAAGTTACAAAACTGTCTCTGCTAACAAGAACACCGTTAACAAAGAATGGATCGTTGTTGACGCTGAAGGCGAGATTTTGGGGCGCTTGGCAAGCGAGATCGCGAAAGTGATCCGTGGAAAACACAAGCCAACATTTACCCCACACGTAGACTGCGGTGACAATGTTATTGTTATCAATGCAGACAAAATCAAATTGACAGGAAACAAATTAGGCGACAAAGTATATGTTCGCTACACAGGCTACCCAGGTGGTCAACGTTTTGTTTCTCCGAAAGAGTTATTAGCGAAACACCCAGAGCGCATCATTGAGAAAGCGGTACGTGGTATGTTACCTAAAAACCGTTTAGGTCGTCAATTATTTAAAAACCTTTTTGTTTATGCAGGATCTGAGCACAAACATGAGGCACAAAATCCAAAACCAGTTAAATTCTAAGGAGATCAATTATGTCAACAACTAACACTTCAGGAAGAAGAAAAACCGCTGTTGCCCGCATCTACTTAACTGCTGGTAATGGAAATATCATTGTTAATGGAAAAGACTACAAAGTCTATTTTCCAACTTTGCCTTTGCAATACGTTGCTACTCAATCTTTATTGGTAGCAGAGTCCCTAGCAAATTTTGACATCAAAGTAAACGTTCAAGGAGGTGGTGTTAAAGGTCAAGCTGAAGCAGTACGTTTAGCAATCGCTAAAGCTTTAGTAGAGCTTAACCCAGAAGTAAAACCTGCATTGCGCGCGAAAGGTTTAGTTACACGTGATGACCGTATGGTTGAGCGTAAGAAACCAGGACGTCGTAAAGCTCGTAGAAGATTCCAATTCAGTAAACGTTAATTTAAGGAGGGTCAAAAAATGGCAAGAACAACATATCAAGAATTATTGGATGCAGGTGTTCACTTTGGTCACCTTACTCGTAAGTGGGATCCGAAAATGGCTAAGTACATTTTCATGGAACGCAACGGTATCCACATCATCGATTTGAACAAAACCCTAACTAAGTTAGAGGAAGCTGCTTCAGCTATCAAACAAATCGTAAAATCTGGTCGCAAAGTATTATTCGTTGCAACGAAGAAACAAGCTAAAGAAATTATCGCTGAACAAGCGAAGGCTGTTAATATGCCTTTCGTTACAGAGCGTTGGTTAGGTGGTATGCTAACTAACTTCGCAACTGTGCGTAAGTCTATTAAGAAAATGTCGAACATCGATAAAATGCAAAAAGATGGTACTTATGATGTATTATCTAAGAAAGAAAAATTGATGATTCAACGCGAACGTATTAAGTTAGAAAGCCTTTTAGGCGGTATTGCTGACTTAAACCGTTTACCAGCTGCTTTGTTTATCATCGATGTTAAGAAAGAGCACATTGCTGTAGCGGAAGCTTTAAAACTAAACATCCCTACGTTTGCAATGGTAGATACAAACTCTGACCCTACAAACATCGACTTCCCTATTCCTGCGAATGATGATGCTACTAAATCTATCAGCTTAATCGCTGGTGTGATTGGTAAAGCAATCCAAGAAGGATTAGAAGAACGCAAGCGCGATAAAGAAGAGGACGCGGAAAAAGAAGCTGCTGCTGCTAAAGCTGCAGTAGACAATGGTGAAGCTACTGAAGCGACTCCAGGAAAACGCACTCGTAAAGCAAAAGACGTAGAATAATATTCTATACTATTCGACCGGATAGACAAGTGTTGGTTTCTGGAAGTTAGCTTCCGTAAACTGCTCCTGTCTATCCGGTTTTTTTCTGAATAGCTCGTCTATTTAGACTCGAGAGGCATACTAACCTGTTCTTCAGGACGATAGTAAGCCCCTAAAATTTTAAGAATTAACATTCTGTTGTTTTTACAACAAAAGAATGTTAACACATCAATCGTAATTTTAACAAAAAAAATACTATGTCAGTACAAATTTCTGCATCAGATGTAAACAAACTGCGTCAACAAACTGGCGCTGGTATGATGGACTGTAAAAAAGCTTTAATCGAAGCGAATGGTGACTTCGAAGCTGCTGTAGATTACCTACGTAAAAAAGGTGCTAAAGTTGCTGCTAGTCGTCAAGACCGCGATTCGAATGAAGGTGTTATCATTGCTAAAGCTGCTGCTGATGGTAAATCAGGTATCGTAGTAGAAGTAAACTGTGAAACTGACTTCGTAGCGAAAAACGCTGACTTTATCGCGTTCGCTGAATCAGTAGCTGAGGTTGCATTAGCAAATAATCCAGCTTCATTAGAAGATTTAAAAGCATTGGAAATCGGTGGTGTTAAAATCGCTGACTTATTGATCGATCAAACTGGTAAAATCGGTGAGAAAATCGAAGTTTCTAAATACGAAAGCGTAAGCGCTGAGAAAGTTGTTGCTTATATCCACGGTAACTACCGTTTAGGTGTATTAGTAGGTCTTTCTGCTGACGCTGACGGTGTTGAAGATGCAGGTAAAGATGTTGCTATGCAAATTGCAGCAATGAACCCTGTTGCTATCGATAAAGATGGTGTTGATTCAAAAACTATCGAGCGTGAATTAGAAATCGCTAAAGATCAAATCCGTGCAGAAGGTAAACCAGAAGAAATGGTTGAGAAAATCGCTGCAGGTAAATTAAACAAATTCTACAAAGACTCTACTTTATTGAACCAAGAGTTCGTTAAAGATTCGTCTAAAAATATCGCTCAATTCTTAGACTCAGTTTCTAAAGGATTAACAGTTACAGTTTTCAAACGTATCCAATTAGGTGCATAATTTGAAGTTTTAACTAAAAGCTTTATATAAGTCCTGTTCATCTATGAACGGGACTTTTTTTTGTCCCCCGCTGCCAAATAATCACAAATCCTAAGCAAAAATTCGTTAAACTTGTTTAGCGAATAAGATAGCCATGCAATCCAAACAAATCAACAACAATTCCATCAATCAAATTATGCTAATCATCATTATTATTTTGATTGGCATCTTAATATTTACCAACTTATACTATTACCTACCTGGCTTCTTAGGTGCCGTTACATTATATATACTCTATCGTAGTTCTTACAATAAATTAACTGAGCAAAGGCGATGGAACAAAAGCGCAACGTCCCTCCTATTTATCCTCATATCGATTGTATTTATTGTGCTACCTGTCTGGGCAATGGTAGACTATTTGGCACCACAAATCAGCTCTTTATTAGGAAATACCGACAAGATCGTTCAGCAATTTAATTTGCTGAAGGAATATATGAGTGATAAACCTTTATTGAAGGACATCGACATGTCCAACGACTCCTTACTCAACTCATTACAAAGTTTAACGAAATACCTACCCAATATTTTGAATTCCGTTGCAGAAGTCGCAGTTAATATCCTTGTGACATTCTTTGTCCTATTCTTTATGCAGGTCCACAGTAAAAAAATGGAATCCTACATTATCCAAGCTATTCCATTTTCTTTAAAAAGTAAAAATGAAATCTGGACTGAAGTTAATCTAATGGTTCGCTCGAACGCAATCGGTATTCCAATCTTAGGCCTTTGTCAAGGTATTGTTGCCATGTTAGGCTATTACATCTTTGGCGTCGAGAACTTCATCTTAATGGGTATTTTAACTGGCGTATCCTCCATTGTACCCGTACTTGGAACAATGACGATATACATTCCCCTTGCGCTGATTACACTTGCCTCCGGCGACACAGCAAACGGAATTGGTATTTTTCTATACGGTCTACTATTAATCGGTAGTATCGATAATATTCTTCGCTTTACAATCTTGAAAACTTTAGGAGATGTTCCACCATTGATCACCGTATTTGGTGTACTACTCGGACTCAAGCTATTCGGTATGCTTGGATTGATCTTTGGCCCGCTTATCTTATCATCAGTTGGCGTACTGATAAAAGTCTATACAAATGAATATGGGAAGAGTAAGCCTTTGGATTTAGATATATAAAAATCAAAAGGATATCAATCGACTGTCAATATTTACAATACATTTCTACCAAATAATACTGAAACGTTTGCTAATGCTTACGCAAACATCGCATGTCCTAATATTCCATATGGACAAACGTAAAATCTAAGTATTAATTTCATTTGAATGTAAGTTTCCACTATTAATTTCCTATTTCAGTCACAATCCTGGGAAACAGTGATTTCCGTCACAATAGGCTCTCTTTATTATTCGTAAATTAAACTAATTGAGTTAGCTAAACATAAAACGTGAATGAAACAATTAGAAAATAAAGTTGCCATTGTAACTGGGGGAGCCTCAGGTATTGGCAAGGCCATTGTGCATCTTTTCATACAGGAAGGCGCCAAAGTTGTTGTAGCAGATTTGAATGAAAAATTAGGTGATGAACTAATAGATAGCTTAGGCGATAGCAATATCATCTTTGTAAAAGCAGACGCATCTTCTGCTGAGGACAACAAGAAAATTGTCGAAGTTGCCATTGAAAACTTCGGTGCATTACACATCGCAGTCAATAATGCTGGAATCGGAGGCGACTCTGCAACGGTCGGCGAATTAAGCATTGAATCTTGGAAAAAGGTTATCGACATTAATCTAAATGGTGTATTCTATGGCATGCACTACCAGCTTCCCGAGATTGAAAAGGTAGGTGGAAGTATCATCAATATGGCTTCAATATTAGGCCAAGTTGGATTTGCTAATTCATCCGCGTATGTCGCAGCGAAACATGGCGTCGTAGGATTAACGAAAACTGCCGGTTGGGAATATGCTACAAAAGGCGTTCGAATAAATGCTATCGGTCCTGGATTTATAGCAACACCTTTGGTGGATAATGCATTGGATGAAAATGCACTAAAATACTTAGAAACACAACATGCCTTCCAACGCTTAGGCAGACCGGAAGAGGTCGCAGAGTTAGCACTTTGGCTAGCTTCCGACAAATCATCATTTGTTACCGCATCCTATTACCCAGTAGATGGCGGATATTTAGCAAAGTAAGCCCCATAATTTAGTTTATATATAAAAGCATCCGAATTCGTTCGGGTGCTTTTGCTTTTTAAATGAAATCCATCGATTTCATAAAATAATTAAATTATTTTAAAAAGCCTTTGGGGGATAAGACTCAAAATAAGCTCTATTATTAAAAGCACCTCATCTGCTTAACCAATATTTTAACAAAACCTGAACGGTAACTTAAAAAATGAAAGGAGGTAAATTATAGAGCACGTATTTACAATCAACTAGTCTGCTTAATAACCAATGAGCAGCCCAATTATTTCATTCACTAAAATATGATAAACAAAAGCCAAAAAACCTATGAAAATGTCGCAGAATGAGAAACCTATTCGGTTTTTCTTTAAAATCCTAACTGTGATGAAGTTTCTCTTCTTCATGTCAGCATTTACGCTGCTTTACGCCAATTCGGTGCTCAGCCAGCAGTTAAATTTCAAAATGAAAAATGCAAGTATCGATCAGATACTCCTTAAAATAAGTCAGGAAGTAAAACATGACTTAATATACGACTCCAAAATCTTCGCCGGGCAAAAAAAAATCGACGTTGATTTCAAACAAACCACCGTAAAACAAGCATTGACGCAATTGTTTTTCAAAACGCCTTTTGTATTCGAACTAAAGAACGATGTTATTGTTGTTCGCAAAGCATCAAGCCAACCGTCAATTGAAAACCATGGAAATGTAGTACAACAAAAAGTTACTGGTACTGTAAAAGATGAATCTGGAATCGCGTTGAATGCAGTGACCGTATCTGTTGTGAATACTAGTACTGCAACGAAGACTGACGCTAATGGTAATTTTGAACTAACGGTACCTAGCGGATCAAGTTCTTTAAGATTCTCGCTTTTAGGATATGCCGATCAGGAAATTGCGATCAATAACCGCAGCTCAATATCGGTTACATTAGCCACTTCCGTAAGCGACATTGATGAAGTCGTTGTCGTAGGTTACGGCACACAGAAAAAAGTAAACTTAACAGGATCTGTCGCACAGGTATCTAGCAAAGATCTTTTGAAAAGGAATGCCTCAAATACTTCAGTAGCACTTCAAGGTCTAATCCCAGGTGTTTCGGTATCCACCACATCAGGACGACCAGGTTCTGACGGCGCAGGAATTAAAATCAGAGGAACAGGATCCCTTAACTCTGAAAACTCACCTCTTGTCTTAATTGATGGTGTCGAGGGCTATATGAACTACTTAGACCCCAATAGTATCGAGAGTGTCACCGTATTGAAAGATGCAGCCTCGGCCTCTATTTATGGCTCTAGAGCTTCAAATGGTGTAATCCTTGTTACGACCAAGCGTGGTAGTGAAGATGCGCTTCGCATAAACTACAGTGGTTTTGTGGGAACAAATATGCCAACGAACTTCCCGGATCCAGTAAGTGCAATTGAATATATGGAAGCGATTAATGTCGCCCGCGCGAATAACAACCAAACTCCACAGTACAGCGATGACATCATCAACACCTACAAAACGCAAGGCGCTGATAATTTCAATTTCTACGATGCAAACTGGAAAGATCTGCTCGTAAAGAATAATGCATTGACACATAACAATTCCTTGAGTTTTTCAGGTGGCTCAAAACGCATTCGGACATTTGCCAATTTCGCACATTACTCCCAAGACGGAAATCTGCCGAACAATAAGTATACGCGATCAACTTTAAAACTAAACAATGATTTCACGATGACGACCTGGCTTCGCGGGGGTATTGACTTGAATATTCGTCAATCCAAATCAACCGCGCCAGCAGGTGATACGCCGGAATCTATATTCAATAAAGTAACTACGTTCGTCCCTGTATTCTCTGCAATAAATTCCGACGGAACTTGGGGCTATGGTCAAAATGGAGATAACCCGATTGCCTCAGCTAAAGCATCTGGTTTGTCATCAAGTACGACGCCAGAGTTAGCAATCAAAGGTTTCTTATCGTTAACGCCATTGAAAGGTTTGGAAATCTATACAAACTATAGCCAAAACCGCTTGGAAACAAAGTCGGATCAATTCTTAAAACCTTATGACACCTTCGAAACCGGCGTCTACAAGGTAACCTATCCAACGACCGGAAACGACAAATCTGAAAGTTGGGGACAAACAATTATCAACCAATTCAACTTACAAGCGTCTTACGAAAGAAATCTCGGATCGCATTATGTGAAGTTGTTAGGTGGTATGCAAACCGAAGAACTGTTAGGCCGATCTTTTGCTGCTGGAAGAAAATTCTTCAAATATGATGGTTTTGAAGACCTTAACAATGGTGATGTTCTTTCATCAACGAACTCAGGATCGCATTATGAGTGGGCGATGCTCTCTTATTACGGAAGGTTGAACTACAACTTTAAAGAACGCTACCTATTGGAACTAAATAGTCGTTTCGATGCCTCAACACGTTTCAAAGGCAAGAATCAATGGGGTTACTTTCCTTCGGTTTCCGCAGGATGGAGAATATCCGAAGAACCATTCTTTCAACCGATCAAAAGCAGCATCAACGATTTAAAACTCCGTGGATCAATGGGTACCCTTGGTAACCAAGCCATCGGTAGCTTCTATCCTTATGCAGCATCAATCTATGCTGGTCAAGGCTATTGGTTTGACTATAATCAAGGCTCAGGTGTAGCACAAACAGAAGTTGCAAATGAGAACATCTCTTGGGAGAAATCACGTCAATTTAACATTGGTCTAGATGCTCAATTATTAAATTCACGATTAGGATTGACTGTCGATGTATTTCGCAGAAAAACCTTTGATATGTTACAGCGCTTCCCAATTGCAAGCTATATCGGGTTAACACCTCCATGGGAAAACAGAGGCGATATTGAAAATAAAGGATGGGAAGTATCTGCAACTTGGAAAGATAATGTAAACGATTTTAACTATGCAATTACAGCCAATGTATCTGACATCAGAAATAAGGTCTTAAACTTATATGGCAATGAATATATTGGTTCCAATACTATATCAAAAGAGGGAGAATCATTGAATTCATACTACGGGTATGTATCAAATGGACTTTTTCAAACACAGGAAGAAATCGATAACTCAGCAGTATACGGAACAAAGGCGAATACGAAACCAGGCTATGTACGTTATGTTGACTTAAGTGGTCCAGATGCAGTGCCAGATGGCATTATTGACAACCATGACCGTACGATATTGGGTTCCAACATGCCACGTTATGAATATAGTTTAAATTTATCTGCAGAATGGAAGGGCTTCGACTTAACCTTATTTTTCCAAGGGATTGGCAAGAAAGATCTGTTCTATACAGGTTCAGGTGTACGCCCATTCCTTGTGGGACGTTCCATGTTTAAATATCAATTAGACTATTGGTCTGAGGAGAATAGGGATGCTGAATTCCCAATATTATTAATCGATGGTTCTGGAAATAACCCGAACAATATTGCATCCGATTTTTGGATGAAGAGTGGAGCATTCTTACGTCTTAAAAATCTGACATTCGGATATACATTACCTAAAGCATGGACACAACGTATGCAAACGAAAGAATTCCGCTTGTATTTTAATGCGCAGAATTTATTTACCTTCTCAAATGCTTATGAAGGTTACGATCCAGAAAATGCAGTGTCAGGCGGAAGCTTTTATCCACTGATGAAAACATTTACGTTTGGACTAAATGTTAATTTCTAAGCCAATAATTATGAAAAAGTCAAGAATATTTAAATATATATTGGGTGCGCTCATCGTTAGCTCTACCCTTTCTTGTAAGGACTTTCTAGACAGAGAACCTACAAGCTATTCGTCTTCGGGATTTTATAAATCTGAAGGCGCAGTCGAAGATGGTGTATCGGGGATTTACGCCACGCTAAATATCAATTTAGCTTTTAATTTACCCTTTAACATTATGTTAGACCATTGGACCGGATTAGCATTCGAACGAGCTGAGAACACGACCATTGGGGCAGGAGGCGCCCTTAATCCTGACAATACTTCAGTCGCTCAATGGTGGAATGCAAACTTTAGTACCATCTCCCGCGCAAATGCAGTGTTAGTAGGTTCAGAGCCTTACTTAGATAAATTAGAAGGAAGATCAAAGCAGTACTTGGCTGAAGCTCGGGTATTAAGAGCTTTCGCCTATTGCAATCTTTTAACCGCATTCGGCAAGGTACCACTATTTCAAAAACCAGTAACGACGGAAGAATATGATGTCGCTAGAACCAACGAACATGTCATTGTCGACTTCCTATTAACAGATATGGATGCTTGTCTAAATGATTTGCCTTGGTTAGCCGACAGCAGAGGACGTGTAGATCGTGCTGTTGCCTATGGCATCAAAGCTAGATTAGCATTACTTGCCGGGAGTTTAAATTATAATAATAAAGGAACAGATTACTATAAAATTGCAGCAGAAGCAGCTAAACAAGTAATTGGACAACGACAACTGGCTGCAAATTTTGAAGACCTATTCAATAAAGCAGGACAACAAAAAGCCGATGTACGTAATGAATCTTTATTTGAGATTATTTACTCCGATAAAGGTATTAAGAAAACCCATATGATTGGATTTGGACAAGTATCAAGAAACTACGGACAAACTGGTCGACATCCCTCACAATTACTTGCCGACACATACGAATGTAAAGACGGCTTACGGATAGACGAGTCGCCACAATATGATCCAAAGAAACCTTGGGCAAATCGTGATCCTCGCTTTAGCTACACTTTATGGATGCACAAAGACACAGTCGAAGGTAATACAAACGGTACAGAAACTGGACGTGTAAAGATGATCTTAGATGTCTATCAACCAACTACTAAAATTTACAACTTCAACACGCAAACATGGAATGTGGGCGTAAATGCAGATATCAACAGCGGGGCTGCTTGGACAAGTTTTGCAAATGCCGGGGTCGGATATATGTGGAAAAAATATAGCAATGAAAAGATCGAATCCATTGGCGCCCAAAGCTGTAATTCCATCGTAATGCGCTATGCAGAGATACTCTTAACCTATGCAGAAGCAAAAATCGAATTAAACGAACTGGATAATACAGTATATGAAGCAATCAATAAAGTTCGAAATCGTTCGAAGATGCCTAATGTTTCTGCCGACCGTATTGGCAATCAAGAGAAGATGCGTCAACTCGTTCGTCGTGAACGAAAGGTAGAGCTCGCTTTGGAAGGAATTCACTTTTCAGATATGCGTAGATGGAAAATCGGCGATTTAGAAAATGCAGGCCCTTCTTACGGATATCCCCTACCTACACGTGCGGCGAATGGAACAATTATCGAAGAAGGCTATGATATTGCTACGTCTGATATGATTCCGAATTTCAAGAAATCAGCGCGCCATGATCTGAACGACATCGCTAACTATGATACCTATAAATCGAAATTAAAAGTTAGAGATCAAAATAGATTCTGGGACAACAAATTTTATTTATTCCCTGTGCCACAACGTGAGCTTGATTTGGCTCCAGCACTAGGACAAAACGAAGGGTATTAACCCTCCTGAAACCGATCATATGAAAAGAAGAAACTTTTTACATTTAGCTGCCCTGACTGGTCTGGGCAGCTTAAACCTTCCTATAGTATCCGCAGGCAGTATGGAGAGCCAGACTGGCGCGAAAAACTATGCTGGAAACGACGAAATACAAACCGATGTCTGTATTATTGGTGGTGGTTTAGGTGGATGCGCTGCTGCATTAGCAGTTTGTCGAAATGGCCTTCGTGCTATCGTGACGGAAGAAACAGATTGGATTGGTGGTCAAATTTCTCAACAAGGAGTACCGCCAGATGAACATCAGTGGATTGAAACCCATGGCGCTCCGAAATCTTATTTAGACTATAGAGTACGGGTTCGTGATTTCTACAGAAGAAATTATCCGCTCACAGATGAAGCTCGGAACAAAGTAAACCTCAACCCAGGAAATGGATCCGTTTCAAGAATCTGCCACGAGCCTCATGTTTCTGTTGCAGTTCTTTATGAAATGCTACTCCCCTATTTGAGTAATGGCCAATTACAGATTTTCCTTGGTTTTAAAGCGGATACAGCACAACTACAAGGAGACAATGTAAAAAGCATAAGTATTCGTTCCATTGATGACGATAAAAAAATCAATGTCAAAGCTAAGAATTTCGTAGATGCAACAGAATGTGGTGATTTATTGCCGATTACTAAAACGGAATACATTACCGGAACGGAATCTAAAAAAGAAACGAAGGAGCTTCATGCCTCGGAGACGAAAAGACCTCAAAACCATCAAGCCTTTACTGTTTGTTTTGCCATGGATTATCAAGCGGATGTCGATAACACAATCGATAAACCAACCGATTATGATAAATGGAAAAATTACGTCCCTAATATTAGCCCTGCTTGGTCCGGTAAATTACTAAGTTTATACTATTCCAACCCACGGGATCTAAAACCGAAACAACTAGGTTTTGATCCAAGAGGAATTGATACCCCTGGCATGTTGAATTTGTTCAACTATCGCCGATTAATTCACAAGGATAATTTCAAACCTGGTTTCTATCAAAACGATATTACTATAGTCAACTGGCCGCAGAATGATTATATGATGGGCAATCTAATTGACGTTTCAGAAGCTGACTTCAAGAAAACCGTCGATGATGCTAAAAACTTGAGTCGATCCTTATTTTATTGGCTTCAAACCGAAGCACCACGACTAGATGGCGGAATTGGCTGGAAAGGTCTTCGTCTTCGCGGCGACGTAATGGGCACTTTAGATGGTATGGCTAAATACCCATACATACGAGAATCGAGACGAATAAAAGCAGAGTTCACAGTTTTGGAAGAGCACGTTGGTGCAGAGAACCGGATATTAATCGCTGGTGAAAAAGAGGGCAAAAAAGCTTTTCAATTTCATGATTCCGTTGGGGTTGGCTACTATCATATCGATTTGCACCCAAGTAATCAAGGCGATAATTATATTGATTTTCCATCCTTACCTTTTCAAATCCCCTTGGGATCGCTTTTGCCTCAACGCGTCAACAACTTGTTTCCAGCAAATAAAAACATAGGAACAACGCATATCACGAATGGATGTTACCGTCTACACCCAGTCGAATGGAGCATTGGCGAAGCTGTCGGACTGTTGATCGCTTATACTTCAAAAAATAAGTTAAACGGGAAACAGGTTCGATCGGACAAGAACAAACTAAACGCCTTTCAACAATTTATTCAACAGCAGGGTGTAGAAACTGTATGGCGAGGAATTTAATAGTCGACCATTCTAGTTTTTAGATCCCTTTCACATCCCTTTCAAACCCCTTTCAGAGCCCTATCAAATACAATCAATTAAAGGCTTTGATAGGGGTTTGAATTGTATATTAAAAAAGGCCAAAATGTAAATGATCCGACGGATTAGATAGTTCCGATTGATCTATTTACTGTTTGCTCCTACCATCACCTTAACAATGTATCCACAAAATTTTCTAGAGAAAAAGCTTTAACTTAGCAAGAATTGGATTTTACAAAGCTGCTATTCTTCGGATATTTGCGTATGGAAAAGACACAACAAGCCATCAATTACGATCGTATTGCGCAAGCGATACAGTACATTCAGAATAATTTCCAACGTCAACCTAATCTAGAGCAGATTGCGGAGCATGTGCATTTAAGTCCTTTTCATTTTCAAAGAATGTTTACCGAGTGGGCGGGTACCAGTCCTAAAAAATTCTTACAGTATATTCAAGTTGATTACGCAAAAAAACTATTGAAAGAAGAGCAGCGTACATTATTCGACACCCACTTACTCACTGGATTTAGCAGTACAAGTCGTTTACATGATCTTTTCGTTCAGATTGAGGGTATGACTCCCGCCGAATATAAAAATGGTGCTGAGGGGCTTCAAATTAACTATAGTTTTCAAGATACTCCTTTCGGAACCTGCCTAATTGCATCGACGAAAAAAGGAATTTGCCACCTGGCATTTTCGGATAATCCAACTGAGGCACTCCTTGTCTTAAAATCTCAATTTGAAAATGCGAGCTATATTGAACAAGCGGATGATTTTCATCAATCGGCTTTAGCGTTCTTCAATCCACAAACGACGAATCCAATCCAACGCATCAAGTTACATCTTAAGGGATCTCCCTTTCAACTAAAAGTGTGGCAAGCCTTACTGGAAATCCCAAGTGGACAATTGAAAACCTACAAATCGGTGGCGATTGCTATTGAGCATCCAAAAGCCTCCCGTGCTGTTGGGACGGCGATTGGACAAAATCCAATTGCTTATCTCATCCCCTGTCATCGTGTGATACAAACGTCAGGAAAATTCGGAGGCTATCGCTGGCAACCCTCGCGAAAAACAGCAATCATCGGTTGGGAAATTGCAAAACATAACGCTATTGACAACGATGAGACTATTTAATACAGCAGACCCAAACAAGAACTTGCTACCTTATGATGGCACAGTAAACTACTACGGCGTAGTGATTGAACAAACGCCGCAGATTTATCAGGCCTTATTAGCCGAAGTAGAATGGAAAAACGACGAAGCGATCATATTCGGAAAACATATCTTGACAAAACGCAAAGTTGCCTGGTATGGAGATCGCGCATTTGAATATACCTATTCCGGTATTTTAAAGCGTGCACAACCATGGACCGAACTATTGGAGCAATTAAAACGACAGATCGAACTTGTTTCAGGTGAAACATTTAATTCTTGCTTGTTGAATCTTTATCATGATGGAACCGAAGGGATGGCCTGGCATAGCGACGGCGAGAAAGACCTCAAGAAGAATGGCGCAATAGCCTCCCTTACGTTCGGCGCAGAACGAAAGTTCTCTTTTAAACATAAAGAGAGTAAGGAAAAAATCGACATATTACTCGAAGATGGTAGTTTACTTATTATGAAAGATACTACGCAGACTTATTGGATGCACCGTTTACCTCCAACCAAAGTGCAACACGGTCCCCGAATTAACCTCACGTTCAGAACTATTATCGATTAGATCTATTAGCTGCTTCAAAACAAGAAAGCGAAATCATTGGAGCCTCATTCCATATCAACTATTATTAATTCAGAAGTAGCGCGTTAAATATATTGACGTAACTATTTTAATTTTAATTTAAAATTACTATATTTCGATTATGTAGCAATATACGTTGTACAAAGTAGAAATTAACCGATATGAATAATTTGAAAAGTCTCTTGATACCTTTCCTACTTTACGGAACGGCTATGTTTATCTTCTTTTATTTTCAAGGTGATTTGAAAATGGCACTGTTGGGTGCAGGCTGTGCATCTGTGATTTTTTGTTTAGGTCTTTATTTCTTTTCAAAGTCTAAACGGGTAAATAAACAAACAAGCTTAGCGAACGAAGAATATAGCGACCTACTCTATGCAGAACCCGCTAATCACTTTCTAAACAGCGAAGGCGTTGGTGGAAAATTATATTTACTTGTCGGTAAACTAATCTTTAAATCTCATCATTATAATATACAGAATCACTCCATTGAAATACCGCTAGATCAAATCTCCTCGGTACAGTTTTATAACTCGTTAAAACTAATCCCAAATGGATTATCTTTAGTCTTAACAAATGGTAGGACTGAAAAATTCGTTGTTCACAACCGTAAGATGTGGAAAGCGCAAATTGAATCCGCGATGAGCGACCAAGTTGTTATCGATTGATAGGCAAATTGACAATTTCCATTTTTTCTTTATCTTTGTTTCAATCAAAATATAAATAGCCTTATGTAATAGCCCATCTTTCTCATGTTTTATTCCAGAATCGCACGATTCTAATTATGGTTTTACTAACAATGAAAGAGCAATGGTTATTTTACAAAACGCTACATATATACATCCTAATAAAGATGTCCTATTTCAGGATCTTCAGTTCACCTTAAATCAACAAGAAAAGATTGCACTCATTGGTCACAATGGTGTAGGTAAGTCATCTCTTTTAAAAATCATTGGGGGTTATCTGCCCTTGAATTCTGGTATCTTGAGCTGTGACTCGACGCCTTACTATATTCCACAGTTATTTGACGAATATGCAACATCGACAATAGGCGATACCCTAGCGATTGGAGATAAATTGAAAGCGCTAAATGCGATAAGCAATGGTGATGCATCAATTGAAAATTTCGACATATTAAACGATGATTGGGATATTGAAGAACGTGCGATTGAGGCTCTTTCCTCCTGGGGCTTGACGGAAATGCATTTGGATCAGTCCTTCAATTCCCTGAGTGGTGGGCAGAAAGTGAAAGTTTTCCTCGCAGGGATCACGCTACATCGCCCCGAACTTATTTTAATGGATGAACCTAGCAATCATTTAGACACAAAATCTAGGGAACAGTTATATCGCTTAATTCTTGATAGCCAAGCAAGTATGTTGATCGTTAGTCACGACCGTACATTGTTAAATTTATTAGAGTTAACAGCCGAGCTTAGTCCAAAAGGGATTCAGCGTTTTGGCGGAAATTTCCAAGATTTTAGTGAGCAGAAGGATCTAGAGAAAAATGCCTTAGACCAACAGCTTCAGAATAAAGAGAAAGAACTTCGCAAAGCCAAAGATAAAGAACGGGAAGCGGCAGAGCGGCAGAATAAGCTGAATGCTCGAGGGAAGAAAAAGCAGGAAAAAGCGGGTGTTGCACGCATTATGATGAATACCCTTCGCAATAAAGCGGAAGGTAGTAGCGCGAAGTTAAAATCTGTACATCAAGAAAAAATTGGCGGCATTCGCCAAGAACTTCACGAATTGCGCTTGAATCTTTCCGATTTAGATCAAATGAAGTTTGGCTTTGAGCAGTCAGCTACTTATGCTGGTAAAGATTTAGTGGATGTCAAGGATATCAATTTCGGCTACGCGGAAAGGCTGCTTTGGTCTGAAGCTGTCTCTTTTAAAATTCATCATGGCGACCGGATTAACATTCAGGGGGACAATGGTTCTGGAAAGTCAACATTGCTGCGTTTGATATTAAAAGACTTGGAACCTAGCAATGGAATTATCGTCCGCGCGCCTTTTAGTAGCATCTATATTGATCAAGATTATTCTATTATTCAATCCATAAAAAGTGTTTACGAAATGGCTGAATCGTTCAATCAATCCGGGTTACAAGAACATGAAATTAAGATTCGCTTGAATAGGTTCCTTTTCGGAAAGGAGACATGGGATAAATCTTGCTTGGCATTATCTGGAGGTGAGCGCATGCGATTACTACTATGCTGCCTGAACATAGCGAGTCAAGCGCCAGATATTATTATCCTCGATGAACCAACAAATAATCTGGATATTCAAAATATTGAAATACTGACTGCTGCGCTTAATGATTTTCAAGGCACGCTCCTATTAATATCTCACGATAAGCAGTTTATTAGCGATTTGAGGATAGAGGAATCAATCGACTTAAATAAAAATTAAAGGATTTCTTTTGATTTAAAACTTCTTTGATGTAAATTCACAGTGTAATAAGGATTAACCTTTGATCAAACCTATCTAACCCCCTAGGAACCATGAGATTGGCATTGCTTTTCATATTCGGGTTTGGCTTACTCTTCGGATGTAAGGAAGATGATCTATTGCCACAAAATAATTCCCTAGACGTTTCTTTATTAAAAGAATATAGCTGGGAGAATCGTACCGAAGTCGAAGAACAAGCGGTTGATCAATCAGACGTGTATCAATATGTTAGAAACATCACGCTTTCATTTACCGAATCGCAATTTACCCATAAAACAGCCTCTTATTTTTTGAGCAAACCGAAGCAAACTGGCAATGTTAGTTTGTTACCTGCCTTAGATAACGGCGAGTTTTATGGAGCTTATAAGCTTTCTACAGTTGACTCTGTACTGACCTTTAGCTTCAGCTATTCCAATGCTTTAAAAGATCGATGGAATTTACCTAAGGACTCTGTCGTATCGAATATACAATACAAGATCATTCAATTGAACAAGTCGACCCTTGAGATGAGACCCTTATCTGATATTCAAATAAACGGTGCCAGTCAAATACTGACGTTTAAATCCAATCAGAAATAATTTCTAAAATCAGTAGTTGAATGCTATAGGTTCGGATGATACTCCCGATCTATTTGTTCCCGAAGTTCCGGATGTTTCTTTACATACTTCGCGACAAATGGACAGTAGACCATAACCTTTTTATTTTTAGACTTCGCGAATTCAAATGCATGAGCAGCCAATGCAGAGGCTACCCCCTGCCCTTTCATACTTTCTGGAACGACGGTGTGCATCATGGCGATATCGCGCTTGTAAAAACGATATTCTAATCGAGCAACTTCACCATTTAGATGATATTCAAATTGCAGGTTCTTCTCATTGTTGATGATTTCCATAGTAAGCTATTTCGATTTAATAACGCAGAAATTAAAGATGTGTTTTATTATTAAGATGGAAGTGGTGGGTTGCTATTCTATTCGATGATAAAATTGTCTTATATTGAAATGAAATTTAATGTATAACACTTACCAATTGATGGTTAATTTTTTATGAATTTATCCGCGAAAATCATTTCAATCTGAAAGAAGAATTCGAAAGTTTCTTTGTCTCTCCTCGGCGTAATTAACATCAATGTCTCCGTTCGTTGGGTAAGTTAATCTTAAAATTAAATATGAAGTGCATATCTTCTACTATACTATTGAAATTTTATATATCACTGACATTTGGCCAAAGTCATATGAAATCTACTTTAGAATTAATTAACAATGCGGAACCGGGATGGACACTCGTCGACAGTTGGATTAAAAATGCGTCAAATAAAGTTGAAATATTAACAAGGGACTCATTAAAGGCGAATGATGCATTATTCAAGACACAGGTGTCTACACGATCCCCAATGGGCGCTATTGTCTATATGACGGGAGGAATTTTGATTGACGATAGTTGGATCAGAATTTTAGGTTCTGGGAATCCCAAACTTCCGCGAACACTTCCAGATTGGAATAAAAATAAGTCCTTTAATGAATTTGGAGAGAATCCATCATTCTTACTAATTGCTGATGATGTTATAGGCGGTTTTTTCATTCTAAACGGTGGATTTTTTGGTGACGACTTAGGTAAAACATACTACCTATCGCCGGATCTTTTAACCTACGAACCTCTCAATATAACGTATAGTGAATTCCTGCAATTCTGTTTCAACGGAGATTTAGACCGATTTTATGGAGATTTGAGATGGAAAAATTGGCGCGAAGAAGTCTCAAAAATAGACGGCGATAAAGCTTTTAGTTTTTATCCTTATCTATGGACAAAAGAAGGAAAAGACATTAATAAGAATGTACGGAAGGCAATCCCCATTGAAGAACTTTACATGTTTACCATAGAAATGCAGAAACAACTTGGAGATTTGAGATAATCGCTTGCTAAATTAGAATAGAAAGCCAGAAAATTATATACAAAAAAAGCTCATCAAAAGATGAGCTTTTTATTTAGTAGCGGGGAGCAGGATCGAACTGCCGACCTCAGGGTTATGAATCCTGCGCTCTAACCATCTGAGCTACCCCGCCGTTTTTCGGTATGCAAAGATAGTAATAAGGAAGTATTTTCAAAGAAATTTTCGATAAAATAATTGAAAATTCCTACTTAAAACTTTTAGGTATTCACAACCATTTTAAAATCAAAAAGATAGAAAACTGCCTTTAGAGATATATTTTGGGGAACTGTTAAAATTTAT
This sequence comes from Sphingobacteruim zhuxiongii, assembly GCF_009557615.1. Classification (NCBI taxonomy): domain Bacteria; kingdom Pseudomonadati; phylum Bacteroidota; class Sphingobacteriia; order Sphingobacteriales; family Sphingobacteriaceae; genus Sphingobacterium; species Sphingobacterium zhuxiongii. The sequence continues at coordinate 3,369,092 of NZ_CP045652.1, forward strand.
GCATTCTTAGGCTTGTTGATAACCGTTCTAATGTGCAAAAAAAGATAGGGGCACGTTTTTGGATTACGGATTTATTCATTAATATTACAAAAAGTAGGTACGTTATCGCGCCTGTAAAAAGAACTTAAATTTGTTAAAGACTTCTACTTAGAATAAATATGTCGGAAAAAATAAAACTTGAATTAGAATATGTACTAAATTCTTCGCCGCGGATTTTATTTCCTTATTTGCAGGAGCCCAATGAACTGGCACAATGGTTTGCTGACGATGTAAACTATCATGATGGTATTTACGAGTTTGTTTGGGATAATGAGTCTCATCGTGCAAGATTGGTGACAGTTAAAGAAAACAAAAGCGTAAAATATAAGTGGATAGATGATGACCCTTATTTTTTCGAAATAGAGATTGTTCAAGATGAACTGACAAATGACGTAGCCTTGAGCATTACTGACTATGTTAAAGAAGACAATTTAGAAGATCGCAAAAAGATTTGGGACAACTCAATCGGTTATCTTCAAAGCGTGATTGGCGCTTAAAAATACAATTAGCACCTTAGTAACCCACTAGGGTGCTAATCCCCTCTATCACATAAACTTACCTCACATTCATTTTCTCTCTAGATTCCTAATTATCATTAACGTTTTTCTAACACATTTCACGTGCTAAAAATTGTATCTTTGCGGTAACTAGGCGAATAAATGATAGAAATCGCTCCTAGTGCGCTTAAGTTTTTATGAAGAAGATACATTTATTAATTCTACAAGCATTTATCAAACCATTCATGGTCACATTTTTCATTGTGATGTTTGTATTATTGATGCTTTTCCTATTCAAATACATCGACGATTTGATTGGAAAAGGCTTTCAGTGGTATGTTATTTTAGAGTTATTGAGCTACCAATGTGCTGTTCAGTTAGCCATGGCACTCCCACTTTCAATGCTCCTTTCTTCAATTATGACTTTCGGGAATTTAGGTGAGAGTTATGAACTTGTCGCTATCAAAGCAGCTGGGGTATCTTTGCGTAATGCAATGGCACCTCTTTTTGTTGTGGTGGCCTTATTTAGTGCAGGATCTTTCTTTTTCTCTGATTACATCTTACCTGTTGTCAATCTAAAGATGGGTTCACTGCTCTACGATGTGCGTAAGAAAAAAGCCGACTTCTTTATTAAACCAGGTGTCTTTAACAGCACTATTCCTGGTTATTCCATTCGTGCAAAAGCAAAGAGTGAAGATGGAACAACGTTGTACAATATGATGATCTATCAACATCAATCTGGCGGTACAGCAAACAACGTCACTTTTGCGAAAGAGGGTTATGTGCAAAACTCGCCGGATAATAGGTATATGGTTTTGAAACTTATTGATGGAGTTCGTTATGAAGATGCTAGCGTAAAAAATGCAAAACGCTACGATCCTAGGCAACAATTCACGCGTTTCCGCTTTAAAGAAACAACGACCAAGTTTGACATGAGTTCATTCGACATGAATAGAACCGATCAAGACTTGTTTAAGTCCCATCATCAGATGTTGAATTTGAAGCAGCTGAAATTATATTCTGACTCCAATCATGTTTATCTGGACAGTCTACAACGTGTAAATTCAATAGAGGGCAAGCGCTATATAAATCTCTATTCAGCATATTTCCAGAATGGTAAACCACACAATCCTAAATCTGATATACATCTAGCGGATATTGCTTCCAAAGAGCAATATCGTATGGCTTTAAACAATGCGTTGAATCAAGCAAGACAAGTCAAAGATTTGGCCTTTAACAAACAAATGGAATATACGCCGTACCGAGAAAAAGACATTCGATATGCAGTTGAATGGCATCGTAAATTCACCCTTGCGGTTTCTTGTCTTTTGTTATTCGGGATTGGTGCGCCATTGGGGGCAATCATTCGAAAAGGTGGATTAGGTCTTCCGGTCGTCATGGCAATTATATTCTTTTTGATTTATCACGTCATTGCTACCTTAGCCGAGAAAGCGGCGAAAGATGCTAGTTTAAGCCCAATGTGGGGTATGTGGATGGCGATTATCGTCCTCACACCTCTGGCTATTTTCCTAACATATAAATCGACAACGGACTCGAAACTTTTTGATGCCGACCAGTATAAGTTGAAAGCAGAAGCACTTTGGAAGAGAATTGTCGAATTTTTTAACAGAAAAAAGAAAACCGATTATAACAAAGGATAACATATTATGACAGCATATTAATAAAAAACTGCATCATATGCTCTACCTTTGTACTGATATTTACAACATAATGGAAATTAAATTAAACACGATAGAAGAAGCTATTGAAGATATCAAAGCTGGAAAAGTTATAATCGTCGTTGATGATGAAGATCGTGAAAACGAGGGAGACTTCGTAACTGCCGCGCGCAATGCAACCCCTGAAGTGATCAACTTTATGGCTACTCATGGTCGCGGATTGGTTTGTGCACCGTTAACTGAAGAACGTTGTCGTGAGCTAAACCTAGGCCTTATGGTTAACAACAATACCGCAGTTTATGAAACTAATTTTACGGTATCTGTTGATTTACAAGGCTACGGCTGTACGACAGGTATTTCTGCATCTGATCGTTCCAAAACAATCAAAGCTTTAATTGACCCTAACATAAAACCGGAAGAGCTTGGTCGCCCAGGGCATATCTTTCCATTAATTGCGAAAGATGGTGGAGTACTTCGCCGCACTGGACACACCGAAGCATCGGTTGACTTGGCGCGTCTTGCGGGTTTTGAGCCTGCTGGTGTCTTGGTCGAGATTTTAAAAGACGACGGAGAGATGGCTCGTCTTCCAGATTTAATCAAAGTTGCTGAAAAGTTTGACTTGAAGATCATCAGTATTGAAGACTTGATTGAATACCGTTTAAAGCATGACACACTGATTAAGGAGGAAGTAAGTGTTGAAATGCCTACAGAATGGGGAAACTTTAAAATGAAAGCGTTTACGCAGAAGAATACAGGCGAACAACACTTAGCTTTGTATAAGGGTGAATGGAACGAGGACGAGCCTGTTTTGGTTCGCGTTCATAGCTCTTGCGTTACCGGCGATATCTTTGGATCCTGCCGTTGCGATTGTGGACCACAGTTGCATAAGTCAATGCAAATGATTGACAAGGAAGGTAAAGGAATTATCGTTTATATGAATCAAGAGGGACGCGGAATTGGTCTTGTCAATAAGCTACATGCTTATAAATTGCAAGAACAAGGTGCAGATACCGTTGATGCGAATTTGGAACTAGGTTTCAAACCGGATTTAAGAGATTATGGCGTTGGTGCTCAAATATTACGTTATATGGGTGTAACCAAAATGCGCTTAATGTCTAACAATCCAAGCAAGCGTGCTGGATTAGTTGGTTACGGATTGGAGGTTATTGAAAATGTGCCAATTGAAATCGAGCCTAACCAATACAATGAAAACTATTTAAAAACAAAACGAGATCGCATGGGGCATACCCTAAGCAACTTGTAAATAGATAAAGAGGAGGATTCATGATCCTCCTCTTTTGTTTCATCAGGATAAAGAAGCAGATTATAGTAAAAGCATACATTTAGCAACCTGAACAAATCTTTGCTTTATATGTTGCTTAAAAAAAAGTGATTATGAAAAACACGCTATTAATAGAGAAGGCCTATTTTAATGGAACTTTTATAACAGCAGATAAGACCTTTGAAATCATCAATCCTTCCACTCAGAAACCTATTGGACGTCTTCCTGATCTGACAGTGAAGGATGCCAAGAAATTTATAAAAGCCGCAAACGATGCTTGGTCAATTTGGCGAGACACTCCCGTTGGAGAGCGCTCAAGAATACTGCGTAAATTATTTGACCTTATCAATGAGCGCCGCGATGAGCTTGCGGAAATTATGACGCTCGAAAGTGGAAAACCTATCAGAGAGTCGCAAACTGAAGTAGATTATGCCAACTCATTTATTGAATGGTTTTCTGAAGAAGGCAAGCGAGCATACGGTGAGACAATTCCTTCGACCGCAGGGAATAACAGGTTGCAAACGATAAAACAAGGTGTTGGCGTTGTAGCAGCAATTACTCCATGGAATTTTCCTTTAGCTATGATTACTCGTAAAGTCGGTCCTGCACTCGCTGCAGGATGTACTGTCGTGCTCAAACCTGCTTCTCAAACTCCATTTTCAGCAATTGCTTTTGCTAAGCTGGCCGAAGAAGCTGGAGTTCCTAAAGGCGTTCTAAATGTTATTACGTCGAAGGATAGTCGTGGTCTCGGGGAAGAGATGGCTAGCAGTCCATTAGTTCGAAAAATCTCCTTTACAGGCTCCACTGCGGTCGGTAAAACCTTAATGTCACAAGCCTCTTCGACGATAAAACGTATATCTTTAGAATTAGGAGGTAATGCTCCATTTATTGTATTCGATGATGCCGATATAGAAAAAGCTGTCGCTGGAGCAATTGCGGGTAAATTTAGGAATACAGGACAAACCTGCGTATCGATTAATAGATTTTATGTACAAGATGCAATCTATGATGATTTCGCCAAGAAACTTACAGCCGCTGTTAAGAAATTAGAAGTTGGTGATGGATTAAAGAAAACTACTCAAGTTGGTCCGCTAATAAATAAAGAAGGGTTAGATAAAGTCATACATCATGTTAACGATGCGACGGAGAAGGGTGCACATGTTGCCACTGGTGGTAAACCTATCAAAGGGAATTTCTATGAGCCGACTGTATTAGTGGAAGTTCCTCACGACTGTATCATTGCCGTTGAGGAAACTTTTGGTCCTATCTGCGCCTTATTTAGGTTCAAAACAGAGAAAGAAGTGATCCAATTGGCAAACAATACACCATTTGGATTGGCATCTTATTTCTATAGTGAAAACGTGAAACGTTGCTTTCGTGTTGCCGAACAATTGGAAGCCGGTATGGTTGGCATAAATGCGGGTTTAATATCGAATGCCGCGGCACCATTTGGAGGCGTTAAAGAATCTGGTCTAGGAAGAGAAGGTTCAAAATATGGTTTAGATGAGTATATTGAAGTAAAATACTTGTGCTTCGGTGAATAAAAAATACCCCTCCTATTGTTTGCGTAAATGCATCGACAGGAGGGGTATCTATTTAATAGAAAATTTCTAAAGACTTCTAATCAATACACCTCATTGCGTTGATCAGCCCCTCTAGATTTTCTATAATTCCATTGAGTATTTAGCGACACTTCGCTTACCAAATATGATATCTTAAGCCAAACATAAGATAGTTTGGATCCACTAATTCATTCTTAAATTGATACTTTAATTTGTAGCCAGCGTATAACGAAAGTTGTACGGGAGCAAAATAATAACTCAGCCCTGCCTGTCCATTTGCAATTGAGAAATTTTCTTTGCTTTGAATCGTATGCTCTTCATCATTTACTAATGTGTAATCGTAAGTATAAAACTCTTGACTAAATCCACCTCCTAGAAACACGTTAAAGTTAGACTTTCTCTTATTTAAAAGATTCACAAGGTAATCGGCCCCTACCCCTACAAAATCTCCACGCCCATGAACCTGAGCCTGCAAGGCTTGAAAGTTTCCGATATCATATTTACCTTGAACACCAAAGCTTGCATCATATGACGCATCCTCTAGTTGTACATCACCATAGAATCCAAAAGCCCAATTATGATCTTGTGCCTTTACAGATGCTAGAAAAAATAAACAGCAAAAAACTAATAACGTATATTTCATAAAACAAAAATTAATCAACTTTTTCACCTTTTCCACGACGGTACTTTTTATAGAACTTAATCAAGATCATTAACAGAATACTCAAGCCCAAAAGACCGGCAACTCCAAATATCCAATTTAGAGACGATTTAAGCACCACTAAAAACACAATAGCAAAGAGTATCAGCGTCGACACTTCGTTCCACATGCGGAGCTTATTTGATGTCCAATCAAGCTTTTCGTCTCGAAGTCTGAACATCATTTGCTGACTCATAAAATGGTATGCAATTAAAGCAGCCACGAACGTCAATTTAATATGCATCCAACCCAAACTCAATAAGCCGGGGTTTAGATACAACATGAATAGCGCAGAAAGCACGGTAATGTACATAGCAGGCGTTGTGATAACCCACCAAAGTCTATTTTCCATGATTGAGAACTGCTTGTGCAAAATTTGATATTCTGCTGGCGATTTAGCCTTTGCTTCTGTGTGATAAATGAACAAGCGTGGCATATAAAATAAACCAGCCATCCAGCAGACTACGAAGATTATATGAATCGCCTTTGCGTATAGATAGAGCATACTAAATTAATATGCTCAAAAATACTAATTAATCAAGCAAAAATTAACAGTGTAACGTAAGGTTTAAAAACAAAGAGGAGCTGTACGACGGTACAGCTCCTCTTTGTTTTTCGTAAAGATCCTTAGTATCGGAACTCTTTAACTAATTCAACAGCATATTTTACGTTGTCAAAAGGAATATCAGGCATAATACCGTGTCCTAAATTGAAAATGAAACCGTCTTCACCACGCATACGTTCAAATAAATCAAGAATCTTTTTCTTAATTACTGGCTTATCCGCATACAATACAAAAGGGTCTAAATTACCTTGAACAGCAATCCCTTCAGGAAGTGATTTTTTGATATTTAATAAATCCGCATTCCAATCTATCGATACAACATCTGGATTCGCCTCTGCCATTAATGGAGCAAAAACAGAGCTTCCCTTACAGAACGAAATTACAGGTACTGTGCGTTTCAATTTAGAAAGGATATATTTATTATACTGGTGCGAGAATTCTTGGTAATCATTCCAAGATAATGCTAAAGCCCAACTATCAAATAGTTGCAATGCATTAACACCAGCATCTACTTGCATGTTTAAGTAAGCAATCGTTACATCAGCAATTTTCTGCAACATGTAGTGTGCAAGTTCTGGTTGGTTATTTAACAAAGTCTTTGTTAATTTGAAATCCTTCGACGAACCACCTTCTACTAAATAGCTTAAGATTGTGAATGGAGCACCTGCAAAACCAATCAATGGAACACTACCATTCAAACGTTGTTGAATAACTTTAATAGCGTCGGCGACATACTGCAATCTATCCAAACAATCTACGTCCAACTTCTCCGCGTCTTGCATGTTTCTAACCGGATTAGCGAATCTTGGTCCAACGCCTTGTTCAAAGGATAAATCCCCGCCCATCGCTTCAGCAGTGACGAGAATATCGGAGAATAGAATAGCTGCATCAACACCTAACAAATCAATAGGCAACATGGTAACATCTGCTGCTATTTCTGGTGTTTTACACATCTCTAGGAACGAATATTTGTTTTTTATTTCCCAATATTCCTTCATAAATCTGCCTGCCTGTCTCATCATCCACACAGGAGGTCTTTCCGTAGGCTGCGATAAAGCAGCGCGAATCAAAAGATCGTTCTTCAATAAATTACTCACTATTTCTGTTTGTTTACTTCGTTTTTAATTTTGTCAAGAATAGCTTGTTGTCTTGCTGTAAGCTTCAATTTTTCAGCCGCAGCAACATAGCCATCTACTCTATCATATTCTTTCTTGCGTAAATTAATGCTTGCAAGATTTATCAATACCATTCCTTTTTCGTTATCACGACGCCAAGGTAGACGCGATGCCAACTGAAAATGATATTCCGCATCGTCAATCTTTTCCTCTTTAAGCAATATGTTGCCCATCATGAACTCGTAGAAATTTCTTCTCCCCTTCCTTAATCGATCGGGATTTTTAATTTCCGCCAACAATCGCTTTACTTTTTCGTAATCCTGTTTATGAAAAGCCTGAGTTGCCAAATAAACTGTACCTTCCTTCAGATAGCTCCATACTAGATAAGCTATACCTCCAAAGATATAGACGGCAATATTATAATGCTTTGCATAAATGGCATACAACAGAAAAGCAATCGCAATTGCGATTACTATTTTTCTTGCTTGATTAGTCATTCTTGTGCTTAGTTCTGGTTATCGGTAAACTTATAGCCTACACCGCGAATAGAATGAAAATAGATAGGATGCTTTTGGTCTGGTTCAAAATACTTTCTGAATGTCAAGATGAAATTGTCTATCGTACGAGTTGATGGATATACATCATAATTCCAAACAGTTTCCAAAATTTGCTCACGCGAAACAGCTTCATTACGACGCTCAATCAAGAGCTTCAATAACATTGTTTCCTTCTTTGTCAACGATGTAATCGTACCATCCGCTTGGTGCAATTCGAACGAGTTAAAATAAATCGTCTTATCACCAATGGTGTAAGAATTTAATTCTTTTAAATCCTCACCCTTCATTCCTCTACGGATTAGATTACTAACGCGAAGGATAAGCTCCTCTAAATTAAATGGTTTCACCAAATAATCGTCGGCACCTTTCTTCAAACCTGTAATACGATCTTCACTACTGTTTTTTGCAGTTAAGAACATGATAGGTACTTCCGAATTTTGCAAACGAATGGTTTCTGCCACTTGGAATCCATCAATTTCAGGAATCATGACGTCAAGAATAATTAAGTTAAATCGCTCTTCCTTAAATATTTTTAATGCCTTTTTACCGTCTGTTGCTGTCGTCACGCGATAGCCTTCAAGCTCTAAGTTGAGTTTGATAGCTTCTAATAGATGTTCTTCATCTTCGACTAAAAGTATACGTTGTTTACTTTGCATAATTTTCAAAAGTTACTTCAAAGATACTACCGGATGGCTTGTTATCTTTCACCCGGATAGAGGCGTTGTGTTTTTGTAAGACAGTCCTCACAATGTATAACCCCAAACCTGTGCCCTTAGTTTTACGAGTAGCTTCACTTCCTACCCGATAAAATTTATTAAATATAAGTCTTTTTTCTTCGTCTGGAATACCAATTCCATGGTCTGCAACTGAAAAGATTAGATTTCCCTCGTCTTCCTTTAGCTTAACATAGATCATTCCACATGCAGGGGAATATTTTACAGCATTTTCTACAAGATTGGTAATCACATTCGTGATAGCAAACTTATCTGCTTTAAGTTTAATATGCTCATCCAATTCCGCTTTGATCACTTGCGTTTTGCATGCGTTCTTTTGTAATCTATCAATAATTTGTTCGACTAATTCCGTCATATCAAATACTTCTTTCGGAAGTTGATATGCTCTATTCTCCAGTTTTGTAGACAACAATACATTTTCTACTAAGTCATCCAGTCGTTCAATATCTTTCAATGAATTAGACAAAAACACTTTCTGTTGTTCCCTATCCAACTCCCGTTTCAATATGGTTTGAATGTAGAGTTTAACTGAAGCCAATGGAGACTTTAATTCATGTGTAACAGCTAACAAGAAATTTTGTTGTTGTAAATTGATCTCATGTTCGCGCTTTACTTGTTTTTTCAGCTTCAAAGCCCCCCAAGTAAAAATGAGCATAAAAATCAACCCTTCACCAATGATCATCCCTTTTCGCTCAGGTTCGAACTTGATAAGTATATACCCCCACCACAATAATTGTGTGATGGCATAAAAAATAAGAAAGTAAAATAGAAATAAGGCTTTTCTCATATGCAATGTTTCCCGTGCAAATGTACTTAAATAGCCCTTTAATAGGAAATACCCAAAACATTATGACAATAAACCGAGAATCAAAATTGTAGGCTGCTATCCTACCCCGTATATTTGCATATGTTCAACGATAAAAAGCATATATTCTTCGATTTAGACCATACCATTTGGGATTTTGACAAAAACGCAGAGGAAACACTTCATGAATTGTATTTCAAATACAAATTCGATTCGCTATTCAATATCGCTACGTCAGATCAGTTTATAGAGACCTATACGATCAATAATCATCGCGTGTGGGATTTATATCATCATGGTAAAATTGATAAAGCTACGCTTCGCTATTTACGTTTTGCAGACACTTTTACACAGCTAGGTGTCGATCCAAAGGAATTTCCAGTTGATTTCGAAGAGGAGTACCTCGCGGTTTGCCCTACAAAGACGAACCTATTTCCTCATGCGCACGAGACGCTATCTTACCTAAAAAACAAGTATTCTCTTCATCTAATTTCCAATGGATTTAAGGAAGCCTGCGAAAAAAAATTAGAGAACAGTAAACTCGCTCCATATTTTGAAACGATCGTGATTTCAGAAATTGTAGGAATTAATAAACCCGATCCTCGGATTTTTGAACATGCCCTTCAAAATGGACAAGCTCAGCCTGAACAAGCTGTGATGATCGGAGACAATCTCGATGCCGATATTCGCGGGGCGCAGAATGCGGGAATAGAAGCGATCTTTTTTAATCCCTTACAGGTTGATAAACCAGGAGATGTTACCTATATGATAAATGATCTGAAAGAATTGCAGGTTTTATTTTAATCGTATTCCTACTTGTTCAACATAAAGAATAAAAAGAGGCTATAGTATTTCAGATTTTTCTCTTTAAAAATTTCTTTCAATGCCTGAATTGCCTTTGATTTAGCAAAATAAACGGTGTTTGGAGTGGTATGAAGTACATCGCAAATCTCTTGCGTATCTAAGCCTTCAAGATACGACATTCTAAATACCTTAGCTTGTGTTTCTGGTAGTTTTTCTAATTCAATAGAAATCTGATTGACCAACTCATTATAAATTATCTGAGCTTCCAGATCCTGATCAGGTTGAATGAGATGCTCTAACGCATCGGGATCATGCTTAATTTTATTGACCTGAAGGTCTACATAATCGTAGCATGCATTCCTTGTTGAAAGGTATAGAAAAGCACGTACATTGACTTCAGTTTTTGTCCGTTCTCTGCCCTTCCAAAGTTTATAAAAACTATCTGATACAATTTCCTCTGCGGCCCCTTTATCCTTTACGATTGAATACGCAAAAAAGCGTAACGAACTCCCATATTTTGACATATAGAAATTCAATCCAGCTTCCTTTCCTGCTCTCAAATCTGATAAAGGCACTGATGAAGGTCTCATAAAATAGTGCTTAGGTTTGTTGATGAAATTACTAAATAGTTTTTATACTAAAAAGCAAATAGCGTCATTTTAGTAAATGACGCTATTTGTATCGTTATTTATATCGAACTATGAATATTGTTCTATTAACTTCGAACAATTTAAAGCCTTTTCAAACAAATCTTGAGGAACATAAAAATAATGATTCGATGCCTCAAAACCGATGCGTGAATCCGACCCTTGAATCGCTGCTAACCGCAACGCTAAGTCTATTTCAGAAGTTAGAATCTTCTTTAATTCTGTTTTCAACTGCGCATTTCCGCCCGACTCTAACGTACGTCTCCCGATGATAAATTTTGCCTGATTTATAATACTTGAATAATGTAAATAAAGTACTTCAGCTACATTAATCTCTTGCTGTAATACTCTACTGATTTTCTTGCCTTTCGTGGTATTCTTTAATAAAGATATCCCTTCAGCGAATCCATCACAAACCTTTTGCAACTGGCCGATGAAAACATCTTCCGGATAAATCACACGCCAACCATTCAAGTCATCATAGGGAAGCCCAACCATAGTCGCTTTGTATTTAGTATCCTTTGCCCAGAGTAGATTTGATGGCCCTGCTTGTAATGGCGCATTATAAACAACACCAATATTGTAGGGAAATTCACGAAACGCTGTGCTAAATAGCCTCCAAGCTTTTGCAACAGTAGCTCCATGTTCAGCATATCTATTATTTGCGACCTTCAATATCGCTTCTTCAAACGGCAACTCTTTATTTTTACCAAGTAAATCAACGAGCTCTAAATTTGGTGAAGGATAGCCCCCTAGACTCCAACCAAGCATAAGCCCCGTTACACCAGCCTTACGGAGATTAGAAATATGTTCACCTACATTATATAAAGCAGGTATATAAGGAATAGCTGCAATTTCCCAAGAATTGTTCGCCTGAATTTTCGCCATGCAAGAAATATTGTTCTGCTTTGCGATCTGCCAGTGTTTGGTTGCACGCGGCCCTGGACCAATACTACTGATAGAATATTCCCCAACGGCACTTTTGATTCCTCCCCTTTCGATAGGTAAACTCCATTCACTTACACTCATAAAGCTTAGCGATTCGTTTTTCAAAAGTGGCAATGTTATTTCAGCAATCCCGTCACGCCATCCCCAATCCCATACGATTAACCTAGGCCTTTCTGAATGTGCAGGACTTGTTTTTTTAGCCTTTGAGAATCCCGCTCCTATCGCATCAATATATAGATTATTCAGTTCGCCAATCACTCGCCCAGCACCCTTAGGTCCACAATCAGGACACAAATCGCCCTTACCATGGGACCAACAATTTGTTGGGTTCTCGGATGCACTAATTGAAAAGAATCCACCCAATCCAGGTACGCGTTCACAAATAATGGAAAGCGAGTCTTTTAAATATTGTTGAACGACAGGTTTACTCGTACATAACGAATTCCCGCTCCCTCTCAATGTTGGATTTTTCGCAAAAAACTCTTCTGTTTGATTCCTAGGCTCATTGAGATACAGAAATATTTTTATGCCCTTTTTATTTGCTCGGTCCGCCAACTTTGCCAAGTTAACTAAGCGCTTCTCCCAGTTCTTACTTTGCTTTTCATCCCAAGGAAATGGCGAAACTTTACTCAGCACAATATGCATCCAAATACTATCGACACCTTTTGCGTGCATTTTATCAAGATAATCATCAGGATACGACTCCGTACTTTCGGAAAGCAAAGGATCACCAAATAAAGCAAAATAAGGATAGGCAATCCGCGGAGAAAACATAGATGAGCCTTCTGCAGTGGTATTCGGACTTGGCGTAGAAAGCTCTTTTACAAAATGAAAGAATGGCTCTTCTTGCTTTGGCAAACCTTTAGGAAATACCGTATTTAAGCGCTTTTTAAATTGCGCTATTTCTGTTTTATCTACTTTTTTAATCGCCGAATTATAATCTATTGTTTGGCACTTCGGTTTTAAATTACCAAGCTTTACATAGAAGAAATCATCCTCAATTAACGTGAATTCAAGATGTTCCTCTGTCCAATCCATCAAGGTCAATAATTGAGATTTTGGCAGCAAATGCCAGTTTCGACGCACCACAGTCAAATAGCTTCTATCCCATTGTGACACGCTCACGGCTTGTTCAGCTGGCAACATCATCTCTTTGGCTAAAGCCCTAATTTGAGCAGCAGTTGCAGAAACAGTTTTTGCCATTCGCTCTGTAGGAACTAAATTCCAATTTCTCCAAACGAATGCGTGAAGAAGGCTTGGAAAATGTGTTGGAATCAGAGCCAACGGACCGTCAGTATCCGGCTCATACCTTGGAAATTCATATGGAATCATACCTAATCCAAGGAATGCTCCGACAGCCATGCCGCTGCTGGCTAAAAACTTACGTCTATTTATTGAGGAAGATAAAGTCATTGGTCTATTTTTTAGCTACACAATCAATTTCTACTTTTATACCTTGCATCAACACCGATTGAACAGTCGTACGTGCAGGCTTAATATTTGGGAAATACGTTCGATAGACAGCATTAAATGCTTCGAATTCGGACATATCCGCAAGATGTACATTGCATTTAACAATGTGTTCAAATCCCATCTCCTCTTGCGATAAGATCATTCGTATATTTTCCATCGTCCGTTTGGTCTCTTCTTGAATGCTATCCAGCATAAAGGTTCCCGTTGACACATCAACCGAGCCTTGCCCGCTTACATACATCCATTGGTCGTCAAATATGGCATCGCTTAAAGGAGGATCAGATTCAGGACTCCGCAAAGGGTGTTTAATACATTTCATAACGTGGTTTTTAAGGTTGAATATTATAAAATTGCTGACAGGTTTTTCCCCAAACATCAGCTTGTTCGTCTGTGGAAAGTTGTGAAATATTTGCTTCAATGATCTCACAAACATCTGCATAAGAACCGCCCAGCAAACACACTGGCCAATCACTTCCAAACATGAGTCTCTTCGATCCAAAGACCGATAAACAAATATCGAGGACCTCTTTAAAATCGTCAATCTTCCATTGTTTCCAATCCGCTTCAGTAATCAATCCAGCCAACTTACAATACACATGATCTAATTTTTTAAATTTCTCTATGTCTTTCTTCCATGCTGAAAAATTCTTGTTTTTAATATCAGGCTTACCGATATGATCGATTAATAACTTTTGGTCACTATGTTCTTGGCAGAATCTATGGGCAACATCCAAATGTCTTGGATAAATTAAAACGTCATAGGTAAAATCATATTTCTTTAACATAGAAATACCATGCGCGAACTGAGGATTTAGTAAGAAATTTGGGTCAGGCTCAGACTGCACAATATGACGAAAGCCTTTCATCAAAGGTTCTGACGCATAATAGGCTAGTCGATCGTCGATACTTTCATTTCTAAAATCGACCCAGCCGACTACTCCCGGAAAGCATTCATGCTCTTTAGCGATATCTAATAGAAATCTATTTTCCTCCTCGCTTTGATCAGCTTGAACGAGTAATCCTAAAGCGAGTCCCGAAGCAGACATATGAGAAAGAAGATCTTCTGGCATAAAATCGGACTTTAAGACATCCATGTCATCCGTAATCCATGCATCTTTCACGGGATGATATTTCCAAAAATGTAAGTGGCTATCTATTTTCATATCTCCATCTTAAGCTAAACAGGAAGGTCCTAAAGGTTCGAAGAACTTATAGCCGAGCGAAAACTCATAATGTCCAAGTTCTTCGGCTTTTGTCCGCTCTCCACGAACAGACGCAGCAATACAATCAATTATCTCATCCGCTATTTCATTCAGACTAGATTCACCAGAAAGAACTTTCCCAGCATTAATATCCATATTCTCTTCCATGCGTTGATAATTCTCTGGATTAGCCATTATCTTAATGACTGGCGAAATAGCAGAGCCAGCAACGGATCCTCTGCCGGTCGTGAACAAGACACACTGCGCTCCCGAGGCAATCAATTCATTCATTTCAGAAATATCGTTGGGATTTGGAAAACCAAAAGTTGGTACGCCATCGGGAACAATATCCATAAGATATAAACCAGATACTGTTGGTTGATCGCAAGGCTTCAAAAGTCCGACAATTGTTGATGATCCGCTTTTGCAATAGGCACCTATTGATTTCTCCTCCAAAGTAGTCAAGCCTCCCTCTGCATTTCCTGGAGCAAAGCTTCCATGCCCCATACTTGCATAATATAATGCTGCTTTTTCGATCGTTTGTTTTAAAATTTCGCCGAGTTCGGGTCTGCTTGCACGCCTTTGTAAATCATCCTCTAAACCGATCATCTCTCCCGTATTTTCAAAGATGCAAGTTGCGCCTTTCTCCACCAGTTTATCAAACGCTAAACCGGCAGCAGGATTCGCTGTTAAGCCACTTGTCGCATCGCTTCCTCCTGAAACAACACCAACAATCAAGTCTTCCCAGCAAATTGAAACTCTTGGCACTTTTTCGAGCTCCGAATTCGCTTCTAAAATAAATTGCCGTCCTTGTTCAATCGCATGCTTCGTTCCGCCGACCCGCTGTATACCAACAAAATGGACAGGACGTTTTGATGCTTCTACCTGCTCTTGTAGGGCTTTCCCATTGAAACTCTCACATCCTAGAGAAACCAATAAAACGGCACCGACATTAGGTTGTGTACAAAGGGCTTGCATCATACGCTCTGCATAGCTATTCGGATAACAGCCACTAAATCCAATGACTTGTACCTGTTGCTCATCAAATTGGGAAGCAATCTTTTGTGCGACGTGCCGCGCGCATTCAACCAAGTAGACAATTAGCGTAATATTTCGAATGCCTTTTCTTCCATCAGATCTCAAGTAACCCTCACCTAAGACCTGGCTTTTATTAACTCTTAAATCTGTCATCTTTGGAATATGTAGGTAAATAATCACTCTTGAGATTATGCAAATGCACATGCTCACCGGCACGAATTGCCTGTGTGGAAGATCCAATTGGAAGCCCAAATTTAATAACCTTCGCCCCTAAAGGGATATCCTTGACGGCGATCTTGTGCCCCCTTCCCAAATCGTAGGGAATGGTGACTATCAAGCCCAACATATCTAACTGTTCTCCCTTAACAACCGGCTCTCGTAATACGTAGACATTGTCTAGTTCATTGATTTTAAATAGCTTTCTCATTGTAATACTTTAACGTGGTCTTAATTTACTCCCCAAAAGCGCATAAAATAAAAGATATAGATATGCTGGTATACACACGATATAAGCCGTTTGATGTCCATATAGATCAGCTAAGTAGCCAAATATCAACGGCAGTACCGCTCCTCCTATGATTCCCATTACTAAGATTGAGGCACCTTGCTTTGTGAATTTCCCCAAATCTCGGAGAGCGAGAGGAAACACCGTTGGCCATAGTAGTGAATTCGCGAATCCTAGAGCAGCAACTAAATAAATAGAAATGGAAGGTTCAGAAAATAACAGAACAAAGGTCGTCGCGATTCCCAATAGTGTACAAATAACCAAACCTTGCCGTTGCGACAATCGTTTTGGGATTAAACTAACGCCACATAAGTAACCTAATACCATCCCTAGCGTGGTGTACCAGACATAGTTTTCAGGTCCTGAGAGACCTAAACTTTTCGCATAGTCATTGATAGATCCCAAGGCTATAATTTCAACGCCAACATCAAAAAAGATTGCAATCGCTCCCAAATAAAGATGTGGTATTTGAAAAATCGACGTCTTTGAATTACCATAGACAGAGTTGTCGAGATCTTCATCCGCAATATCTTCTCCCGGGGCAGAAATCTCTGGTAATGGAGACATATAAACTGCTATCCCTACGATGATTGCTATAACCGCAATGGAATAGAATGGAATCTCTAGATTATTTAGATCAACATCTTGTAAATCAAGAAACAGTGCCAAAATGAAAGAAGCTCCCGCTAATGCCAGTTTATCTGCAATCCCCATGATGCTAATTCGTTTCGCTGCAGAATCTGCGGGACCTAGAATAGTAACATAGGAATTAACAGAGTCTGTTAACAATGTTTGTGCAATCCCCAAAACAAATAAGCCAAGAAGAAAAAGCTCAAATCGAACTGTACTTGCCGAAAAAGCAATGATTGTAAAACCAATGGCAAGAATCAAAAAAGAAGTACAAATGGAATTCTTATATCCGATTCTCTTCAACAGCATTGCGGACGGAATAGCAAACACGACATAAGCAGAAAAAGTGGCCGTCATAATCAAGTATGAGGTTACCCTATTTAATGCAAATGCTTCTTGAACAAAAGGAATAAAATAGGCGTTGATGCCGATTGAAAACCCCAACACAGCATACATAAATCCAATAATAAACAAATACAGCTTTATATTGGCAGGTGTTAATGTTTTCATCGATTATCCTTTTGCGATCTGAGTTAACTTATTACGTAGATGATTTTTTACGCGTTCTAAAACCGTTTTTCCGTAATCTAAGTCAGCTTCTTTTGCAGTTTGTGTATACCACTTTTCATCAGAAAAATGATCCATATAAACGCCTTCTGGACAGACAGCCATCATCAGCCCTGTTTCCAACTTTCCGGCATGATCGATAGGATATTCACTCTGTATGGTATCGGATAGTAAAGGATATGCTTGAATCCAATTAAAAGGATTATCTCCATGTTCATGTCCTTCATAATAACTAGCTGAATCCGCTTTTCCCCACCATCCTTCACCAGATTGTTTCTCTAAGAAATCAAAGATTGTTTGTCTCGCCGCTAACTTAAATGATAGATCTGTAGGCATCCCTGCTGCAAAATTCTCACTTTGATGGTGCACAATAACATGAATATTCCTAAAGCCAATCCTTAGCAAGTTCATAAACAATGAACTTGCAAAAGGATAAAGTACTTCAGGTCTATTATGAATACTGCCATTGGCTTCAGGACCTTCCACTGCATAACTAGCAGCACCATAGTAGAATGCGGGAAGCATAATAAATGGAATTTCACTTTCTAATTGTGCTAAGGTTTCCGTGATCACCAGCGTATCGACTCCTGTACACAGATGTTCTCCATGATATTCTAATACCCCTAAAGGAAGAACAACTGGAATATTGTCAGCAATCGCTTGCCTAATCTGTTTTGGAATCATTAATTCGTATCTCATAATTCGATTTAATTTATTAGCTATTTACCAGCCTGGATTTTGTTCTAGATTGCCATTCTTATCAATTTCTCCTTGAGGAATAGGCATAAAATACATCTTGCTTTCAAATACGATAGGCGTAGCATCTACTTCCGGATAGATATAAGTAAATGTTCCATTAGAATGCTTTGTAATCAATGCACCATGATATTTCTTTCCGTTTAGTACTGACTCCGCCAACTTCCAACGTCTTAGATCCCAATAGCGTTTCTTTTCAAAACAGAATTCTACGTATCGCTCATTGCGAATTAATTCGCGCATTTGAACTTTGCTATGCGAACCAACCACTAAATCAGTGCTAATTCCAGCGCGTCTTCTCAATGTATTTAAGGCTTGATAGATAGATGCATCCGGAGAGGAAAGTGCCTCATTCTGCGCCTCAGCATAATTTAGTAACACTTCGGCATAACGCAATTCGATCCATGGTTGATCACTACCGGTATTTCCTGTATAGATCGTATTGTCAGGATTTATAGCTTTGCGCGTGTAGTAACTTGTAATCGTGTTGTAAATGGTATTTTCCTTGGAAGCATCGTAATCCCTACCCCCAGTATAGGTTTCCAACGTTATTTCGCGAACTGGAGGCCCTGAAGTTGTTCCTTTTACCTTCGATCCATTGAAAGCAATAAATGCATAGAATCGATCGTCACGACCTACATACGGATCGTTAGCATTATAATTGGAACCTGCTTCTTTAATACCTTTTCCATTTTTCATTGGAAAAGCATCCACTAACTCTTGAAGAGGTGATAGTTGACCGGCATTATTATTCGCTAATATTAACGGTCTTAAACCTGCATCCCAACTGTGTTGTTTTTCTGGTAACTTATACTGAATCTCAAAAATTGACTCAACGTGATTATTTGTTTTATCCAACCATATTTTATTTAAATCTGGATATAAACTATAACGATTTAAATCAATCAACTCTTTATTTACCTGAGCTGCTTCCGCCCACAATGTGCTCGTATTGCTCTCATTGTATAATGGACTTGCAGCGTAAAGAAGTGCTCGACCTAACAAAGCCATTGCCGCTCCTTGTGATGCGCGACCTCTCGGCGCCGCTGCAGGTAATTCATCTTTCGCCAGTTTCAGTTCTGCAATGATAAATTCGAACGTTTCTTTTGTTGTAGCACGTTTAACCATTAAGTCATCTGAAATATCTTGAGGACTGGTTATGATTGGAACACCACCGTAACGTTTAACCATATCAAAATATAGGAATGCGCGTAAAAAACGTGCCTCCCCTTTCAAGCGTTTTCTCGTGTCTTCCTCTAAAGTAGCGCCATCTATCTTTGCTAAAAACTCGTTAGCTCGACGGACTTGTTGGTAGGCCCAGAAATCTAATGGATTGTAAGTTTGATCCCACTGACCGCGGAGTATTTGATTGGGAGCATCGCCAGTATAATTACAGCGACCTTCATCGACGATGTTATCTTGCGTATTTGAATACTCATACCCTTGTCTGTCATTATACATCTGATTAACGAGTAACTCAATCAAATTTGCATCCGACCACACATCGTCTTCTGAAATAGCAGACGGGTTTTTAGGATTTAAAAAATCTGTTTCACAGGATGTTAAACCCATTGATAGGAAAATAACAACCGTAATATATTTGGTAATTTTCATAACTTCTTTGATTAAAATGATAGCATAACTCCTAAGTTGTAATTGCGTTGCTGAGGGTAATAATGCCCTGCTCCTGTTGCAGCTTCAGGATCCAACTCATCAATTTGACTAATGGTGAATAGATTGTACCCCGATACGTATACGCGCATTTTATTGACTTTGATTTTTTCAAGCCAATCGCCGGAGAAATTATAACCTAAATCCAATGATTTTAGGCGAACATATCCTGCCTTACGAAGCCAGAAATTAGAATCACGGTTATTGATAGAACGTGAGTCTACCCATGCAAGCGGGTACTTAGCGTCTGGATTTTCTGGCGACCATGAATCAGCGAAATAAGAGAAGTTATTGCTAGAACCACCATTCAGATACATCACACGTCCTGTTGCTGTAAGCATAATATTACGTTGTGAAGCTCCTTGAAAGAAGAAATTCATGTCGATATTTCTCCAAGAAACTGAACCATTGAATCCATACATAATTCGTGGTTCATTACCGTAGTCGGCAATTACTTTTTGGTCTTGTATCGTAATGGTTCCATCCCCATCAATATCAGCATACTTGATATCGCCGGCTAAACTCTGTAAACCAAATTGTTTTCCACCATACCAAGAGTCGGCTTCTTCTTTTGAGCGAAATAACCCTAGTGCCTCATATCCGGCGCGGTATCCGATAGGACGTCCCAATTGCTTGTTAAATTCCATAGCATTTGCAGGATCATCAATCTGTGTCACCTCATTTGTCGCATAAGAACCTACTAAACGGAAGTTATAACTCCAGTCGCTAATCGAGTTTTGGTGCCCTATAGTGAATTCAACCCCTTTGCTCTTTACTTTCGCATAGTTCTCGTTTGGCAATTGACGTCCAAAAGTTCCAGGTACAGATCTGTCCTTACTCCATAAGATATCACGAGTATGACGGAAGAAATAATCTACTTCGAAGTTTAACTTTGAATTCCATAAGCCCCATTCTAAACCAAAATTGGTATTATCTTGCTTTTCCCATGTAATATTAAAGTTCGGGTATACACCATATCCAACTTGTGGAACTGCTTGACCGTCTACTACAGGACCAGCTCCAGTTATAATATTATAACTTTCTAAAAACTGGTATGCATTTACGCGATCATTACCAATCAATCCTTTTGAAACACGTAATTTCAGGTTGTTGATAAAACTTAAACTCTCATTATTCTTGAAGAATGGTTCCTCAGAAATACGCCATCCTGCGGAAACAGCTGGAAAAAAACCAAATCGCTTTGCTTCTGGGAATCGATAAGAACCATCATATCGGAAAGTTCCTTCAAATAAATATTTTCCGGCGAACGCGTAGTTTACACGACCAACAACTGATCTTCGCGCATCATTGATATAACCTCTTCCATCGATCGACTGATTCGTCGGACCGCTTGCAAAAAATTCATCTTTGATGTTGGAAATAAAGTCTTCCTTTCTAGCGTTAAAGTTCTTACCCTTTGCACTATATTGCTCATATAATGCCATTGCAGCAACACTGTGCTTATTGAAATCACGAGCATAGTTTAATGAGATGTTGTATGTCGTGTTAGTTAGTGCATCAAATCCTTCAGAAAGTGAAGTTTTTCCACCTACCATTTTCTCATTTAGAATATTCCCTTGCGCATCCTCATCAAACATGGCGTACGGCATTGCGAACACCTTATTAAATGAATGCTGCTTATAATAAGAGAAGTTTCCATTTAGAGCCAATCCTTGCGTTAATACATCTAGCTTTTGATTGAAAAACAGAGTACCTTGGAAAATATCATATTCTTGGTCTTTATAGCCAGAATTCTTAATCATCTCAACCGGATGTGATCCCGTCGTATTCGCAGGACGTCCGCTCGGATGATAAGCTAAGCGAGTTGGCGAAGCATTGATAACACGGTGAAAAATATCTGAAGCATCCCAGCTTGGAGACTCAAATAATTCTTGTCTTGCTTCTAAATTTAGTCCAACAGTTAAACTGTTCGTGATAGATGCATCTATATTCGAACGAATATTATAACGCTTGAATCCAATATTGTCGTAAAGTCCCCCTTGATTTAAATAACCTAATGAACCGAAATAGCGAACAGATTCACTACCGCCTTGAAGACTTAGGTTGTGCTGATTTTGCGGGCTCGTATTTTTAAAAGTTTCTCCATACCAATCGGTACTGTTTTGTTTAAATCTCTCTAATTCAGCATCAGTATAGAAATTATTAGCTTGAATTGGATTACTAGGATCGTATCCTTGATTATAGAAAGCTTGATTTCTAGCTACACCATAATCGTAGGCGTTCATTAACGTTGGATATTGTGTTGGTTCTTGCAGACCTACCATACCTGAATAGGTTAAGACTGGTTTTCCGACTTTACCTCGTTTTGTCGTTATTAAGATAACGCCATTTGCTGCTCTCGCTCCATATACCGCAGCTGCAGAAGCATCCTTTAGAACAGAGATATTCTCTACTTCATTTGGATCAATGTTACCAAAGCCATCCGAACGAACAACACCATCAACAACAACAAGTGGATTGTTATCATTCAAAGTGCTTAATCCGCGAACTCGAATTGTCGAACCATTTCCTGGACGCCCATCCGAATTGACAGAAGATACTCCTGGCATTCTTCCGCCAATGGCATTTGACAAGTTGTTCGTCGGTGTTTTCGCAATTTCATCTCCACTTATAGTCGCAACAGAACCTGTTAAATTAATTTTCTTCTGTTTACCATACCCAACCACGACAACCTCATCAAGATCATCTACCAATTCCGATAAATTAATATTAACCGTTGTACGATTAGCAACTGCGACTTCTTTACTAGAAAACCCCATCAAACTAACAACGAGAATAGGATTTTGAACCGAATAGGAAAGTGAATACTCGCCCCTTTCATTTGTAGAAATCGCGGCAGCCGTATTTTTTATTGCGACAGTCACTCCAGCTAGTGGTTGACCTGCATCAGAACTAATCACCCCTTGTACCGTTCGCTCTTGTATAGCTACTGGGCTAAGCTCGATATTTTGTGTAGCGACCAATCCTTTTCCAGCATTGGAAGAACTTGGTTTAATAACGATAATATCATCCTGCATCTCCCAAGAAACAGGTTTCCCTTTCAACATCGATTCCAAAGCCAATGGTAGATCCATAGACTTCACGTTTACATTGACACGTAGCTCGGCAAGCTTACGCCCATTCAGAAAAAACTGCTTACCTGTTTGGTGCTGAATACTTCGCATGGCATGCACCAATGTGATGCCCTCTCCTTTTAAGGTAACCTGTTGTGCGAGTCCGTTCCCCATAACGGTGCAGATATTCAAGAAAGTTAATATGACTATTAATTTCATGGCTAGTAAAAATGGCTTTCCTAAAGACCGAATCCGATCTTTAACAATTGAATAAAAAATCATAATTTTAAGTGGTTTAAATTGTTTTATTACTTTTAATTGGCTTTCCTACTGCCCAATTGAGCATGTAATCGATTTAGATAACGTCCAGATAGTGTGGCAGCACTATTTGGACTCTTTTCGAAATCATTACTTTTTCACGACCAACCGAAAACGGTTGTTTTGTTTTTCCATTCTGAACTTTACACCTCCTTTTTCTAATGTCTTTAATACTGTGGATAGCTTATTTGAGCGCTTCATCTCCGCGAAAAACTGCGATTGAGGAATATCGCCTTCATAGAATACATCGAAATCATACCATCTACTAAGTACTTTTAATGCTTGATTAAGATCCGTGTTATTGAATACGAACATATCGTCTTTCCAACCAAGGATGTCTTCCGGATTAAAAGTAGACTTGACGACAGCACCCATTTGGGTAGTAGATTGTTCTCCAGGACTTAAATCCATGCTATTCGCTCGCTTATTTCCATATAGGACACGTACTTTTCCATGCAACAAACTTGTTTTTTCATGTGCATCGTCTTCATATGCTTCAACGTTAAAAGCAGTACCTAAAACTTCGATAACCTGATTCTTAGTCTTAATTGAAAAAGGCGTACGAACTGGAGTCTCAGCTCCCGCAGTTAAATGTTTCTTTGCTTGTACTTCGAAATAACCCTCACCAACAAGTTCAACATGTCGTTCTTCAGATTTAAATTTCAATGGATACCGCAATTTACTACCGGAGTTCAACCAAACCTTCGTTCCATCAGACAAGACTAATTGATATGTTCCTCCCTTTGGTACTTCCAAACTCAACATTTGAACAGTGCCAATACCTTTAGCATCAGAGATAGCAGAGCCATCAACGTAGGATAAATCATCTCCCATCCGCAAGCCAGACTTCTCGGCATTTAACTCAATGATCTTACCATTATCTAATCGAAGAATAGCACGCGACGAGGGGTTAGGAATTTCACTTACGATTTCTATGTTAGAATTAGACTTCTCATTTTGGTAATGAAAAAAAAGATAAGACAATGTACAGATCAATAAGAACGAACATGCTACTTTAAACCATGGAAATCGCAATGTTTTCGTAGGATTTGAAAGCGAATTATCGCTCCTTATCTTTTGCCTCGTTTGTTCTTGTAAGCGACTATCCCAGGATGACTCATCAGATTGATCTAACTCAATCTTCTGCACCAGATCATCCCACAGTTGTCCATCTTCATCAATCTTGTCTAATATTTGTTGAGAATGCGGATTCCCGGCAGCCCAGGCATCAAGTATGGAAGTTTCCTCTTTACTGATGCTGCCGTCAATTCGCTTCTGGAGAAGCAATACTATTTCATCAAGATTATACATTGGCTATTAATAATTTCACTAGAAACGGTATTCATATAGAAACCTTAGTAAAAAAGTAGAATTAATTTCAAATTATATAGACATCGAAGATATAGGCATCCTGCATTGCTTCAAAATGAAATGATAATCAACTGATAACGAACAGTATCGAGATTATCTCAAGAAATTAAATGAACAAAAAAAGACAGGCTCAAACTTGAACCTGTCTTTTTAAACTTTAATATTTAATACGATCTACAGAATCTTTCGAAGAAGTTTTGTGTAGGCATCTGATATTTTCTTCATCCCAATATCATTAGGATGCGCATAATCTACAGTCGATTCGATATCAAAACCAATATCTTGGCTAGAGACCCAATAAATATTTCGATCTCCTTTAACTTTTATTTCTTTGAAAGTTTCAAAGGCAACAACGGAAGAAGATCCATATTCTGAAAGGTTCGTCTTACTCATAATGCCTGGCACCTCACTTGAACTATGTGCCATCAACATGATAGGTGTTTTTGGATGATTCTTACGTAATGTCGCTACAGCATTGATGATAAGCTTCTTTAAGTCATCAGCTGATCGATCTTTTGTTAACGCCAAATTCGGTATGCAATCAAGCAAATAAGCTGCTGCATCAACATCATTGATTAAGTCTAGAATAGGTTGCTCTAGACGACCATTTCCTGAAAACGCCAGATTAATTACAGGTTGTGTAAAATTACGACCAAGCATATTCGTCCATCCTAACCCAGGACGTGTTGCACATGCCCCCTGAGCTATAGAAGTACCATACACAATGATCGGCTTTTCCGTATTTCTCTTAAACTCGAAACTTGCGCCATCCTTCACACCGATTTCCATCCAGTCTACCGCGTTGTACAAAGGAAGATACAGTCTATATTTATTGCCAGCAGACTCAACGGCAAGATTTTCATAGGTGTAGGTAATTGTATCTGCAAACTTGTATTTGCCAAATGACCACTTCCAATTCAGCTTGTTTTTGCCCTGAGCATAAAGATCAACACCACTGACTCCGGTAGTTGGCATATGCGGCATATTTAGCGCATTTTTTACTTTATAACGCACAAACACTTCAGGCGAATTCGAATCGAATTCTATATAAATTCCTGCCGCTTGTTGTCCCAAGTACCAAACGGGTTCACGAACTTCCGATTTCAAATACTGAGGTAATCGTGCATAACCATCTTCTATTTTTAAGGCCGCAGTACGTCCTTGCAAAGCAGTTTCAACTAACGGATTATGCCAACTGATACTTTGTGCCATTAAACTACTTACTGTCACAAGCAAGAAAAGAGAACTTAAAAAGCTCTCTTTCCAAATATGAAGCTGTCTCTTCATTATAATACTTTTACTGTTACATTTCTAAGCCAGATATCATCGCCATGATCTTGAAACCCGATTACACCGGATTTACTCTTCCCTCCAACGTTATTTAACAATTCGAAGGCTAATGGCCATTTCTCTTTACTGAATTTGCTAGTTTGTAATAGTTCTGTCCAAGAAGTTGACCATAAATCGTACTCAACTACTTTTTCATCATTTTGGTAGTGCGTAACTTTTCCTTTATTGACTACAATCTTAGCTCTATTCCATTCACCTGCAGGGAATGCATTTTGCGGTTTTGCAGGAATCATATCATACAAAGAAGCTGATTTACGGTTGCCGTCGACGCCTTGTTTAGCATCAGGATGATTTTGGTTATCCAGCAATTGATATTCAGGAGACGAAATGTAAATAGGTTGATTTTTAACCTCTTTTGCTAGGAAGAATACTCCTGAATTACCTGCATGAGAAATCTTCCATTCGAATTCTAATTCAAAATTCTTAAAGTCATGCGCAAAAATAATATCACCACCTTCAGCCTTCGCATTGCCACCTGGTGCTTTAGAAAATTTCAAAGTACCATTATCAATTGCCCATTTCGTTGGGACATGATCTTTATTGTAACCTCTCCACCCATTTAATGAAGAGCCATCGAATAACACATAGGCACCAGAAGAATTCTTCTTAAAATCTTTAAGCTCTACTTTAGGGAGATTATTCAGTTCATACGCTGGTTGCGCTTGAGGCGCTGTTGTCGTTGATTTAGTAGCACATGAACCTAATGTCAATCCAAGAATACTGATTAACACATACCCAAAATTTCTTTTCATAGTCATTAGTTGATTAAGTTGAAAGGCTAAATTTAGTGAAACATATTGTAAATCCAAGACCTAAAATTGCTGACCTTCCATGTCGCCCATATCATTTTGTTCTCTTTTTTCTTTCTTATTTAGATCTTGAATTCCAAATCGATAAGAGAAAGATAGCGTCACCATTCGACGCATCCAACGGTGAGAAAAATGCATTTGACGATCCGCCAAATAGTTCTTCATTTCAAATTTTCTGGAATTGAAAACATCACGAGCGTTTAAACTCAAAGTTCCCTTTTTCTTTAGAATATCTTTTTTAACCGCTACATCAATACCCTTCATCGCTTCCATTTGCCCTTGCATAGTTTTCATTCCACTGCGATAATCTCCACGTATCTGCGCAGAGAAAGTAGGTGTAAATTTCAAATTGGTTGTCAAATTACCATTCCAACTAAATGACTCTCGTTCGTTCAATCCCAATCCAGGTTTAGGATTAAATTTAATAGATGATAAGTTTAAGTTTCCTGTAACATCCCACCAGTTAGTCAAGTTAACTTTGGAAATTAATTCAAATCCCACAACATCCATATCGGATGCGTTTTCCCATTTAGAATAATTTACATTCGTACGATCACCAACAATGTCAGCAATCATCGACGGATCATAAAGTACAGGTTGTACTTGGTCATTTACATGACGATAGAATGCCGAAGCTACAAAATTCCACTTATCATAGAATTTGGAAAACCCTAATTCCATCGCATGAATATCTTCTGGCAATAAGTTTGGATTCCCTTGCATAAAATTCTGTTCATCCGACATATTGATAAACGGATTCACTTGCCAACCTCGAGGGCGTTGTACGCGACGTGA